>JAHBWH010000148.1 GCA_019637115.1 Myxococcales bacterium | reverse complement strand
CGGGGCGCACCACGACCGTGCTCTGGTGCACCTCGGAGGGGCGAACGCGCACGACGGGCGGCTCACCGACCGAGACGCGCACCGTCCCCGAGGCGCGGTAGACCGGCGGCGGAGCCTGCTGCGGGCGCCGCCAATAACCTGGGTGGTACTGATACCCGCCACCTTCGACCACGACGACGACGGGCGCCTCCCACACGTAGCCGGGCTGCGGCGTGAACCAGTGGCCGTCCACCCAGACCCACTGGTTCCCGCGGAGGTCCCAGTACCCATCCACCCAGATCGCCTGGGTCGAGGGGCGCGCCGTGCGGACGGTGGCCGAACGCAACGGGGGAGGCGGCGCGTGGACCACGACGTAGCTCGGCGGCGTGTAGCGCGCCTGCACGGCGACGGTGCCGCTCGTTCGCACGGTGGCGCGGCCGCTCGTGTGGACGACGCAGCCGCTCGAGGCGAGCGCGAGTCCGACGAGGAGGGGAAGGGCGAGCTTCATGGCGTTCTCCGTGAGTCCTGGGCCGACCGAGGGGGCGGGCGGCCACTGTACCCACTCAGACGCCGGCCGGGCGAAATCATTCGATGGGCGCGAGGCGTCGCCGCGCGCGCACGACGAGCTCGCGCACCTCGTGCTCGGCGCGCTCGGCGAGCGCGGCGGTGCGTCCTTCGGCGCGGAAGGGCTCGCCCACCACGAGGCCGACGGGCGTGGTGCGCCGCGCGGCCACCGTGCGCAGGTGCGTGACGAAGTCGACGCCGACGTACTCGACCCCGCTCGGGTACGCGAGGCCGACGGGCACGATGTCGACGTCGAGCCCGCGCGCGGCGGCGAACGCGCCGGGCTTGAAGGGCTGGACCGCGTCGCCCGCGAAGGTGCTGCCCTCGGGGAAGACGACGACGCTGTCGCCCTCCGCGAGGCGCCGTCGGATGGCGCGGATCGCGTTCGCGCCGCTCGCCTGCGACGCCCGGTCGACGAAGACGGTGCCCGCGTGACGCGCCATGCGGCCGAGGAGCGGCCACTCGGCGAGATCGGCGCGGCTCAAGAAGACCGCGTCGACCCGCGTCAGCAGCACGCCGATGTCGAGCGCCGCGCGGTGGTTCGCCACGATGAGGCGCGCGCGCGGCGTCTCGTCGCCGCCCTCGCCGTCCACCTTCACGCCGAGGGTGGTCAAGAGGCGCGTGGCCACGCGGCGGCGGGCGTCGCGCAACAAGGCCCGACGAGCCTCGGGCGCGTGCCGACGCAGCGAGAGCTCGTAACGCGCGAGCTCGACCGACGCGAGCGCCCCGAAACGCGCCGCGCGGACCGCGGCCCGGAAGTCGGCGGGCGCAGGGGTCGGGCGAACGTTCTTCGCGCCGAGATCGGATGATTCCATCGACAGCGGTCTACTCCTCGCCGACGAAAGTTCAACGCGCGACAGCCCGCCGACGACCGGAGACACCATCCGGGTGCGAGTCGGGAAGAAGCGCGCAGCCGCGCCGTGTAGCATCCGCCCAACGTGCGAGGACGAGACACCCCGGGACTCAGCGGAGGCCTCTTCGGCTTGCTCGCGCTCGCGCTCCTGGCGTTCCCGGCTGCGCCGCCTGCCGCGCCTTGGCCGACGAGCGTCGAGGACGAAGCTCGAGCCCTTCGCGTCGTCGATCCGCAGGGGCGGCCGCTCTCTGGGGTCCGGATCGAGCAGATCCTCGAAGGCGAGGTCGAAGAGCGCTGGAGCGACGCCGAGGGGCGCGTTCGGCTCGCGAGCGCTGGCGGGCGGCTGACGCTCCGCGCCCCGGGCCGCGCGACCGTGGTGGTCGAGAGCGCCGCTGGGGGTGACGTCGTCATGCCCGAGGCGCGCGACCTCACGGGCACCGTCGAGGACCCGGAGGGGCGCCCCATCGCGGGCGCGCGGGTCGACCTCGTCGCGATCGACGACGCGGGCACGCCCCTCGAGGAGGTCGCCCCGAGGCAGGTGGAGGCGGACGAGAATGGCCGCTTCGAGCTCGCGGACCTCTGGCCGAGCGGGCTTCGGGTGCGGGCCCGCGCGCACGCGTACGCGCCGGCCACTCTGGACGTCCCGCTCGACGAGGCGGAGGTGACCCTGGTGCTCGAGCCCGCGTCCGAGCTCTTCGGCCACGTGCTCGGCGTCGACGGCGCGCCCGCCGAAGGCGCGAGCGTGGCGCTCGTGGGCAGCGGGGTCTGGCCGCCGCGCGAGGCGGTCACGGATGGCGACGGCGCCTTCGCGTTCGGCGACGTCCCGCCGGGCATCTACGAGCTCGTCGCCCGGCGCGGGGCGGAGGTCTCGCCGCCTCGGCGGGGGCTCGCGTTCGGCGAGGGGGTTGCGCCGGCGGGCGCCGCACCCGCGGCAGTGGTCCTCCAGCTCTTGCCCGGTCGAAGCCTGGCTGGGCGCGTCGTCGACGAGACGGGGGCGCCGATCGCGGGCGCCACGCTCGCGCTCACCGAGGAGTCGATCGGGCTCATGCCGCGTACGACGACGAGCCGCCCGGACGGCGGCTTCCGCTTCGAGGGGTTGGCGACCGGCGCCGGATGGCTGACCGCCCGCGCGGAGGGCCACGTCGGCGCGACCTCGCGCTTCGTCGTGCCGGGGCCGGTCGAGTTGGTGCTGCGCCGCGGGGCGTCCGTGCGCGGGATCGTGCTCGACGCGTGGGAGCGGCCCGTCGCAGGGGCGACGGTGCGCTGGCTCGGCGAGAGCGCGGCGCCGCTCGAGGGGGAGGGGGGCGAGCTCCGGGCGGCGGGGGGCCTCGGCGTGACCTCGGGACCGGTGCCGCCCATCCCGCTCGACGCGGCGTCGGCGTGGGGCGAAGCGCCGACACTCGTCACGAGCGTCGTCGTCGTGACCGACGCGCGCGGGCGCTTCGAGCTGCCAGGGGTGTCAGCGGGCGTCGGCGAGGTGCAGGCCGAGCACGGCGACCGCGCGCCGGGCCTGAGCGGCGCGTTGAGGCTCGCGCCCGGAGAGACGCGGGAGGTGTCGATCACGCTGCCGGAAGGCGGGGTGATCGAGGGCCGGGTGCTCGACGCGCGCGGGTACCCGCTCGGGCCGGTCCTCGTCGAGCTCGCGGCGGAGCGCGAGCCCTGGCCGCGCTCGGTGTACACGCGGGTCGACGGGATCTTTCGCTTCGCGGGCGTGCTCGGCGTCGCGGTGGTCACGGCGCGCCCGGCCGACGCGCCCGCCGCGCGCGCCCGACGCGAGGTGCGCGATGGCGCGACCGAGCAGGTCGAGCTCGTCGTCGAGACGGTGCAGGCCTCGCTCTCGCTTCGGATCTTCGACGACCGCGGCTTCCCCGTGGCGGGCGCGCAGGTGCGGCTCGAGGGGACGCGCGCCGAGGCGCCGCTCGACCGCACGGCGGTGAGCGCGTCGGACGGAACGCTGACCTTCGGCGGGCTGCCGAGCGGGCCGTTTCGCGTGGACGTGCAGGCGCCAGCGGGGCGCTTCGCTGGCGTGCTCGACCTGAGCGACCGCGAGCAGCGCCTCGAGCTCGCGCCGGGCGGGGGCGTGACGGTCCGGGTGGTCGACGAGCGTGGTGACGCGCTCGACGGCGTCTCGGTCCGCGCCGAGGGGCCCATCGCGCGGATAGCGGTGAGCCGCGAAGGGGAGTCGGTGCTCGACGACCTCCCGGCCGGCGAATACACGCTCGAGGCCGAGGCGGGCGGGCGGCTCTCGGCGCGAGCGCGCGTCGTCGTACGCGCACGCGAGCGCTCCACCGCCTCGCTGCAGCTGCCCGCGGCCGGGACGCTCGCGCTCGAGGTCGTCGACGTGCTCGGCGACCCCGTGCCGCGCGCGCGCGTGCGCGTGGACGGGCATCCGATGGGCGAGACGGACGCCGAAGGGCGCGCGCGCCTCGCGCTCGTGCCGGGCCTCGTGCGGGTCGCCGTCGCGCACCCGACCGCGGGCAGCGCGGAGAGCCCGCGCGCGCGCGTCGACGCTGGCGGGGAGACCGAGGTGCGCCTCGTGACGAACGCGCGCCTCGTCGTCGCCGAGGAAGAGGAGACCGCCGGTCGCTTCGTCACCGGGGTCGCGGTCGCGCTCTCGTCGGCTGGAAACGTGGTCCGGGTCGCGGAGGTGCTCGACCCGAGCGCGCGGGTCCTGCGCGTCGGCGACGTCCTCGTCAGCGTCGACGGAGAGCCCGTGCTCGCGGCGTCGCATGCGCTCGGGCTCTTGCGCGGGCCGGTCGGGGTCCGGGCGTTCGTCGAGGTGCGTCGCGGCGGCGCCTTCCGCCGCGTGAGCGCGCCACGGGTGCGGCATCGCGTGGAGTAAGGGCGCCGTCAGTCCTTGCCCATGACCTCGTCCATCGAGGAGGCGAAGAGCACACGCTCGAAGAAGCTCTCGAGCTCGTCGAGAGACGCCGACGCGAGACGCTGACGGTGAGCCTCGTCGAGTGGGCCGAACTTCAGGGTGAGCAGCTTCGTGACCATCGCGATCCGCTCCTCCGCACGGCCCTGTGCGTGGCCCTGGGCGTGGCCCTGCGCGTGGCCCTGGGCGTGGCCCTGCGCGTGGCCCTGCTCGATCTTCTGCGCAACCCCCCGCGCAATCTTCTGCACAATCTTCTCCACGATTCCGTGCGCCTCGCGCTCCGCAATCCCTTGCTTGAGGCTCTCTCGGATCAGGCTGTCTGCGAGCGATGTCATGGCGAGCTCCTGAGATGGTGGGCTTAGCTGGGCGATGGTTCGTTCGAGGGTGGGGTGCTCGTCCTCCCGAAGCACCCCCACAAGGTAGCGCATGATCGTGCCGAGTGCCTCGCGGCCCGTGCGACTGCGGATCAGCTCGTCGAACACGTGGGCGACCGTCCGGATGGTGTCGACCAGGTCGCCCATCGCCACGGCTCGGAGCGCCCAGAGCGCGAGGGTACCAAAGGCTGGGAGGCCTCGGGCGAGGAGCTCGCTCGGCGTGAGCTGGGTTAGGTCGTCGAGCAGATAGCTCATCCGCGGCACGCATTGATCGAGCGTCGGACCAAGGCTGGGGCCGTCGAAGAGGGCCTCGACGGTTCGAGGCGCGTTCCAAGGTCGCTTCCCGCAGTAGACGACGATCGGAACGACACGCGGGAGGGGCCCCGAACCGCCTTGCTGCGCGACGACGCGCTCGCAGATTCGGTGAAGATATCCCCAGATCCGCCAGGGCATCATCGCATCTGGCGTGCTTTGGTGCTCGACGAGGACGTGAATCAGCGCGCGGAGGCCGGCGAGGTCGACCGAATAGAGCAGATCGCCCGAGGTGCGTCGGAGGGCGGGATCGACGAACTCGGCGGGCTCGACACGCAGCGTCGCCCAGTCGATCCGAGAGCAGACGCCGGGAGGGAGCATCGCCTGGAGCAACGCGGTCGCTTCGCTGGCGTTCGAGAACGCACGACGGAACAAGGCATCGTGCGGATTGTGGAGCTCGCCCGAAGAGGCGGTGGAGGAAGCGCGCCCCGAGCCTCCATCGTCTGGAACCGCGGAGAGCAGGTCGTCTTGGCGAAGCGCTGGATCATCCGGGTTGTCATGCGCCATCGAGCCTCCTGTCGGGAGACCCCTTCTCGGCGCGTTCCGCGCCCGGTTGCGTGGAGCAGCTGTCTCCGCGCGCGATCCCGAACCGTTCGCCGAGCTGCTACACCTGCGCGTCGCGCTCGATGGACTCTCCGCCTCCCGACTGCCACCCCGACTCGATCGTGCTCAGCTTCCGCGTGCCCAAAGAGCAGGCGGGGCTGCGGCTCGATCGCTTCCTGTCGCTCCGGATCCCGCGCCTCTCGCGGACACGAGCGAACGAGATCGTCCGTGCGTGCGCGCGCTTTCCGGATGGCCGCCGGCGCCGCGCGTCCGACCGGGTCCGCGAGGGGGAGGTCGTGCTCATCGTGCGGCCGCCGATGAACGAGCCGCCGACGCCACGGCATTACGGCGTGCTCTACGAGGACGACGACGTGGTCGTGGTCGACAAGCCCGCGGGTCTGCCGATGCACCCGAGCGCGACGTACCACCGCAACACGCTGCAGAAGCTGCTCGAGAGGGACTTCGGCGACGACGCGCCCACGTACTGCCACCGGCTCGACCGGGAGACGAGCGGGATCGTCGTCTGCAGCAAGCACATCGCCGCCGAGGTCGCGCTGAAGAAGTGCTTCGAGCGCCGTGAGGTCGGCAAGCGCTACGTGGCCATCGCGCGCGGGGAGCTGGCCTCCGACCGCGGGGTGGTCGAGCTCGCGATGAAGAACGCGGACGACGACGGCCCCCACGTGCGCATGGTGCTCGCAGAGGACGGCCTGCACGCGCGCACGGAGTACGAGGTGCTCGAGCGCCGAGAGGGCGCGAGCCTCGTCTCGCTGCACCCCGAGACCGGCCGTCAACACCAGCTCCGCGTGCACCTCGCCGCGCTCGGCCACCCGATCGTCGGCGACAAGCTCTACGGTCCGGAGGGGGTGCAGCCCTTCCTCGACGCGATCGACGAGGGCCTGACGCCCGCGCTGCTCCGGCGCCTCGTCCACCCGCGCCACGCGCTGCACGCGGCGACGATCGAGCTGCCACACCCGAGGACCGGGGCGCTCCTTCGTGTCGAGGCCCGGCTGCCATGGGACCTCGAGCGGCTCTGGGCGAGCCCAGCTGCCGCGCTCGGCGGAACCCCGGTCTGCTCTCCCGAGCAGCTCCTCGAACAACCCTGAGCCGCAGCGCCATCGCCCCGGACACGGCCCCGGGCACGGCCCCGGACACGGCCCCGGACACGGCCCCGGACCCCGCCCCGGACACGGCCCCGGACACGGCCCCGGACACGGCCCCGGACACGGCCCCGGACACGGCCCCGGCCCCGGACACGGCCCCGGACACGGCCCCGGACACGGACACGGCCCCGGACACGGACACGGACACGGCCCCCGACACGGCCCCGGACCCGGACACGGCCCCCGACACGGCCCCCGACGCGGCCCCGGACGCGAGTCGCTGCCCGTCCCCCGCGATGCTACATCCCACCCGAGCGTATCGGACGTGATGACAGAATCTCGACAGGGTCCCCAATTGGGATCGTACGATCCCGCGGTGCGCATCGTCCTCCTCGTCGCCGTCGTCTTCGCCGGAGCCTCCGCGAAGGCCCAACCCGAGCCCCCGAGCGACGACGACGACCTCGCGCTCTACTTCGCCGGAGAGGAGTCTCCCGCGCTCGAGGCCCTCCGCCGCGCGGAGCGCGCGATGTTCCAGCGCTCGGCGGCGCTCGTGCAGGTCGAGCCGGCCTTCGGCATCCCGCGGGCAGCGACCAGCGACGTGCCCTCGCTGGCCCCCGAGGCCGCGGGCCGCGCGGCCCCCTGGCTCGAGGGCCTCTTGCTGCCCGACCTCCCCATCCGCTTCCACGATCAGGTCGTTCGTTACCTCGAGTACTTCCGCGAGGACTCCCGCGGCCGCTCGCTGATGAGCGCCTGGCTCCGCCGATCGACCCGATACGGCGCGACGATCGAGTCCGAGCTCCAGGCCCGCAGTCTGCCGCCCGACCTCCGCTGCGTGGCGATGGCCGAGTCCGGCTTCGATCCAACCGTCCGCTCGCACCGTGGGGCCGTCGGCATGTGGCAGTTCGTGTCGCGGACGGGCGCGGAGTACGGCTTGCGACAGGATCGCTGGATCGACGAGCGCATGGACCCGGTCGCCTCGACCCGCGCCGCCGCGCAGATGCTCGGCGATCTCCAGCGGCGCTTCGGCCGCTGGGAGCTCGCGCTCGCCGCCTACAACATGGGCTACGGCGCCCTGCTGCGCGCCATCCGCAAATACAACACCAACGACTATTGGACGCTCGCCGACCTCGAGGCCGGCTTGCCCTTCGAGACGAAGATCTACGTCGCGAAGATCATGGCGTGCGCGGTCGTGATGCGGAACCCGGAGGACTTCGGCTTCGCCGACGTCGGCCAGGACGTCTCGCTCGACGCGCGGCCCTTCGAGGTCCCGGGTGGCACCACGCTCGCGCAGATCGCCCGCGCCGCCGACCGCCCGCTCGAGGAGCTCCAGGCGCTCAACCCGCACCTCCGCCGCGGCCGCGTGCCGCCGGGCCCCGCCTACGCCGTCAATGTGCCCGCGGCGCACGCGGAGACCTTCGCCGCGCGCTGGACGCGGCAGCGCCCGAGCGCTCCGCAGTCGACCTCGTACACCATGCGCTTCGGGGAGTCGCTGGCGGACGTGGCCTACCGCTTCCGCACGAGCGAGCGGGAGCTCGCCCAGCTCAACGCGGTCGAGGACGGCGAGCTCCTCGGCGCCGGCACCACCCTCTTCGTGCCCGCGGTCACGCCCCGCGAGCTGCCGACGCCGGACGAGCCCCCCGTGATCGCCCTGCCCGAAGGCACCTTCCGCTACCCGGACCGCGCGCGCGTCTTCTACCGCGTCGCGGCCCCCGACCGGCTCGACGACATCGCGACCTTCTTCCGCGTCAGCGTCGACGAGATCCGCCGCTGGAACCACATCGATCCCGCCGCGACGCTGCACGCGGGCATGTTCCTGCAGCTCTTCGTGCCGCGCACCGTGAACCTCTCCGAGGCGCTGGTGCTGACCGAGCGCGACGTGCGGCTGGTCACCGTCGGGACCGAGGCGTTCTTCGACGACCACGAGCGCCGCCAAGGTCGGGTGCGGTTCCGCTACCAGGTCGCCGAAGGGGACACGATGGCGAGCATCGCGCGCCGCTTCGGCCTCTCGGTCGGCAGCGTCGCGCGCATCAACCAGCTCTCTCACCGGACGGACCTGCGCGTCGGCCAAGAGGTCGTCATCTACGCCGACGAGGCGCGGGTGCCCGCCGACGTCCGACGGGCCCTCGGCCGCGAAGCCGCCGCGCCGAGCGATCGTCCCGAGCCGGCCGAGCCCGCCGAAGACATCGAGGGCACGGAAGGCACGGTGGTCGACGGGCCCGCGGCCACCCTCGAGGCCCCCGGCAGCCCCGAGGCCACGAGCGCGGCCGAGGCCGCGAGCGCGGGGAGTCCTGAGGCCGCGAGCGCCGCGGGCTGCTGAGGCCCACTCGATCCTGGCCGCGCTTCTCGGCCCCGAACGTGGAGTGGCGCCGAGTGGAAGCTCAGGTCCGCCTCGCGCGTTCGCCCCCCAAGCCCGCGAAACGCCGACCAGAAACTCCCAAGGGTCATCCACCCCGACGCGTCGTATGCTGCACCCGGAGGCCGCGCGCCGCCCCCACGCGCGAAACGACCCCAGAACCTTCGAGCGCCCCCAACGTCTACACGCACGATGCCCCTGCCTCCCCACGTAGAGCGAGCCCTCGCGGCGGTCCGGCGCCGGATCCGCCTCCAGCGGGCTCTCGACGCCGGCGTGGTGCTCCTCGTGGCGGGCCTCGGGATCGCCGCCATCGGGCTCGCGCTCTCGCGCGCCGGGGTCATCGACCAGGCGGAGCGGAGCTGGCTGGCGGTGGCGCTCGCCCTCCCCGCCCTCGGCGTCCTCATCGGCCTCTTGCGCCGCGTGCCGCGGCTGCTCCCCGCGCAGCTCCTCGACCGCAGCCACGCCCTCGCCTCGCGGCTCGCGAACGCCATCGAGCTCGCCGCGAGCCCCGAGCGCACGCCCTTCATGGAGGCGGCCATCGCGGACGCCGAGGTGCACGCGAAGGGGCTCGACCCGAAGCGCGCGATGCCGCTCCGCGCCCCGCGCGACCTCGTGCCGGCCTTCGTGCTCGGCCTCGCGGTGACGGGGCTGTCGTTCCTTCGAGTCTTCCAGCCCCCCCCGCCCGAGCCCGTCGTCGCCGAGCTCGCGCCCTTGCTCATCGACGACGACGCGCTCGATGGCTTCGCCGCCAGCCTCGAGCCCGTGCTGCGCGACCGCGAGACCTCGGACGACGTCCGCCAGGCCGCCCGCGCGCTCAACCAGGTGCTCGAGGACATGGCCGACCGGCGCCTCGACCGCACCGAGGCCCTGAGGCGACTGCAGCAGATCGAGCAGCAGCTCACCCAGGGTCGGCCCGCGACCGCCGAGCAGGTGCGCGAGCAGCTCCAGGAGATGGGCCGCGAGCTGCAACGCGCGTCGCTCACGCAGGCGGCGTCCGAGGCGCTCCGAGACGGTGACGCTGCGCGCGCCGCGGACGCGATGCGCGAGCTCGCGACGCGGCTCGAGACGGAGACTCCGTCACGACAGGAGCTCGATCGACTGCGCCAGGCGCTCGACCGCGCCTCTCGCGACGACGAGCAGCGCCGGCTCGACGAGCTACGTCAGCAGCGCGAAGAGCTCCAGCGCCTGCTCCAGCGGCAGCGCGAGCAGCAGCAGACCGAGACCGAAGAGGAGCGCCGCCTGCTGCGACGCCGCGAGCGCCAGCTCGAGCGCCTCCAGCGCGAGGAGCAGCAGCTCGAGGAGCAGCGACGGCAGCTCGATCGCCTCCGCCGTGAGATGCAGCAAGCGGCCGAAGAGCTCAACCGCGACGCGCGCGACCGCCAACAACAGAGCGAGGCGATGCAGCGCTTGGCCGAGGAGCTCAACCGGATGGCGCGCGAGCAGATGAGCGAGGAGCAACGGCGAGAGCTCCAGCGGCAGATGCAGCAGCTCCGCGAGATGATCCGCCGCATGCAAGAGCAGCAGCAACAACAGCAGGGCGGCCAGGGCGGCCAGGACGGGCAGCAACAGCAGCAAGGCCAAGGTCAGGGCCAAGGCCAGCGCCTACAGCGCTTCGTGCTCCAGGCCGGCGGCGGTCAGGGCAACGTACGGCTCCGGATGCCCGGTCAACAGGGCCAGCAAGGCCAGGGTCAGGGCCAGCAAGGCCAGGGTCAGGGCCAGCAAGGCCAGGGTCAGGGCCAGCAAGGCCAGGGTCAGGGCCAGCAAGGTCAGGGTCAGGGCCAGCAAGGCCAGGGTCAGGGCCAGGGCGGCCAGCAGGGCCAGGGTCAAGGCCAGGACGGCCAAGGTCAGGGCCAGGCAGGCGGCCAAGGTCAGGGCCAAGGTCAAGGTGGTCAGGGCCAAGGTCAGGGTGAGCAGGTCGTCGAGCTCACGCCCGGAGGCCAAGGCGGGAACGCCGTGCTCGAGCTCCCCGGCATGGGCGGCGGGCAGGGCCAGCAAGGCCAAGGCCAGGGTCAGGGGACCGACCCCGGAGGCTCGCAGGCCGGCACGGGGCACGATCCGAACCTCTTCGACGACGCCACCGCCTTGCGCGGCAACCGGCAGAACACGCGCGTCTCCGGTCAGGAGAGCGATCAGGGTCCGTCACGAAGCGAGGTCATCCTCGGCGCCGCCAACCGCGGCTTCGTCGGCCAGGGGTACCGGCAGGTCTTCACCGACTACGCCGGCCACGCCGAGGAGGTCCTCGAGCGCGACGAGGTCCCGCCGGGCTATCGCTTCTACGTGCGACGTTACTTCCAGCTCATCCGCC
Organism: Myxococcales bacterium; assembly: GCA_019637115.1. Lineage (GTDB taxonomy): Bacteria > Myxococcota_A > Polyangia > Polyangiales > Houyiibacteriaceae > JACKEH01. The sequence goes on along the minus strand of JAHBWH010000148.1, from coordinate 10,202 downwards.
CCCGCGACGGCGCGCCCGCGCAGCCGGCCGAGTGAGCCCACCGAGGAAAGACCGACATGAGCGAGAGTGAGCCCCAAGAGATCGTCGCGCGCTTCGGAGACGATCTACGCCGCGTCAAAGACGAGATCGGCAAGATGATCGTCGGCCAGGACGAGATCGTCGACGGCGTGCTCACGTGCCTGCTCGCGGGTGGCCAGGCGCTGCTCGAGGGCGTGCCCGGCCTCGGCAAGACGATGCTCGTCCGCACCCTCGCGAACGCGCTCCAGCTCTCGTTCTCGCGCATCCAGTTCACGCCGGATCTCATGCCCGCCGACATCCTCGGCACCACGGTCATGACCGACGTCGGCGGCGCGCCCCGCATCGAGTTCCGAAAAGGGCCGGTCTTCGCGAACATCGTCCTCGCGGACGAGATCAACCGCGCGACCCCGAAGACCCAGAGCGCGATGCTCGAGGTCATGCAGGAGCACACGGTGACGGTCGCGAACCACACCTACGTGCTCGACGAGCCCTATTTCGTGCTCGCGACCCAGAACCCCCTCGAGATGGAGGGCACCTACCCGCTCCCCGAGGCACAGCTCGATCGCTTCCTCTTCAAGCTCCACGTCGGCTTCCCGTCGCGCGAGGAGCTGCACGCCATCCTCGACCGCACCACCGGCAACGAGCGCCCCGAGGTCACGCCGGTGATGAACCGCGACACGATCCTCACGATGCGGAAGGTCGTCCGCGACGTCGCCGTCTCGCACCACGTGAAGGACTACGCCATCCGCGTGCTCGAAGCGACACACCCCGATCGGCCGAGCGCGCCCGAGAAGGTGAAGCGCTTCGTCCGCTTCGGCGGCTCGCCGCGGGGCGCCCAGGCGATGCTCCTCGCGGCCAAGATCCACGCCGTCATGGAGGGGCGCTTCGCCGCCGCCATCGACGACGTGCGCTGGGCGATGCGCCCCGCGCTCCGCCACCGCGTCATCCTCAATTTCGAGGGCGAGGCCGAAGGCGTGGCCGCGGACGCGGTCCTCGAGGACATCCTCGCGTCGGTCAAGGAGACCGGCTGAGCCGGGCGGCGTGGCCTTCCTGGACAAGCTCGGCCTGCGCAGGCGCCCCACGGGAGGCGAGCGAGACCGCGCGAGCGAGCGCGCGAAGGGCGGGTGGCTGCGTCGTCGCGAGCCGACGTCGCGCGGGTCGGACGACGCGGAGCTCTTCGACGAGGCCTTCCAGCGCAAGCTCGAATACCTCGCCATCGTGGCCCGCCGCGTCTACGCCGGACGCATGCGCGCCGAGCGCCGCAGCAAGAAGACCGGCGCCGGGATCGAGTTCGCGGACCACCGCGAGTACGTCCCAGGCGACGACTTCCGCTACCTCGACTGGAACGTCTACCAGCGCACCGGGCGCCTGCTCGTGCGCCTCTTCGAAGAGGAAGAAGACCTCGCGGTCTACGTCCTCGTCGACGCCTCCTCGTCGATGGGCATGGGCGATCCGCCCAAGCTCCGCTACGCCAAACAGCTCGCCGCCGGGCTCGCCTACGTCGCGCTCGCCGGGCTCGATCGCGTCTCGGTCCTGACCCTCCGCGACCAGATGCACGACCGGCTCCCGCCGACCCGCGGCAAGAACCGCGTCTTCCGCGTCTTCGAGCTCCTCCGCGGCGTTCGCGCCGAGGGACAGACCGACCTCGCGAGCGCGCTCCGCGCCTTCGCGGCCCAGAACAAGCGGCGCGGCATCGCGCTCCTCATCAGCGATCTCTACGACCCGAAGGGCTTCGAGGACGGAATCAACCAGCTCCGCTTCGCGAAGTTCGAGCCCTACGTGCTGCACGTCGTCGACCCCCGCGAGGCCCGCCCCGAGCTGCACGGCGACGTGCGCATCGTCGACCGCGAGACGGGCGAAGCGCGCGACGTGACCGTCACCCCCCGGCTGCTGGCCAAGCTCGAGGCCGCGCACCGCGACTACCGCCACCGCATCGAGAGCTTCTGCGGCGAGAAGCAGGTCCCCTACCACGCGCTCTCGACCGACGTGCCCTTCGACGAGGCCATCCTCGGGGTGCTCCGCAGCGGAGGGCTCGTCCGGTGACGCCCGCGCTCGGCTTCTCTTTCGGGCTCACCTTCGGCATCACCTTCACCGGGCTGCCGCTCACGACCGTGCTCGGCATCCTCGGCGGCGTCGGCGCGGCCGTCGTCGTGCTCTATCTCCTGAAGCTCCGACGGCGACGGGTCGAGGTGCCCTTCGTCAAGCTCTGGGAGCAGGTCCTCGCCGAGAAGCAGACGACGCGGCTCTTCAGCCAGCTCAAGCGCTGGCTCTCCCTCCTCGTCGCCCTCGCGATCGTCGCCGCCCTCGCCCTCGCGCTCGGCGATCCGCGGCCCGACGCCGTCACCCGCGACGGCCGCACGCTCGTCGTGCTGGTCGACGCCTCCGCGTCGATGCAGGCGACCGACGGCGAGGACGCGCGTGGGGAGCGCGGCGTCACGCGTTTCGAGGCCGCGCTCGCCAAGGTCCGCGCGCTGATCGCCGAGCTCGGCCCCGCCGACCGGATGCTCCTCGCGCAGCTCGACGCGACCGCGACCCCGGTCACGCCGCTGACCGACGAGCCGCGCGTGCTCGAGGACGGCCTCGAGCAGCTCGCGCCGACCGACGTCGCCGCGAACCTCCGCGCCGGCCTCCGCCTCGCGCTCGACGTGCTCCGCGACGCGCCGCAGCCCGAGGTCGTGGTCGTGAGCGACGGCGGCTTCGACGCCGGCCGCTTCGCGCCCGAGGCCTTCGCGAACGCGCTCGCGGCGCGCGACGTGCGCCTGTCGTGGGTGAAGGTCGGCGAGGGGGACGCCAACGTGGCGCTGACCGCGTTCGCGGTGCGCCGTTACCCGCTCGACAAGAGCCAGAACGAAGTCCTCGTCGAGATCTACAACCCGACCGAGGCCGACGCCGCGATCGAGCTCGAGCTCCTCGGCGACGAGCGCACGGTCGACGTCCAGCGGCTGACGGTGCACGCCGGCGAGCGCCTGCGCCGCTTCTTCCAGAACGTGAGCGGCGTCGATCGCACCATGGAGGCCCGCATCCGCCGCACGGACGGCGAGCCCGATCTGCTGCCCGCCGACGACCGGGCCTACGCGCGCGTCCCCGAGCGCCGGCGGGCGCGCGTCTGTGTCGTGAGCGACGGCAACCTCTACCTCCAGGCCGCGCTCCTCCTCGACGAGTACCTCGACGTGCACGAGTCGACGACGACCCAGGGGCTCTGCGAAGGCCGCTTCGACGTCTACGTCTTCGACTCGTGGGTCCCCGACGCCACGCCGCCGGGCGCCGCGCTCTACCTCCACCCGCGGCCGCGCGAGGGGGGTGTCGCCCCGTTCGAGGTCACGGGCGAGATCCCGGGCCCATACTTCGAGCGCCAGGACCGCCGCCACCCGCTGCTTCAGTTCACCGCGCTGCGCGACGTGAACATCGGCAGGGCGCTCTTGGTGCGGCCCGAGCCCGGCGACCGCGTCGTCGGCGCCGACGCCCGTGGCCCGCTCCTGGTCGCGGGCTCGCGCCAGAACCAACCCTTCGTGGCGCTCACCTTCGACGTCCGCGAGAGCGATCTCGCGCTCCGCATCGCGTGGCCCTTGCTCTTGCTCAACGCCATCGACCTCTTCGTGCAGGAGCGCGCGGGCTACGTCTCGAGCTACGCCACGGGCGACACCTGGCGCGTCCCCGTTCCGGGCGACCTCGCCTCCGTGACGATCGTCGATCCCGACGGGGAAGCCCGCGAGGTCCCAGTCGACGACGGCCGCGCCGTCTACGCCGGGCGCCGCGCCGGCTTCTACGAGCTCCGCCTCGAGGGCGGCGCCTCGGAGCTCTTCGCCGCCAACCTCGGCGCCGGCGAGGAGAGCCTCATCGCGCCCGCCGAGGCGCTCACCGTGGGGACCATCGAGGCGGGCGCGCCCACGCGCGGCGAGGTCGGGGTCCGCCGCGAGATCTGGCTCTACCTCGTGCTCTTCGCGTTGCTCGTGCTCGCCGTCGAGTGGTGGACCTACCACCGGAGGCTCACCGTATGAGGCGTCACGTGCCTGCGTTGCTGCTGACGCTCGCCGCCTCGGGTGGCCTCGCCGCGTGGCTCTGGCGCGTCGCGCAGCGGGGCGTGCGCTTCACCTACGGCGCCGAAGAGTACGAGCTGCTCGAGCCTCGCTACCTCGTCGTCTTCGCGGTGGCGCCGCTCTTCGTCTTCGCGGCCACGCGATCGCTCGCGGATCTTCCCCAACTGCAGCGCTGGCTCGGCGTCCTCTTCCGCACCGCGCTCGCCGCCGCGCTGACGCTCGCCGTCGCGCGCCTGGCACGGACCGCCGACGCGACGCGGGTGAGCACCATCTTCCTCGTGGACGTGAGCGAGAGCGTCCCCGACGAGGCCCTCGAGGACGCTCGCGAGACGGTGCGCGCCGCGTGGGATGCGCGAGAGGCCCGCGGCGAAGGGGACGTGCAGCTCGTCGTCTTCGCGCGCGAGGCGCGGGCGGTCGCGCTCGGCGCGGCGGACGACCCCGTGCCCGTCATCGAGCGCTTCACCGAGCGCGACGCGATCCGGAGCACGGATCTGCAGCAGGCGTTGCAGCTTGCGTACGGGCTCTTCCCTGCCGGGCACGTACGGCGCGTGGTGCTGCTCAGCGACGGCAACCAGACCGAGGGCGACCTGCTCGCCGAGGCGTCGCGCGCGCGCGCCTTCGGTGTGCGCGTGCACGCCATGCCCATGCGCCAAGGCGCCCCCCCGGAGGTCGCCGTGCGCGACCTCTCGCTCCCCGAGCGCATCGAGGTCGGCGAGCCCTTCCCCGTCCGCGTGCGGGTCTTCTCGTCGGTCGCGGCCCGCGCGCGCCTGCGCCTCTACCAGGGCGAGACCCTGAACGGCCTCGACTCGGTGCGGGACGTCGAGCTCGAGCCGGGCGAGACCGAGGTCGAGTTCCGCTCCATCGTCCGCGTGGCCGGCCCGGTGACCTACCGCGTCACCGCCGAGCCCTCCGCGCGCGAACCGGGGGGCCCCGTGCCCAACCGCTTCACGGAGAACGACGAGTACGAGACGACGGTCGTGGTGCCGGGTAAGCCCACGGTCCTCTACGTCGAGGGCGCCGAGGGGCGCGCGACCTACCTCGCCCGCGCGCTCTCGGCCGCCGACTACGACGTTGACGTCCGCGGGCCGCGCGCCATCCCGACCACCTTGCGCGAGCTCGAGCGCTTCGACTTCTTCGTCCTCAGCGACGTCAGCGCCGAGCAGGTCAGCATGGGGCAGCTCGACCTCATCGAGCGCTACGTGCGGGACGTCGGCGGCGGCTTCCTCTTCGCGGGCGGCGAGCGCGGCTATGGCCTCGGCGGCTGGCAAGGCACGCGCCTCGAGCAGATCCTGCCGGTCCGGATGGACGCCGAGCGGCGCCGCGACCAGCCCTCGCTCGCGCTCTCGCTCGTCATCGACCGCTCGGGCTCGATGAGCGGCCAGAAGATGGAGCTCGCGAAGGACGCCGCGAAGGCCACCGCGGAGCTGCTCTCGAGCGACGACTTCATCGGTGTCATCGGCTTCGACTCGCAGCCCGAGCGCGTCGTCCGCATGCAGAGCGCGGCCAACCGCGTGCGCATCCAGCGCGACATCTCGCGCCTCACGGCGCGCGGGGGCACCGCGATCTTCCCAGCGCTCGACATGGCCTACCAGGACCTCGCGGTCACCCGCGCGCGCATCAAGCACGTCATCCTGCTCACCGACGGGATCTCCCCCGAGCGCGGCATCACCGAGCTCGTACAGGTCATGCGCGCCGAGGGCATCACGGTCAGCGCGGTCGGCCTCGGCTCCGACGTCAACCGCGCGCTCCTGCAGAGCGTCGCGAACCTCGGCGGCGGGCGCGCGTACCTCACGAACGACCCCCACAACATCCCGCGCATCTTCATGCGGGAGACCACCACCGTCGCGCGCTCGGCGGCGGTCGAAGAGCTCTTCCGACCGATCGTCCGCAGCCCCGCGGACTTCCTCCGCGGCACGGGCATCGAAGGCGCGCCCTACCTGCACGGCTACGTCGCGACGCGCATGAAGCCCGCGCCGGCGCAGCTCGTCCTCGAGAGCGACCTCCAGGAGCCCATCCTGGCACGTTGGCGCCTCGGGCTCGGCTGGAGCATGGCGTGGACGAGCGACGTGAAGAACCGCTGGGGCGTCGAGTGGGTCCGCTGGGGCGGCTTCTCGCGCTTCTGGGCCCAGCTCGTCCGCGAGCACATGAGGCAGCGACGGCGCGAGCGCCTCGACATGAGCGCGGAGATTCGGGGCGACGAGGTCGTCGCCGTCGTCGACGCCATCGGCCAAGAGGACCAATTCCTCAACGGCCTCGAGAGCACGCTCCGCGTCGAAGGCCCCATGGGCGCGCGGCGCGCCCGCGACGACCACGCCACCGACGCCGCCAACCCCCAGCTCCGCCGCGTCCACGAGCACCCCCTGCGGCAGACCGCGCCCGGCCGCTACGAGGCGCGCTTCCCCCTCGACGCCTACGGCAGCTTCGTGCTCACCGCCGAGCACCGCCGCGACGGCCGCCTCGTCGCCGAGAGCGCCGCCCAGCTCGCGAACCCCTACCCCGCCGAGTACCGCCGCTTCGAGCCCAACGAGCCGCTCCTCGCGAGCGTCGCGCGGCTCACCGGCGGCGCCATCGACCCCGAGATCGACGTCGTCCTCGACGCGGATGGCGAGACGATCCGCGCCTACGAAGACCTCTGGCCGAAGCTGCTCATGCTGGCCCTCGCGCTCTTCCTGCTCGATCTCCTCCTCCGCCGCGTCCGGCTCTTCGACCGCAACTTCGAGCGCAGCTGACCCTCGCGGCCGGAGAGCGTCACTGGGCCCTCGACCGTCTCGCGCCCAGTCCCGCGCGCGCGATGCGATGGCACGCGGCCGCACACGCACCATACTCGCGCGATGAAGCGGAGCGAGCTGCTCGCGCAGGCGAAGACGCCCGCCGGCGCGACCATCACCCTGACGCTCGAGGCGGACTCGTACGTCGTGCGGGTCGCCGGCTCGATGTTGATGTCGAGCCGGATGTCGGGGTCGGAGGAGGTGATGGCGCAGCTCGCGTGCGCGCCGCTGATGGAGCGGCGGGTGGCTCGTCCACGGGTCCTCGTGGGCGGGCTCGGGCTCGGCTTCACGCTCCGCGCGACGCTCGACGCGCTCGGGCCCGACGCCGAGGTCGTGGTCTCCGAGCTCTTGCCCTGCCTCGTCGAGTGGAACCGCGGGCCGCTCGCGCACCTGGCCAGCGCGCCCCTGGACGACCCGCGCGCGACCTTGAGCATCGGGGACCTCGGCGCGCTCCTGCGGCGCGCGACGCCGCGCTCGTACGACGCGCTGCTGCTCGACGTCGACAACGGCCCCGAGGCCTTCACGGTGCCGTCCAACGACTGGCTCTACGGCCCCGGCGGCCTCGCCGCCGCCCGCGCCTCGCTGCGGCCGGGCGGCATGCTCGTCGTCTGGTCCGCCTTCCAAGCGCCGCCTTTCGAGCGCGCCCTCCGCGCAGCGGGCTTCCGGCCCGAGGTGGTCCCCGTGCGCGCGCGGGGGGCCATCAAGAAGGGCTCGCGGCACTTCCTCTACGTAGGGCACGTGGGCTCAGCGGCGAAGCGACGCGCGTAACGTCCGCGCTCGACTCCGCGGGGTGTTCCGGCCGACCCGCCAGCACAGCCGGTGTCCGAGGACGCCGCCTGTCGTGAGGCCGTCGATCGTGATCATCCGCCGTCAGGCTCGCCGCGCAGTGCGGCGCAGAGGGCGTCGCGCTCGGCCATGAGCTTCGGCGAGCTCACCGCCGCGGCGAGGGCGACGGCCGCCGCCTCGCGCTCCGGCGCTTCGAGCCGCGCGAGCCGAGCGAGCCACTTCTTTCGAGTCTCGTCGCAGGTCTTGCGCTGCGTGCGGTTGGGGTCTTCGACCCAGCGACGGAACGCGACGAGGTCCGGAGCGTGGTGTGGGAGGGAGGCGCGGAGCATCCAGATCAAGGCGTACACCGCGCGGTCATCGAGCTCCTTCGCGGCGAGGCACGTCGCCGCTTGGTCCACGTAGTCGCGCAGGTCCTTCGCGTCGATCGGCGGCGGCTCGCACGCGATCAGCGCGCGATGCAGCGCCGCGAGGTCCTCGCGGTCGTACGGTCGTTCGTCGTCGTAGGCGGCCCAGAGCGCATCGAGCGGCTGGTGGATCGCGCGCAACGCACCCCGGTCCGGGGCGGCCGCCTTCGCCTTCCGCCGCACCGCGACCTTCTCGGTGCCAAGCGCCGCCTTGACGAGATGCACCGCGCGCGTGGCCTCGGCGTCGGGGAGCGCCTCGAGGAAAGAGTCGATGGGGTCGCGATCCGCCGCGCAGACCGTCGCCTCGAGCTCGGCCACCATCGACACGAAATAATCGCGCCGCTGGTGGGGGTTCAGCCGCCCGTCCCACGCTACGAATGCGCCCGGAAAGTGCTCGTCACAGAAACGCACGAACGCCTCGGCGAGCTCGCGCTCCTCGCGCCAGACGGACTCGAAGAGCGGCGCCCCACCGAGCGGCCCCTCCTGGCTGTCGAGCAGACGCAGCTCCTTCTTCGTCAGCATGGTTCGAAACTACCGGCTGGCCCTCGCGACCACAACCACGCCTCCGTTGCGCACCCCGCGGCGGTGGCGCGTCGCGGAGTGGTGCGTCGCGAAGCGGTGCGTCGCGAAGCTGTGCGTCACGGAGCCGTGCTGCGGCGCGGAGCCGTGGGCGCGTCAGGTGCTGCGCGCCTCTGGGCGTCAGACCGTCGTGCCGGACGCTGTCCGGATCCTCCGCGCAAGCTCAGCCTCCGCGTGACGCGAACGCGCTTTGCCGCCATCCTCCGCGCGCCCATGTCCCTGCCGCACGACGAGCTCGAGATCCCTGCCGCTTGGCCTGCGAACGGCCGCGTCGCGCGCGGGTACGAGCCGGTCGCACGCTGCTTCGAGGACCTCCTGAGCAGCGGCCGCGAGATCGGCGCCAGCTTCGCGGTCTACCACCGAGGCCGATGCGTCGTGGACCTCTGGGGAGGCCTCGCGGACGTCGCGTCCGCGCGGCCGTGGACCCGCGACACGCGCATCGTGGTCTTCTCGGTGACCAAGGGCCTCGCCGCGATGGCCCTCAACATGCTCTCGGATCGAGGGCTCCTCGAGTGGGACGCCCCGGTCGGCCAGTATTGGCCGGAGCTCGCGCGTCACGGAAAAGAGCGCCTGACGGTGCGGACGCTCTTCCAGCACCGCGGCGGCCTCCCTTACCTCGACGTCCCCTTCACCCTCTCGGACTTCACCGACCCGAGCCGCGTGGGCGACATCCGCCGCGCGCTCGAGCTGCAACGCCCCGCGTGGGAGCCCGAGCGCTCGCAGGGCTATCACGCGCTCACCTACGGGATGTACGCAACCGAGCTCTTCGCCCGCATCGCCGGCGAGCCGATGGGCCTCTTCCTCGAGCGGGAGGTCTTCGAGCCGCTCGGCTCGGACGCCCGCCTCGGCACCCCTGCGCGCTTCGACGCCCAGACCGCGACCCTCTACCCGCCCGCCGACGGCGACCGCATCCGCCGCATGCTCGGCGCGATGCTCATGCGGCCCCGATCGACGGAGGCGCGCGTCGCGCGGGCGACGATCGCGCCCCGCTCCATCCCGCGCCGGGCCTTCCTCAACCCGCACCCCGGACCCAGCGGCCTGCTCGCCTACAACGACCTCCCCGCCCGCCGCGCCGCGCTCGCGTGGGCGTCGGCGACCGCGAGCGCCCAAGGCGTCGCCCGCGCGTACCTGCCCTTCGCGAGCGGCGGCGCCTTCGAAGGCCGACGCTTCTTGAAGCCGCCGAGCGTCTCGGCCCTCCACGACCGCGGGGGCTGGTCGGAGCGCGACCGCGTCCTCAACAAGCCCCTCGGCTGGACGCGCGGCTTCCTCAAGGAAGAGCCGCACATCTTCAGCCCCGCGCGCGAGTCGTTTGGGCACGCCGGGCTCGGCGGCGCGCTCGGCTGGTGCGACCCCGTCCACGAGCTCACGTGGGGCTACGCGCTCAACCGCCTCGACTGGCACGTCCGCTCCCCCCGCGCGATCGCGCTCTGCCGAGCGCTCTACGCCTGCGAGGCCGTGCGAGAGCGCTGAGCGACGCTCGCTTCGCGTCGTTCCGTTGGGACGTGGACCGCGGCTGCGGTGGTCGGCTCTCGTCGAGGCGCTCGCGTTGCTTCGCGTCGTCTGGGTTGGTGGTCGGTCGCACCTTCCGGGGCCGGGGCCGCGACGGGGAC
>JAHBWH010000147.1 GCA_019637115.1 Myxococcales bacterium | reverse complement strand
CCGCCTATCCGTTCGAGCGACACGGACTCGGACTCGGACTCGGACTCGGACGCGGGCAGGAGCAAGGACTCCCGACCGCGCTTCCCGGCACGCGCGAACCTCGGCTATCCTTGGCCCATGCGCCCCTCCACCATCCCCAGCGGCGGCCGACCTCTTCGCGCGGAAGAGCAGGCGGCGCTCGTGGAGGAGATGGCGGCGATCGTCGAGCAGAGCCACCTCTTCCGCTCCTTGAGCGTGGAGGCTCGGGAGGCGCTGCTCGAGTCTGGCTACGTGAGGACCTTCTCGAGCGGCGACGTGTTGATGCGACAGGGCGATCCGGGCGACGAGATGTTCCTCGTGATGCGCGGACGCGTGCGAGTCGAGACCGAGACGCCGGGCGGGAAGGTGCACCTCGCCGAGCTCGGCCGCGACGCATGCGTCGGCGAGGTGTCGGTCCTGAAGGGCCAGCCGCGGACGGCGACGGTGACGGCGCTCGACGACGTAGACACCGTCGCCTTCGCCCGCCACCGCATCGAGCGCGTGCTCGACGCGCACCCAAAGGTCCGCGCGCTGCTCGAGTCGCTCGTGGACCTCCGCGCGCGCGACACGATCGAGAAGATCATCGGCTGACGCCGCCCCATCGAAGCGGCTTCGCCCGAAACGAAGAAACGCCACCCAGGGGTGGCGTTTCTTCGTCGCGCGTCGCGCGCCGGTCAGCGCGTACCGATCAGCGCGTCGCAGCCGGGAGGCACTGCCCGTAGCAGACCGCCGGGCAGATCTCGTCGGGACCGCACGGCGAGAGGCACTCGCTGTGGTCGCAGACCTCGCCCCGCCCACAGGCGTCGTTGCTCAAGCAGAGCCGGGCGGGCGGCTCGACCGGGACACACATCCCGTAGCAGACCGCCGGGCAGAAATCACCGGGCTCGCAACCCGGCGGCGGCAGGCAGACCTCCGACGCGTTGCACTGCGTCCCCGCGCCGCAATCGGCGTCCGAGTAGCAGCCCTCCGACGGCGGCGGCGGCTCGACCGGGACACACATCCCCCAGCAGACGCGCGGGCACGCCTCGCCCGTCTCGCAGCCGGGCGGCGGCAGGCAGACCTCCGCCGCGTTGCAGCGGGTCCCTTCGCCGCACTCCTCGTCGCCGTAGCAACCGTCCTCGGGCGCAGGCACCTTCGGTACGCACTCACCGTAGCAGACGGCGGGACAAGCGGACCCCGGCTCACATCCCGGCGGCGGCAGGCAGACCTCGGCCGCGTTGCACTCGTAGCCCGCGTCGCAGTCCTGATCGCCGTAGCAGCCGTCCGCGCGACACTCGCCCTCGTAGGCGACGTCGACACGAGCACAGGCCGCCTCGCAGGCGTTGCCGTAAGTGTTCCCGTCCACACCACAGACCGGCATGTACACCGCCGGGCAGAAGCACGGCTCGGGCTCGGGCTCGGGTTCCGGCTCCGGCTCACAGCCGCGGTTACCGACGAGCAAGGGCGCCGCCAGGAGCGCCATCATGCACAAACGAAAGCTCTTCTTCGAACCAAGCATTCTCTCTCCCCTCGAGGCGTGGCACGCGAGCCACGCTCATCGGTGGAGGCACTACACCGCATCCATCACCCGAACCCCTACCCTCGTGAGCGAACACACGTTCGCGGCATCACCTCTCGTGCTGGGCGACGGGGGGTCCCAGCGAACGTCGCTTTCTTGCCCCCATCCGGCGCCGCTCCTTACCGTCGGGCATGCGCTGGTCTCTGCCCCTCCTCTTCGCCGTCGGCTGCGTCTTCGGGAACCTCGGCCCCGAGGAGAAGCTGCGAGACGCGGTCGTGGGCCTGAACGACGAGGTGCGTTGGAACCGGATCGATCTGGCGGCGATGCGCGTCGACCCAGGGTTTCGCGGTCAGTTCCGCCGAACGCACGCCGACTGGCACCGTCGCTTCGAGCTCGCCGACGTGGAGATCATCGACGTCCAGACCGCCGGCACGGAGCACGAGCAGGCCACGAGCTTCGTGACCTTCCGCTGGTACGACATGAGCACGATGCTGCTGGCCGAGACGACGGTGCGGCAGCGCTGGCGCCGCACGATTCACGGCTACCTCCTGATGGAGGAGGCGGTCTCGGACGGGAACCCGCGGCTGCTCGAGATCCCTGCGCGCCTGCGGGACGAGGCGACGGAGGCCACGGAAGCAGACGACGAGGCGACGTCGGGCGATCCGGACGAGCCCCAGACGCTCGCGTCCCTCGATTGATCTCCCGCGGGGGTGGGCGGCTGTGCTATCGACCCGCCCATGACGCTCGTCATCGGCATCGCGGGGGGCACGGGCTCCGGGAAGACCACCATCGCCCAACGCATCCACGCGGGGCTCCCGGTCGAGCAAGTCGATCGCATCGAGCACGACTCCTACTACCGCGACCGTGACGACCTGACGTACGAGGAGCGCTGCCTCCTCAACTTCGACCACCCCTCGTCGCTCGAGACCACGCTCCTCGCCGAGCACCTGAAGTCGCTCCGCGAGGGTCGCGCCGTCGAGGTGCCGGTGTACGACTTCACGACGCACCGACGCGCGCCGCAGAGTCGCCGCGTCGAGGCGAGGGACGTCATCATCGTCGAGGGCATCCTGGTGCTCGCCGAGCCCTCGCTGCGCGAGCTGATGGACATCAAGATCTTCGTCGACACCGACGCCGACATCCGCGCGTTTCGACGCATCCGACGGGACATCGAGCAGCGGGGGCGCACCTTCGACTCGATCCGCGAGCAGTACTACAAGACCGTCCGGCCGATGCACCTGCAGTTCGTCGAGCCCTCGAAGCGGTGGGCGGACCTGATCATCCCGGAGGGCGGAGACAACCGCGTCGCCCTCGACGTGTTGATCACCAAGATCCAAGCCGTCGTTCGCTGAACGACCCGCCCTACCTGGACGGCGGCGGAGCGAGTAGCGCTCCGAAGTGGGATTGTTCGAAGCGGAGCGGACGAAGTCCACGGAGCCGAATGAATCCACGAGAGTGTCGGACCACGCGCGAGCGTGGATCCGACCCTGCCTCGTGGCAGGACGCCGCGCGGGGCTTCGCGCCCCGTGGGGGAGCTGGTGACAGCCCCTCGGAGGAGCTGACCCCTCATCCGCGGTCGAGCAGCTCGCGCACCTCGCGCACCAGCGTCTTGGCGACGAAGGGCTTTGGCAGGAAACGCACCCGCTCCCCGGTCGGGATGTGCTCGGGGCTGTAACCGCTCGCCACCATGATCCGCAGGTCGGGTCGCTCGGCGAGGAGGCGCTCGGCGAGCTGCCCCCCGGACACGCCGCCGGGCATCACCATGTCGGTGAGCACCATGTCGACCTCGTGGCGGTGCTCGTCCCAGAGCCGCAACGCCTCCGCGCCCGAGGACGCGACGAGCACGCGGTAGCCGGCGCGCTCGAGGACGAGGCCGACGACCTCGCGGACGGCGTCCTCGTCCTCGACGAGGAGGATCGTCTCGTCCCCACGTCGCGCCTGCGGCCGAGACGATCGGGGCCGGGCCGCTTCCGGAGACGAGTCGAGCGCAGGCAGGAAGATCCGAAACGTCGACCCGACGCCGACCGCGCTCTCCACCTCGATCCAGCCGCCGTGTTGCTTGACGATGCCATGGACCATCGGCAACCCGAGCCCGGTGCCCTTACCGCGCGGCTTGGTGGTGAAGAAGGGCTCGAAGAGCCGGGGCATGTCGTCCGGCGGGATCCCCACGCCGGTGTCGCTCACCGTGAGCACCACGAACCGGCCCGAGCTCGCCTCTGGGTTCACGTCGACCGAGTGCTCGTCGAGCGTCGTCGTGTGGATGGAGATGGAGAGCCGCCCACCGCGCTCCATCGCGTCACGAGCGTTGACCGCGAGGTTGACGAGGACCTGCTCGAGCATGCTCGGGTCGGCGAGCACGCTCGCGGTACCTTCGGGGAGGTCGAGCGCGAGCTCGACGTCCTCCCCGAGGACACGCCCCAGCAGCCGGACCACCTCCCGCACCAAATCGCCGACGTTCACGGTCTGCGGGCTGATGACCTGCTTGCGGCTGAACGCGAGCAGGCGCGACGTCAGCTCGGCGGCGCGCTCCCCCGCGCGGATCACGGGCTCGAGAGCCTCCGCCACCCAGCCGGGGACCTCCGGATCCTCCATCACCATCCCGAGGTAGGCCTGCTGTACGGTGAGCAGGTTGTTGAAGTCGTGCGCGATCCCGGCAGCGAGGCGTCCGACGGACTCGAGCTTCTGCATGCTCCGCACCTGAGCCTCGAGCGCATGTCGCTCCTTCACGTCGCGCCCGATGCCGAGCACACCGACGACGCGTGACCCGACGCGCTGCGGCGTGACCGTGAACTCGACCGGGACGTGATGCCCGGAGACGTGCCGCACGCCGAGCTCGAACGAGCCGAGCGTCTCCCCCGCGAGCGTCCGCGCGAAGATCGCCTCGCCGCGCTCGACGTCGTCGGGCGCGATCAGGGAGCGGAAGGCCATCCCCACGAGGTCCTCCCGCCGCCACCCGGTGATCCGCTCCGCGGCCGGGTTGACCGTGGTGACGCGACCGTCGATCGCGAGCGAGAAGATCGCGTCTTGCGCGCTCTCGACCAGGGTCCGAAAGCGCTCCTCGGACGCCGCCATCGCGCGCTCGGCGCGGACCTGCTCGGTGATGTCGAGCGCGATGCCTCCGACGAAGAGCGCCCCGCTCAGGTCCCGGAACGGGAACTTCACGACGCGCCAGGAGCGCAGCTCGCCCTCCTTGCTCGGGATCTCCTCGACGCTCTCTGCCGGCCACTCGTTCGCGATCACCTCGGCGTCGTTCTTCACGAGCTGGTCGGCCACCCGCGCGGGGAGCAGCTCGTGATCCGTCCGCCCGAGCACGTCCTTCATCTGCCCGCCGTAGGTGCGCAGCAACGTCTCGTTCACGAAGACGTAGCGGCCGCCGGCGTCCTTCATCCAGGCGACCGCGGGGTTCTCGTCCATGAACGCGTGGAAGCGATGTTCGGCTTCGCGGAGCGCGAGCTCGACCGGCGATGGAGACACGTCGGCGTCCGGGGCGTCGAACGCCTCGCCTTCGCGGAGCGCGAGCTCGACCGGCGATGGAGACACGTCGGCGTCCGGGGCGTCGAACGCCTCGCCTTCGCGGTCATCGTCGGCGTCGTCCTCGGCGCTCCCCATACCCACGGCCAAGATACCACGTCGTGCAGGCTCGCCCGAGTCTTTTGTCGGCGACAGAGCCCGCGGTCCCCACAATGAAGCGTGGCTCGCTTCGAAGCGATTTACCGTCTGTGCCGAGACGAACGACTGGTCCGTCGCGACAGGAAGCGTCGGCGCCCCGCGCGTCCACACTCATTGGATCTTTACGACAATCACGTCGTCACGACACGCCGATGGCGAGGATTCGGCGCGTGAGCTTGGAGACACCGATCTCTCCCTCCTCGAGCTCGGAGGGGTCGACCGAGCGCAGCGATTCGTGCGCTTCGGCGCGGGCATGGCTCGCCCGGTAGACGCGGACCCTCATGCGGCGGTGGGTGAGCACGTGCTCGAGCTCGCCCGCGACCGCCCCAAGGCGCGCAACGATCCCCACCTCGGCGAGCGCGCTGCGCGCGGCCTCGTCGGCGGGGAGGCCCTCGTGACGCTCGAGCAGCGAAGCCTGCGCGGGCGCGTGCTCGCACATGGGCACGGACCAAAGCCCGCCGTAGAGCGCGCTCTGCCCGCGGGCGAGCCAGACGCGCCCGCCCGATCGCACGACGACGGCCGCGACGCTCACCTCCTTGGGCGCCGCTTTCTTGCGCGGCACCGGCAGCCTCTCTGCGACGTCGCGCCCCGCGCACGCGCTCCGGACGGGGCAAGCCTCGCAGCGCGGCGCGCGGGGCGTGCAGACCGTCGCCCCGAGCTCCATCAGCGCTTGGTTGAGCGCGCCCGGCCTCGGCCCCTCCGCGAGCGCCGCCGCTTCCTCCCAGAGACGCTGCTCGGTCTGCGCGACCCCGAGCGGGGTCTCGATGCGGTGCACGCGGGAGAGGACCCGCGCGACGTTCCCATCGACGATCGGCTCGGCGCGATCGAACGCGATGCTGCCGATCGCGCCAGCCGTGTACTTGCCCACGCCGGGGAGCGCGAGGCGCGCGTCGCGATCCTCGGGGACCTCGCCGCCGTAGCGCGCCACGACCTCTCGCACGCCCCGATGGAGGAGGCGCGCGCGGCGGTAGTAGCCGAGCCCGCTCCACAGGCCGAGCACCTCGTCCTCGGTCGCGGCCGCGAGCGCCGCGGGGGTCGGGAAGCGCGCGAGGAAGCGCTCCCAATACGGGATCACGGTCTCGACGCGCGTCTGCTGGAGCATCACCTCGCTGACCCAGATCGCGTAGGGGTCGCGCGTGTGGCGCCACGGCAGGTCGCGCTGGTTTGCGTCGTACCAATCGAGGAGCGCCTGCCGGATGGTCATGCGCGTCGGCGTACTCCCGATCGCGCGCCTCGGCAGCCCGCGGATGGTTGGAGGCTGCAGCTCGGACATGGACACGGACGTCGGCGCGCGGATGCGGACGCGGGGGTCGGACTCGGGGTCGGATGCGGATTCGAGGTCGGGCTGGGTCGGACTCGGGGTCGGACTCGGGGTCGGGGTCGGGCTCGGGGTCGGGCTCGGGGTCGGGGTCGGGGTCGGGCTCGGGGTCGGTTTGGGGCTCGGTTTGGGGCTCGGTTTGGGGCTCGGACTGGGGCGGGGGCAGGGGCAGGGGCAGGGGCAGGGGACTTTTTACTGTGGGGACGGCGGCGTACCCTACGTCCATGTCCATGAAGCTCGGTGAGCCCGTCGACCCCCGCCTCCCCTGGGTGCGCACGCTGCACGACCTCGACGACGCCCGCGACCTCCCCGCCGCGGGCCCGCGGTTGCGAGAGTATCGCCGCGTCGGGAGGCGCCTCGGCGACGCGCTGCGCAGCGGCCCGCGCGCGAGCGTGCGCACGATCCCGCTCGCCACGCTCCTCTACCCGACGACCTTCGCCTTCGACCGCGCGGTGCCGCTCCCGTGGCCCTTCGTGCAGATGTTCCACCGCTGCCTGCTCGTGCAGGTCGAGGCCGCCGGCGAGACGAAGAACATCCTCTTCAACCCGACGGACTACGTCGCCTCGAAGGCCACCCCCTTCTTCGCCGATCTCATCGACTCGCTGCCCCACCCGCGCCTCGAGGACGCCCTCTCGACCCAATACGGACAGGTCGACCAACAGCTCGCCGCCCACGGGCTGAGCGCGGCCGACATCGACGTGGTCGCCTTCGACCACTTCCACACCCAGGACCTGCGCCCGATCCTCGGCAGCGACGTCCCCGAGCCAGACGGCCGCGAGTGGCGCGCGCGCTTCCCGAACGCCCTCCTGCTCGCGCCGCGCCGCGAGTGGGTCGACTGGGACGATCTCCACCCGCTCCAGCGCAAATGGTTCGTCGCGGACGGCAAGCGCGGCGTCCCCGAGAGCCGCGTCGTCCTCTTCGACGGCGATCTCGCGCTCGGCCAGGGCGCCATGCTGCTGCAGACGCGAGGGCATACGAGCGGCAACCAGACGCTCTTCGTCCACGGCGCGCACGGGGTCTTCGGCTGCTCCGAGAACGGCTGCAGCGCCGACAGCTGGTCGCCCCGCGAGTCGCGCATTCCAGGCCTGGCGAGGAAGGCCCGCGCCTACGACCTCGAGGTCGTCCTCAACAGCAACACGCCCGAGCTAGCGGCCGAGCAGTACAACTCGATGGTCCTCGAGCGGAGCGTGGTCGACCGGTCCGAGCTCGACCCGGCCTTCGTGCAGATGTTCCCGTCGAGCGAGGTCACGCCGAGCCTCTTCGCGCCGGGGATCCGCCCATCCATGCTCTTCGGCGATCGCGACGCCGGAACGATCCGCCCCCGCGCCTCCCGACCGCAGCGCGTCGAGCACCCCGTCGCTGCGCGGTGACCTGCCGGCGTTGAGACCGCGCTCGCGGCCGGGTCCGAGGTCCGAGGTCCGAGGTCCGAGTCCGAGTCCGTGTCCGTGTCCGGGTCCGAGTCCGCGACCTTTCACGTGCGCGCCAGCGTCCACGACACGGCTGTCCCGCGAGTCGCGGCCACGTGCGTGGCCGAGAGAGCGCGCCCGAGCTTGGACGCTCGTTGATGGGCGTGGTTCAGCTCGGTGCGGGGGCGCCTGGCAGGGTGTCGCTCGGGTCGGCGCTCAGGAGGAGCGCGGCGAGCGGATCGACGGTGCCGTCGAGGAGCGCGTCGTCGGCGAGATCCCCAGCGGTCGAGGGCTCGTCGAGGGTGTCGTCGTCCTGCAGCTCGTCGGAGGGCTCGTCGAGGGTGTCCTCTAGACGTCGAGGCGCGCCGAAGAAGAGCTCTGCTGGGACGTGGGCGCTCGACGCGTTGGTGCGGGGCCGGCCTGGCGCACCGCTCGACCACGCCGGGCTCGACTCGATCGGCGGCGTGTCGATCGACGGGTTGGTGAGCGGCGTGTTGGTGAGCGGTGCATCGATCGGCGCGTCGGTGAGCGTCGCGTCTGCCGACGCCGCGGTGACCGACACGCTCGTGTCCGTGAGATCCTCGGCCTCACCCACGCGGCCGCCGAACACCTCGCGTGGAGCGAGCGCCGCGCCTCGCCGCGGCGAGGGCGCGTCTGCGCGGCGCTCCGAGACGACGAGCCCGATCGCGAGCGACGCCGGCTCGCGCTCGGGACGCGAGTCGGCGCGGGGCTGAATCGTGGCCGCCTGCCGACGAGCCGGACCGGTCGAGGGCGCCTCCCGACGAGTCGGCCGGCGCGCGCCGAGCTCGCGGCGTCGTCGCGCGAGCGCGCGCGCCTCGAGCCAGCGCACGACCGGGCTGCCGAGGGCGACCAGGGCGGCGCTGACGGCCCCCTGGAGGGCGCTCCAGGCTCGCTCGAGCGGAGTCGTGGCGCGCGGATCGGCCGACGGCTCACCCTCCGGCGACGCCTCCGAGGTCACGTCGGGCCGCGGATCGGGGCCCGCCACGGCCGCCCCCCGCGCGTCGGCCCGCCTCGGTCCGAGGCGCCGCGACGCGGCGGCGACCTTGGCCAACATCCCAGCCGCCGGGCGGCCGCTCCGCAGCCGCCCGAGCGCCTCCCGGGCCTGCACGCGGTGCGCGTACGCGACGCCGATCCCGAGGAGCGCGAGGATGACGAGGCCGATGTCCTCGAGCGGCGCGCCCTCCCCCTCCTCACCCACCGGCTCGTCCAACTCGGGGGTCGGCGCGCGGTCGACCTCGGGCAAGAGCGCGCCCGCCGTCGCCCGCTCCTCGGGGAGCGCCAGCGCGGGCAGCGCGGCGCGATACGCGTCGAGGTCCAGCATGCCGCGCTCGCGATCGAGCTCGGCCTCCAGGAAGAGCTCCCGCGCGCGCCACGCGCTCGCGTCCGGGTGGCTCGGCGCGAGCCAGAGCGCGCGGCGGACGAGACGCAGCGCGTCCTCTCCAGCCATCGTCGCGGCCACCCGCGCGAGCGCGCCCGCCACGACCTCGGGGCGCGGCGGCTCGGGGGCGTCGCGCAGCACCTCCTCGACGAGGCGCAGCGCGGCGGCTTCGTCGCCAGCGTCGAGGGCCACCACGGCCTCGTCCAGGCGCTCGCTCACTGGCGCGAGGCGCGCCGCGTCGAGGCGCTCGTAGAGCTCGGTCATCGTGCGACGCCAGCCCCATGAGAGGTCGGGCTCGCTGGCGAGCTTGTTGCGGAACGCGAGGCGGAGCTGCCAGACGCCGTTCTGACCGTAGCGCTCCATCGCGGCGCGGGTCGCCTCGCGGAGCTCGCGGTCGGGGTGGTCGACGAAGGCCACCATCACCGGCATCGCGTCGAGGTCGCGCACCTCCGAGTAGGCCGTCACCAACATCGCGAGGCGCGCAGGGTCCTCCTCCTGGAGCGCGTCGGCAGGGCTCGCGAGGCCGAGCTGCGCGACCCCGTCGCGCGCCCAGCGCCGCACGTCGGCGTCGCGATGGGCGCGCGCGAGCAGGAGCGCGGGCAGCACCTTCGGCCCGAGCCGATGCACGATGCGGCGCTTCTCCCAGCGCCACATCTCGGGCGTCAGCGCGAAAATCTCGGGCACGAGGCGCCACGCGTCGAGCGTGTCGATGCGCTCGAGCGAGCGAATCAGCAGCACGCGCTCCGCCGCGCGGCCGGTGACGGGGCCACGATCCTCGGCGAGGACGGCGCCAATCCCCGGCGCGATGTCAATCATGTCGTCGGCGCGGCGGCTCCCGGTCGCGAGGCGGAAGCGCCGGATCGCGTCGTCGCCGTCCTCGGCGGGGATGACGAGGCGCGCGAGGTATTGCACGCGCTCGGCGATCGCGGGCAGCGCTTCGGCGGGGAGCGCGCCGAGCCGCGCGATGGCCCGCGCCCGGGTCGGCGGCTCGCTGCTGCGCAGGTCGCCAGCGAGCCGCTCGAGCATGGCGACGTCGACCTCGGCGCTGGTGACGCCGGTGGCCCCCGGCGCCTCGTCGCGCATCGCATCCTGCGCCATGGCGGCCGAGCTCAGGCACACGACCAGCGCCGCGAGCGCCACGCGCCCGAGCGCCTGGCGCCACGCGAGCGCCCGGCAGGCCCGGCGCCTCGCTAGCGCTTGGCGATCCGGAAGTCCGAGAATTCGCCCGTGTAGCTCCGCCATTTGGTCTCGACCTTGTCGACCCGCGCGGTCGCGGGCCCCTGCTGGGCCCAGGCGAGGAAGTCCTTCACGGCGTCTTCCTCACCCTCGACGACCATCTCCACCGACCCATCGGGCCGGTTCTTCACCCAACCGGTGAGCCCGTGCGCGCGGGCTTCCCGCTGCGCCGTGGCTCGATAAAACACGCCTTGCACGCGACCGTGCGCGACGAGCTGGATTCGTTTCTGTCCCATGGGACTCCTCCGCTCATGCCCCAACTCGGGGCGGCTGGGCAACTTTCTGGCGTGCCACGGTCACCCTGTCGAGTTCATGCGCGTGCCGTCGAGATCAAGCGTCCTCAGTGGGGTAGTGGCGGCACCCAAGCGCTCGGGGATTCCCCCACACGCCGAAGCACGCCTTGCGCGGCGCGCATATTGGAGAGAGATTGACTATCGTCAATATGGCGCCGCCCCGTCGGAGGCGGCGAGCGCGGAGGGGGTCTCGAATGAAACGGATCATGAAGCGGGTGGGCGTCGGCCTCGGCGTCCTCGTCGGTCTGCTCCTGGTCGCGCTGGGCGCGGCGTACGCCGCGAGCTTGTCGAAGGAAGGGCGCGTCTACCCGGCTCGAACCGACGACTTCGAGCTCCCGACGGCCCCCGAGCAGCTGGCCGAGGGGGAGCGTCTCTACATCTCGCGCGGCTGCGGCGACTGCCACGCCGAGGACGGCGGCGGCCGGACGATCCTCGACGACGCCCCGGGAAGGATCTCCGGCCCGAACCTCACGCGCGCGACGGCCTCGTACGTCGCGGCAGATTGGTCGCGCTCGGTCCGCTACGGCCTGCGGGCCGACGGAACTGCCCTGATCTTCATGCCATCGCACGAGTACTTCGCGATGCCAGACCACGAGCTGGCGGCGATCGCGGCCCACGTTCGCGCGTTGCCCGTGGTCGATCGCACGCCCCCACCCAACGAGATCCGACTGCTCGGGCGCGTCATCGATCTCGCAGGAGGGTTCGACCTCTTCCCCGCGGCGCGAATCGACCACGAGGGCGCCCGACCCGACGTGCCGGAGCCCGCGCCGACCGCCGAATATGGCGCGTTCCTCGCGGTCATGTGCACGGGGTGCCATGGCGCCCAGCTCTCCGGTGGCCCCATCCCGGGCGCGCCACCGGAGCTCGGCAATCCCAGGAACCTCACGATGCACGAGACGGGGCTCGCGAGCTGGACCGGCGAGGACTTCCGGCGCGCGATGCGGGAGGGTATCACCCCGGATGGACGGAACCTGAACCCCGACCAGATGCCGTGGCGCAACTCGGCGCGCATGACCGACGTGGAGCTCGACGCGATCTGGGCCTACCTTCAGACGGTGCCCCACGTCACGGAGGGCTCGCGCTGATCCGCCACCTCGCCGCCCACACCGAATGAACGACACGCCCCGCAAGACGCCCCGCAAGACGCCCCGCAAGACGCCTCGCAAGACGCCTCGCAAGACGCCTCGCACGACGCCTCGCGAGACGCTCCACGAGACGGCCCTCGAGGCGCCCGGAGCATCGCGCGACGAGGCCGACGAAGCGCCCGCTCGGTCGCGCGCGGCCAGCGGTGCCGCGCGCAAGCGTCGGTACGACAACTCGCTCCGCGAGGAGAGCGCGAGGCAGACGCGTGAGCGGATCTTGGAGGCCTTCGCCGAGCAGCTCCTCGACGAGCGCACACGTGACGTCTCCACGAGCGACGTCGCCAAGCGCGCGAGGGTCTCACCCGCGACGATCTATCGCCACTTCCCCAACCGTGCGGCCCTCTACGATGCGATCGACGAGTGGCTCGGGCGCTCCCTCGGACGCCCCGAGCTGCCGGAGACGCTGGAGGCGCTGACGTCGGGCGCGCCGGCGCTCTTCGATTTCTTCGAGGCCAACGTCGACAAACACCGCCTCGCGCGGAGCTCCGCCGCCATCGGCGAGGTGATCGCGCATGCGCGGCGCTCCCGCGACCGCGCCTTCCGACGTATCCTCGCGCCTCGAACCTCGCACCTCGCGCCCCGCCGAGCCGCCGGCGTCCACGCGCTGATCCGCGCGTTCTTCAGCTTCGACACCTTCGCGATGATGCAGCAGCGCTTCGGCGTCGACGCCGAGACCGCCAGCGACACCATCGGATGGGCGACCCGGACGCTCCTCCGCGAGCTCGAGCGAGAGCGCGCGAAGGCCCCCGCGACCGACGCTCCGGCCCGACGCCGAGCAGCCCCCCGGGAGTCGACCAAGAGTCGAAGCCGAGCCAAGAAGGAATCGACGGGAGCCGACGCCCCCACCCGACGTCGAGCCAAGAAGGACTCGACGGGCCCCGACGCCCGCACCGGGCGTCGAACCGAGAAGGATTCACCATGACCCGACGACTCCGAGTCGAGCTCACGCCCGCGTCCTCCACCCCTCGGCGCCCGCTCCTCGTCGCGCTCGGGGCGACCTTGGCGGTCGTCGCGCTGACGCTCCCGGCGGCCGCGCAGCCCAGCCCCACGGACGCCGCGATCGACGGCGTCCGTGGCGTCGTGGAGGCATACGACGCGGCGCGCGCCGCGCTCGCGGCCGACCGCAAGGACGACGTCGTCACGCCCGCGCGACAGCTCGCCGAGCGGGCTCGCCGCGCCGCGACGGCCTCGGAGGGGGCGCTCGCGAGCTCGCTCGCGTCGCTCGCCGAAGAGGCCGCGAGGCTCGGTCGCGAGGCGCCGCACGCCGACCTGACGAGGGCCCGCGCCCTCTTCGGCGAGGTCAGTCGCCACCTCGTCGCCGCGCTCCGATCGCACCCACGCCTGCGCGAAGGTTTGGTGCTCTACCGCTGCCCGATGGCGCGGGGCTATCAGCTCTGGGTTCAACGCCGCGCCGGGCGCGAGAACCCCTACATGGGGCCCAACATGCTGACCTGCGGGACTGACGCGAGCTTCTGACGGCGCCCCATCGCGGGGCGCCATCAAGTGCGGAGATCGCGGGGACGGTGAGCGAGCCAGTCGCCCACGAAGATCGAGGGGGACGATGAGCGAGCCAGTCGCCGAACCATTCAGCGAGCAGCCCGACGAGCGAGCTCCGGCGCCAGGCGTCGTGGACCTCCTCACCCCGGCTCCGGCGGCGCTCGTGGGTGGGAAGGCCGCGCCGCTCGCGCGCGCCGCTGCAGCAGGCCACCCCGTCCCTGCGGGCTTCGTCGTCACGACGGCCGACGACGTCGACGAGCAGGCGCTCGAGCGCCACCTCGCGGCGCTCGGCGACGGCCCCTTCGCCGTTCGCTCGAGCGCCGTCGGCGAAGACGGAATCGCGCGCTCGTTCGCCGGCCAGCTCGAGACCATGCTGGGGGTCGCCAAGGGCGACGTCCTCGCGGCGGTGCGACGATGCCGGGCGTCCGCGCTGGCGCTTCGCGCGCTCCGCTACGGACGAGGAGTCGGGCCGGTCGCGGTCATCGTGCAGCGCCTCGTCCCCGCGGACGTCGCGGGCGTCGCGTTCTCAGCCGACCCTCGCACGGGCGAGCGCGACGTCGTGATCGTGGAGGCGATTCGCGGGCTCGGGGATCGCCTCGTGAGCGGCGCCGTGAGCCCCGAAGCGTGGCGCATCGACGGCGAGCGCTGCGAACGCACGCGCGCAGGTGAGGGCCCCGCCCTCGACGAAGCGCGCGCGAGGCGAGTCGCTGCGCTCGCGCGCGCGCTCGAGGCGCTCTTCGGGCGACCGCAAGACATCGAGTGGGCGTTCTCTGGTGGCGAGCTCTGGCTCCTGCAGAGCCGGCCGATCACCGCCCTCCCCGCGCCCCCCGCGGCGATCCCCGTCGAGGTCCCCGACGGCCGGTGGGAGCGCGACGACCACAACCACGTCCCTTCCCCGCTCGGCTGGGCGCTCTTCCAGCCCTACCCCCGCGCGATGGGCGAGACGCTCCGCGGCTTCGGGCTCCCGATTGAGCGCCTCGAGGCCCGACGGATCGGCGGCCAGGTCTACCTTCGCTTCGTCATGCAGGGCGGGGACCGACCGCCGCCTCCCGACTGGCTGCTCTGGTTGTTCTCCCGCCTCGCCCCCGAGATGCGCGCCTGCGACCGCCGCGCGAGGGCGCTCCTCGACGGGGAGACGTACATGACCCTGCTCGACACCTGGAAGCGCGAGTGGAAGCCCGACCTCCGACGTCGCCTCGCCGAGCTCGACGTCGAGGATCCGTCGACCCTCGAGGACGACGCGCTCCTCGGGCGGATCGACGCCGCCATCGCCCTCTACGCCCGCGGCGCGGCGCGCCACGCGCAGCTGCACGGGCCCGGGATCCTGAGTCTAGGCAAGCTCGCGCTCTTCGCCGAGGACCACCTCGGCTGGCCCGCGGCGCACGCCTTCTCCTTCGTGCGCGGTCGCTCGCACGCGACGACCGCCGCGCAGCGCCACCTCGCCGCGCTCGTACACGCGCACGACGACGAGCTGCGACGCCTCGGCCGAGCCCCCGCCACGTGGGCCGAGCTCCTCTCGGAGTGTCCTCGCCTGGGTCAGGCGCTCTCCGAGTGGCTCGATGAGAACCGGCTCCGGATGCTGCACTACGATCCGAAGTACGAGACCTACGGCGAGCGCCCCGACCTCGTGCTCTCGGTCGTGGACGCCTGCCTCGCCGAGCGCGCCCGGCGACGCGGCGCGAGCGAGGAGGCCGCCATCGGGGGCGCGGGCGCGGACTCCAGCACCAACTCCTGCGCGGGCTCTAGCACCGACTCCAACTCCAACTCCAACTCCAACTCCGACTCCGACTCCGACTCCGACTCCGACTCCGACGCCGACTCCAACACCGACTCCAACACCGACTCCAACTCCAGCGCCCACCCGAGCGCGCTCCTCGACGACGCTCGGCGGCGGCTCACCGCCCGACGCTTCGCCGAGCTCGAGCGCCTCGTGTCTCGCGCGCGCGAAGCCTACGGTCTCCGCGACGAGAACGGGGTCGACACCATCTCGAAGCCGACGGGGCTGGTCCGCCGCCTCGTGCTCGAGCTCGGACGGCGCCTCGAGCTCGAGCGTCCCGACCACGCCGTCTATCTCGAGCCGTCGGAGCACCGCGCGGCGCTCCGCGGCGCACTCGGCGACCTCCGCGCCCGCATCGAGCAACGACGTCGCGAAGAGAGCTGGGCGCTCCAGCGCCGTGGCCCTCGAGCCTATGGCGCGGCGCCCCCCGCGCCGCCCGTCCACCTTCTCCCGGACGGGCTCAGCCGGATCGTCCGGATCATGGAGTGGTACGAGCGAGTCGAGAAGCCGCCCGAGGTCGCCCCCGAGGGGCCCCGGCTCTCGGGTATCGGCGTCGGCCGCCGCGTCATCGAGGGCCGCGCCCGCGTGCTCGACGGTCCAGAAGACATGGGCTCGCTGCAGGCTGGCGAGATCATGGTCTGCCGCATCACCAGCCCCGAATGGTCCCTCGGCCTCGGGCGCGTCGGCGCGATCGTGACCGACGAGGGCGGACAGCTCTCGCACCCGGCCATCATCGCCCGCGAGCACGACGTCCCTGCGGTGCTGGGCACCGAGCTGGCGACGCGGCGGCTTCGCACGGGCGACATCCTGCGCGTCGACCCGATCGCGAGCACCGTCGACGTCCTTCGGGCAGCACCACGATCCGTGCCGTAACGCCCGCCAAGGCCGATTCCGCTTGCCCCGAAGCGCAGACTCGTGGTGCATCGAGGTGATGCGAGTCCACTTCCTCGGCGCCGCGCGGACCGTCACCGGCTCGATGCACCTGGTCGAGACGCCGCGCGCGAACGTCCTCCTCGATTGTGGCCTCTACCAGGGCCGCCGCCGCGAGTCGTACGAGCGCAACCGCAACCTCCCCTTCCGCGCTCGCGACGTCGACGTCTGCGTCCTCAGCCACGCACACATCGATCACTCGGGCGCCTCCCCGATGCTCGGCAAGCACGGCTTCCGCGGCAGCATCTTCTGCACCCCCGCGACGCGTGACCTCTGCGCGGCGATGCTCGAGGACGCGGCGATGATCCAGGTGCAGGACGCGGGCTTCCTCCGCCGTCAGCACGATCGCGGCGAGTCCGACGCCGAGGCGTACGAACCGCTCTACGACGCCGAGGACGTGATCCGCACGCTCGGCAGCATGCACACGGTCTCGTACCGGCACCGCACGACCATCGCACCAGGCGTCGACCTCACCTTCCTCGACGCAGGCCACGTGCTCGGCAGCGCGATCGTGATGCTCGACGTCGACCACGACGGCGAGAACCGCCGCCTCGTCTTCAGCGGCGATCTCGGCCGCCGCAACATGCCGATCCTCCGCGACCCCGAGATCCCGACGGGCGCGCACGCGCTCTTGCTCGAGAGCACCTACGGCGACCGCACGCACGATCCGATCGAGCGGATGGAGCACGACCTCGCGGACGTGATCGCCCGCACGGTGGAGCGAGGCGGCAAGGTGCTCATCCCTTCGTTCGCGCTCGAGCGCGCCCAAGAGGTGATCTACGCCCTCAAGCACCTCCACACCCAGGGCCTGCTCCCGGACGTGCCCGTCTACGTCGATTCGCCGCTGACGGTCCGCGTCACCGAGGTCTTCAAGCTCCACCCCGACTGCTACGACGAGCAGACCCGCCGCATCCTCGAGAGCGGCGACTCGCCCTTCGACCTGCCTCGGCTCACCTACACCTCGAGCGTCGAGGACTCCAAGCGGATCACCGCCTCGAAGGATCCGGCGATCATCATCAGCGCGAGCGGCATGGTCGAGTACGGTCGGGTGCTGCACCACCTGAAGTCGATCATCGAGGACCGCGCGAGCACCGTGGTGATCGTCGGCTTCCAGGCGCAGCACACCCTCGGGCGCCGCCTCGTCGAGCGGCGCCAGCGCGTGAAGATCTTCGGCGTGGAGCGCGACCGCTACTGCGAGGTCGTGGTGCTCGACGGCTTCAGCGCGCACGCGGACCGAGACGATCTCGTCGCCTTCGCGGAGGCCGCCCGCGAGCGAGGGCCGCTGCGTCGCGTCGCGCTGGTCCACGGCGAGCCGAAATCCCAGGACGTGCTCGCCGAGACGCTCCGAGAGCGAGGGTTCCACGACGTGCACGTGCCGGAGCCCGGGGACGTGATGGAGGTCTGAGCACGCAAGCTCGGCACGGCTTGCATGAGATCGACCCGTGGTTATCCAGCGCCGCTCCATCCACGAGGCAGACCATGCTCGATGACGACGAACGACGACGCGCGCGGCGATTCCTCGAGGCCCACGCGCCTCCGGGCCGACTCCTGCAGTGTGGCGTCACGGGCGCGCACGCCTACGGCTTCCCCTCGCCCGACAGCGACGTCGACCTCAAGGGCGTGCACCTCGCGCCGACGGCAGCCTTGCTCGGCCTCCACGCGCCCGCCGAGTCCCACGACGTGCTCGTCGACTTCGAGGAGGTCGAGCACGATCTGACGACGCACGAGGCCGCGAAGGCGCTCTCGCTGCTCCTCCGTGGCAACGGCAACGTGCTCGAGCGCCTCCTCTCGCCGCTGCAGCTCGTGGAGAGCGAGGACGTCGACGCGCTCCGCGAGCTCGCGCGCGGCAGCGTCGCGCGGCGCTTCCACGCCCACTATCGAGGCTTCTTCCACCGCGTCCGGCAGGAGCACGAGAAGACGCCGCGCGTGAAGTCGATGCTCTACGCCTACCGCGTAGCGCTCACGGGCGTGCACCTGCTCGAAGCCGGCCGGCTCGAGATGGATCTGCGTGAGCTCGCAGGCCCCTACGGGCACGCCGACGTCCTCGAGCTCGTGGAGACCAAGGCGCGCGGCGAGGAGAAGGGCGCACTCGATCCCGAAGCCGACGCGCGTTTCCGCGCCGGTTGGGCGACGCTCGAGGCACGCCTCGACGCGGCGCGCGATGCCTCCGCGCTCCCCGAGGAGCCCTCCAACCGCGACGCGCTCCACGAGTGGCTCGTAGCGCTGCGCCTCCGCACGCTCCGCGACTGAGTACAGCTCCCCGGAAGTTCGCGCCCGCGCTTCGTCCTCTCTGCTCCTCCGCGGAGCTCCTCGCACGAGCACCCCATGACGACGCTCCTCTACGAAACCGTCCACGGCAGCACTGCCTACGGCCTCGCGCGCGCCGGCTCGGACCTCGACCTGAAGGGCGTCGTCGTGGGCCCGCGCGCTTGGTACTTCGGTCATCGCGGCGGCCCCGAGCAGCTCACGCTCGGTCCCGACCACGTGCGCTTCGAGGTGCGCAAGCTGCTGCGCTTGCTCGCCAACGCGAACCCCGCCGTGCTCGAGCTGCTCTTCGTGCCCGAGGCCATGCATCGGGCGCTCACGCCGGAGGGCGAGCGCCTGCTGGCGGCGCGCGAGGCTTTCCTCTCGCGGAAGGTCGGCGAGAGCTTCGGAGGCTACGCGCTCGGGCAGCTCCGGCGCATCCAGACGCACCGCAAATGGTTGCTCGCGCCCCCGAAGGAGCCGCCGACGCGCGCGGCCTTCGGGCTCCCCGAGCGCGCGGCCGTGCCGAAGGACCAGCAAGGCGCGGCCGAGACGCTGCTCGAGCGCGGCGTGCTCCCCGAGCTGCCCGCGGGCTTCCTCGAGCTCCTCGGGCGCGAGAAGCGTTACCAAGCGGCGAAGCGAGAGTGGCAGCAGTTCGAGCGGTGGCGTCGCGAGCGCAACGTCGCGCGCGCGGAGCTCGAGGCTCGGTATGGCTACGACACCAAGCACGCGATGCACCTCGTGCGCCTGCAGCGGATGGCGGTCGAGATCCTGAGCGAGGGCCGCGTCCAGGTGCACCGCCCCGACCGCGAGGAGCTGCTCGCGATCCGCGACGGCGCGTGGCCCTTCGAGCGCTTGCTCGAGGAGGCAGAGCGGATGGGCGAGGCGATCCGAGCGGCGACGGAGAGCTCGTCGCTGCCCGAGCACGCCGACGAGGACGCCATCGAGGCGCTCGGGGTGGAGATCGTGGAGGCCGCGCTCGGCTGCTCGCGAGGCGCTTAGTACAGTGAACCAGGAGTTCGTGACCGAGTGCAAAGAGGCGCGCGTCCAGCAAGGCGCGACGAAGGAGCGGGCTGCTGGCCCGTGACTGAGGAGCAACGCAGCTGGACGAGATGGATCTGACGCACCTGGTCACGAACTCCTGGGGAACTGTACTTCGTACAGCTCCCGCGGCCGCGCCGTCACTCCCCCGAGACGAGCTGCGCGACCAGCGCCCGCGCGTCGATCTCGGTGCGCGCCTGACCTTCGCCCTCGTCGACGCGGGTCCAGCTCTGATCAGCCTCGAGCCGGAACGAGCCTCGATACGGGTGCGGCGGCTCGCCGCCCCACTCGTCGGGGGAGACCATCGACCAGTAGAGGTCGGCCTCGCCGCGAGCGTAGAGGTGATAGGTCTTGCCCGCGAGCCGCGGGAAGGCGCAGCGCGCGCGGTGCAGGTCGAGGTCACGCGAGGCGTCCTCGAGGATCTCGCGCGCACGCGCTTGGAGCGCGCGGATCTGCTCGGCGATGAGCGAGAGCTTGGAGGCCGTGACGGCGCCGATCATCGAGTCGGCGGCCTCGATCTCCTTGGCGACGTCGACGAGCGTGATCGAGGGCGCCAGCCGGCTCAGGCCGTAGGGAGAGGCGTGCGCGGGGCCGCGGTGCTTGCCACCATCGTCGATCGGATCGGTCACGCCCGGAGGTGTAGGCGTGGATCCGCGCGTCGTCGAGGGCGCGCGCGGCGGTCCCCTCCGACGAGAGAGCTCGGACGCAGACCCGGACTCGGACTCCGACACGGACTCCGACACGGACTCCGACACGGACTCCGACACGGACTCCGACACGGACTCCGAAACGGACTCCGAAACGGACTCCGACACGGACACGGGCTCGGACACGGACACGGGCTCGGACGCGGACTCCGACACGGGCTCGGACGCGGACTCCGACACGGACACGGACACGGACTCGGACGCGGACACGGACGCGGACACGGACGCGGACGTGGACAAGGGCGCGGACGTCCGACTTCCGAACGGTCCCGACGTCACTCCCTCGTCCGACTCCTTCGACGGCCTCAGGAGCGTCGTGGCTCGTTCAACGCGCGCGCCGCACACCCCCGCCGTGCTCACGGGTAGCCGAGGTCGATCTCCATCCCGAGGCGGGGCCGCATCGTCGACGAGCCGCCACGACTCTTCGTCGAGCGCGGGCTCATCGTCGGACGCTCGACCCGCGGAGCGTCGAGGACGAGGGGCGGCACTCGCACCTCCCCGTCGCGCCGGAACAGACCGTCGTAGCGCCAGACCTCGCGGCCTCTCACGAGCGCGCGGACGCGGTGCACCTCGTCGCTGGGCATCACCCGCAGCTCCGACCCCTGGAGCGCGCCGCCGTCGACCTCGATCACGACGCCCGGAGGCACGTCGAGGAAACGAATCCGCACCGGCTCGACCTCCGGCGCCGGCTCGGACGGCGCCGACGCCGGCTCGTCGGCGCGGCTCGGTCGCGGCTCCTCGATCGTCACCGGGACGCTCCCGACCACCTCGACGTCGGCAGACGCCGCGCCGACGGTGGGCGGCGCCTCGGCCGCGGGACGCACCGCGAGCACGGTCACGCCGAACGCGAGCCCGACGAGCACCACCGCCGCGCCCACCATCGCGAGCACGCCACGCCCACGCCGCGGTCCGACGGTCGGCGTCAGCTCGGGCGGCGGCGGGCGCGGCGCGTCGTCGAGCTCGGGGAGGCGCGCGTCGATCCCCGAAGGCGTGAGCTCCACGCCGACGAGGTGCAGCTCCTCCGAAGGGATCGGGCCCTCCTCGTCGTCCTGCGGACGATCGGGCGAGTAGAACGCCTCGTCCTCTTGCGGCGGGATCGCGTGGGCCAACAGACGCCTCACGAGGCGGCTCTCCGAGCCGGCTTCGGTCGACGCCATCCACCCGCGCAGCGCGTTCGCGAAGCTCTCGCAGCTGTCGAAGCGATCGGTCGGGCTGCGCTTGAGGGCGCGCATCACGATGCGCTCGAGCACCTCGGGGCACGGCCGCACGCTCGACGGCTTGGGGATCGGGTCGTGGAACATCGCGGTCATCGTCAGGACCGGGTCGTCCCGCGCGAAGAGCCGCTGCCCCGTGAGCATCTCCCAGAGCACGATGCCGAGCGCGAACTGGTCGGCGCGGCCATCGACCTCTTTGCCGCGCGCCTGCTCGGGCGCCATGTACGGCAGCTTCCCCTTGATGATGCCGCTCTCGGTCTTCGACTCCTGAAACGCGCTCTTCGCGATGCCGAAGTCGAGCACCCGAACGTGCCCCTCTCGCGTGA
>JAHBWH010000146.1 GCA_019637115.1 Myxococcales bacterium | reverse complement strand
ACGGCACGCGACTCGGGGTCGACGAGATCGGCCGGAGGTGGCACCAACTCGAGAGCCTCATGCGCCGGTCGATGTCTGCGGCGATGCCGGGAGGCCGCGCGGACGACGATCCGGTAGGCGTACGTCTCGAACCGGGAGCGTCCGTCGAAGCGTGGGATCGCTCGGGCGAGCTCCACGAGCGCGTCTTGAAGGGCGTCGTCGAGGTCGAAGCGAGGGCCGAGCATCCGGAAGAGCCACCCCTTCAGGCGGGGCGTGAGGCGCACGAGGAGCTCCGACAAGGTCTCCTCGTGGCACACCGGCGCCGTCGGAGGAGGCTTCGGCTTCGGCTTCACTCGAACCTTCCAAAATCGAGCTCGACCTCGACCGAAAGCATCATCCCGGGTCGAGGGCTCGCGACGTAGGGCGCCTTGGTCCACGTCGGACCGAGATGAATGAAGAGCCCGCTTCGGCGATAGAAGTCGAACCCGATCTCCATGGGGAACGAGATCCACCATCCGACCCACCCGAACCGCGAGTCTGCCACGCTGTCGCGCTCGTCGACGAGCAAGGCGCCCACCCCGACACCGCCACCCATCCGCAACCTCGTCGAGCTGACCACCATGACCTCGACGTCGACTCCTCCCTCCGCGTCGGCGCGTTCCAACGTCGTGCCCAGGTGCCCGCTCACGTCGACGCGCAGGAAGCGCGTCAGCCAGCGGCCAACTCTCAGACGACCTCCGATGTGCGGTTCCACCCACACCACGCCGTTTCGTGTGTAGGGCCCGGCGCGCAGCGCCGATCGCGGACTGAACGATGTCATCCAGCCGGCCCGGAGCACCCAGCCGTTCCTCGCGAGTGGGGAGGGCCATCGGCTCGTTCGCGACGGCTGCGTCTCGCCCTCGGACTCCGCCAGCGCTTCGGTCGGCGAGGTCGAGGGAGCCGGAGCATCGGCGGACGCGAGGCTGTCTTCCAGCGGCACGCTCGAGAGCAAGCCGTCGAGAACGAGCGCGACCGCCCGCTCCCAACTCGGGGTCGCGCGAGCAGGGAGCGGGCTCGTGCGTGGGGTCGCGTCCGTGGCGGTGATGACGACGAGGACCGTCTCGACCTCGCCGCGCTCGAACCAGGCCGCGGCGTGGTAGCCATCCAGCTCTGCCCGCGCGCGCGCGGCCCGTCGCGCGAAAGTCCCCCCCGCCGGCGGCGGGATCGTCGAGACCTCCCAGTCGGCGAGCTGCAGGCCGACCTCGGCCTCGAGGTCGGACGAGTCCATCTCGACGCGGAGCGCGAGGCCCTGGGGACGCTGCGCCGCGCCGTTGGTCGTGAACGACGCGAGCGACAGCGCGAGGAAGAGCGCACGCATCAGCAGTGCCACTCGTCGACCAAGATGATCGACAGGGAGCCGAGCGGATCGGTCTCGCCATCTCCGTCGCCTTCGTCTTCGTCTTCGTCTGGTTCGATCGAAGCCGCCTTGTGTGCCCCGGCCGCGGCGAGCGTCACCGAGATGTCGCGTCGACGTAACCCCTCCATCGGCACGCGGGTGACCGAAGACAGCTCGAGCTTCACCGGGCGAGCCTCGGACCACCCGTCTTCGCCGTAGAAGCGGAGCGTCCCGGCTCCGCCCTGGTCCAGGAGCGCGGAGACGTCGCGGATCTTCAGCTCTCCCGGGACCCCGTCGACCTCGAACGCGACCACGAGGTCGCGTCCGACGCTGGTCGCTTCGAACCCGCCAGCCGCCCCTGAGGCGCTCGAGGTATCGAGCAAGAGCGCTTCGACTGACACGAATCCGGCCTCGGTCTCCACGAAGCGCCCGTCGACGCCGAACGTGCACGCGCCGAGCGCGATCACCGTGGCCAACCCGTGCAGCGATCCGAGCCGCCGGAGCGGCTCGACGCGGTGACGATCGTCCGCTGGGCGGAGACGGTCGCGGCGGGTCGGGCTCGCCTGGCGAGCCCGCGCCCCGCGCCCGACCACGGGTCCTCGCTTCGAGCTCGCCGCTCGTTCCCCTGAGAGTTCGTTCCGCATCACGTCCCTTTCCGGCCCGACTTTCGAGCCCACCCAGGAGTTGGTGGGGGGGGAGGGTCGGATCGTGACACGCGATCGACTCGAGGCCCGACGAGCGCACGATCCGTAATCGCGGAGATCGGTTCGAGCCGCCGCTCGCTGCGCGCCGTCCGGCCGAGCGGCGCGCGCGATCGGTCGAAGTCCTCGTCAGTTGCTCTCGGGCGCCCGGAAGAGCCGCTCATGCGCGCTCTCGCTGATCAGCCGAACGGCCGGGTGCGAGATCCTTCGCTCGACCGTGATCGCGTAGAAGCGCTCGGTGACGGAGGTGGTGCGCCCCACGATCGAGACCCCGTAGACCTCGCAGATTTCGTCCTCGATGGCGCTCGGTCCCGGGAAGATGCCTGCGCCCTCGCGCCCGAACGCCTTCAGCAGCGCGCTGTCCTCGAACTCCGCAACGACCCTCGGCTTGACGTCGAGCTTCGCCAGCCAGAGCTCGAGCCCGCGGCGCAACAAGGTGTTGTCCGTCGGCACGAGGAGCGGCGCGCCGTCGAGGGAGCCGGGGAAGCCGGGGGCGAAGCGGCGGGCCAGCCGCTTGGTCGCGAAGAAGCTCACGCCGCACTCGCCGAGCAGGTGGTTGAACGCCTTCACGCTGGCCTGCCGCGCGAGCGGCGCCTCGCTGATGACGAGGTCGAGCTCGCGGATCGAGAGCTCGGCCAGCAGCCGCTCGCCCTTGTCCTCTCGGCAGACGACCCGCACCGACTCGGGTGAGGCGAGGGCTGGCGCGACGAGCCGGTGCACGATGAGCTTGGGCACGAGGTCGCTGACGCCGATGACGAGGCGCTCGGTGGCGCCACCTCCCCGGCCCGTGATGACCTCGTGCATCTCTCGGCCCAGCGAGAAGATCTCCTCGGCGTAGCGGTAGGCGACGTGGCCGAGCTCGGTGAGCTCGAGCCCGCGACCGGCGCGGCGAAAGAGCTTCTCGCCGAGCGACTCCTCGAGGAGCTTGATCTGCCCGCTGATGGTGGGCTGAGAGAGCCGCAGCCGCGCCGCCGCGGCCTTCACCGAGCCCTCTTTCGCGACGGTCCAGAAGTACAGCAGGTGGTGGTAGTTCAGCCAGTCCATGACCGCTCGCTGGTCCGTAGCACCTCGCCCCTCCACCGCACGGGCATCCGTCACGGCCCAGGAGGCTGCGCGATCGCCACGCGCTCCTCGGCGACCTCTCCACGTGAGCTGCGCCGACGCTCCCACGCGCGCCCCAGCAGCGCTACCAGCACGCCCGCGCCGATGCCGAGCAGCAGGTCTCCGACGAGCGTGACGGAGACGGTCGCGCTGAACGCGAGCATCCGCGGGGCGCCTAGGCTCAGCTCGCGTCGGAACGTCGAGGGGGCCGCGAGCTTCGCCCCGACCACGACGAGGAGCGCGGCGAGGGCCGCGAGCGGGACGTGCGCGAGCCACGAGCCGAAGGCCCCCACGGCGACGAGCAAGAACGCCCCGTGCACCACGTTGCTCCAGCCGCTCCGCGCGCCCTGCTGCACGTTGGCGGTGCTCCGCACCACCTCGCTGATCATCGGCAGCCCGCCCAGGCAGGCCGCGCCCACGTTCGCGAGCCCGACCGCGACGAGGTCGCGATCGAGGTCGCTCTGCCGACCGGTAATCGAGTCGATGGCCCGCACCGTCAAGCTCGACTCGAGCGCGCCCACGGTGGCGAGGACGAGCGCGTGAAAGACCGCCCGGGGGTCGGCGAGCACGGACAGGTCCGGGAGGAGCACCCACGCCGACGCCGAGCCAGGAAGCGCGGGGAAGAGGCGCGCCGCCTCGGGGTGCGCGCCGAGCCCGAGGTGCGCCGCGACGAGCGCCGCCGCGCCGACGGCGACCAGCGGGGCGGGGACGTGTGCGAGCCACGGCCAACGCGTCGCGCCGATGACGCTCCCAACGACGAGCACGAACGCCACGCCTCCGGCGAAGGCGGCGATCCCCACGACCTCCAGGGGCTCGCCAGCGCGCAGCCCGCTCGCGACGCCGAGCATCACGGGGAGCTGGCGGAAGAGCACCAGCAGGCCGATCGCGGCCATCATCCCGTGGACGACCGGCGCGGGCACGAGCGAGGTGAAGCGAGTCGCGCGGCCGAGGCCCATCAGCACCTGCAAGAGCCCCGCGAGCACGAAGGCGGCGAGCGCGCCCCGGACCCCGAGGTCGGTCACGGCCGCGAGCACCAGGACGATGAGGCCGGCCGCCGGGCCCTTGATGGTCCCCCGCGCGCCGCCCAGCAGCCCTGCGACGAGCCCGCCGACGACGGCCGTGACGATCCCCGAGGACGCGGGGAAGCCGCTGGCGAGCGCGATCCCCAGGCTGAGCGGGAGCGCGATGAGGCCCACGGAGAGGCCCGCACGCAGGTCGAGGATCGTCACGGTCGGACCCTGGTCTCGCGCCCCCGTGACGAGCAAGCGATTACGAATTTAGCTCACGTACGATTCGATCATTTCGAACCGAACACCAACCACACACTTCGGTTTTTACGCACCGCGACCTCCAAAGTATCGATTGGAACGCAGACACGGCGAGCCTTAGACCGGCCACACGCGAGACGGACTCGCGAGCAAGGAGGCGAGATGACCACGAAGATCGCAGTCGCTCACGGTGACGGCATCGGGCCCGAGATCATGGAGGTGACCCTCGCCGCGTTGCGCGCGGTCGGCGCGCCGCTGGAGCTCGTGCCCGTCGAGATGGGCGCGAGCGTCTACGCGCGCGGCGAGCGCACGGGCATGACGAGCGAGGCGCGCGACACCGTCGAGCGGCTCGGCATCCTGCTGAAGGGACCGATGGAGACGCCCAAGGGCGGCGGCGTGAAGAGCATCAACGTCACCGCGCGGAAGCTCTGGAACACCTACGCCAACAAGCGGGTCTTCCGAACGCTGCGCGGCGTCGACAGCGTCGCGTCGCGCGGGCGGCACCCGATCGAGCTCACGCTGATCCGCGAGAACATCGAGGACACCTACGGCGCCGTCGAGCACATGCAGACGCACGACGTCGCGCAATGCCGGCGGTTCATCACGCGACCCGGCTCCGAGCAGGTGCACCGCTACGCCTTCGAGGTCGCGCTCCGTAAGGGCGCGCGCCGCGTGACCTGCGTCCACAAGGCCAACATCATGAAGCTGACCGACGGCCTCTTCTTGAAGACCTTCTACGAGGTGGCCGCCGACTACCCCACGCTGGTCGCGGACGACCTCATCGTCGACGACGTCGCGATGCGCCTCGTGATGACCCCGGAGGCCTTCGACGTCGTCGTCTTGCCGAACCTGCAGGGCGACATCCTCTCGGACCTCGCCGCGGGCCTCGTCGGCGGCCTGGGCTACGCGCCCGCCGCCAACATCGGCGACCACGTACAGATCTTCGAGGCCGTCCACGGCACCGCGCCGGACATCGTGGGCAAGGATCTCGCCAACCCGACCGCGCTGCTCCTGAGCGCGAGCATGATGCTGCGCCACCTCGGCCTGCTCGACTGCGCGTCGCACCTCGAGAACGCGATCGAGACCACCCTCCTCGCGATGCGGCGGTGCCCGGACCTCGGGGTGCCGCCGCCGCCCATCCGCGCGACCCGGTACCGCGAGCTGCTCGTGGCGGCGATCGAGCAGACCAAGCCGACCGAGGCGCGCGAGAGCCAGCGCGAGCGCATGGGTGTCTCACTGCGGACCGAGCTCGGTCGCACGCAGCCGCGGGTGATGGTCTCGCCGAAGTCGGGGCGGGAAGAGATCGTCGGCGTCGACCTCTTCGTCGAGTCCTCCGACCCCCCCGACGTCCTGGCGCGCCACCTCGCGGAGCTCTCGTCGAGCGCGCTTCGGATGACGATGATCAGCAACCGCGGCACGCAGGTCTGGCCGACGGGCTCCGCCTTCACCGACTGCGTGAACCACTACCGCGTGCGCTTCGAGGCTGACGGGCCCCGCACGGCCCCGGAGCTCCTGCAGCTCGCGGCGACCGTCTCCGAGCGCGCGCGGCTCTGCTCGCTCGAGATGCTCCTGCGCGTCGACGGCGAGCGCGCTTTCTCGCTCGCACAGGGCCAATGAACCGATGAGCCAGGCCCGCGGGGCTGGGCCGATGATCCCACCCGCGGGATCCTGCGGCCCAGGCCCAACGGCCATTCGCCAGGCGTGACCGGACGGTGACGCAAGCGGGCGACCGAGGGGGCCCACTTGCGCAAAGCTCGTACAGCCGGGACACTGTCGGCCCGATGTTGTCCCTCGCCGCGCCACGCCTCGTCGTGCTCGGAGGCTTCGCGCTGGTCGCCGTCGCCTCGACCGCGACCGCCTCCCCCGAGCCCGCAGGCGTCGCCGAGCGCCGCGCCGACCGACGCGCAGCAGCGCCCGCGCTCGTCACGCCTCCTCCGGAGGCCGCAGAGGCGGACGCTCCGCCCATCGACGACGCGACGCCCGACGAGCCGGCCCCCCTCTCGACCGGCTGGCCCTGGCGCGGGCGGCTCGCGAACGCGGTGCAGCTCACGCCGTCCGCGCACGTCCACCTCGTCGACGCCGACGTGCCGAACGGCCG
Source organism: Myxococcales bacterium (assembly GCA_019637115.1). Lineage (GTDB taxonomy): Bacteria > Myxococcota_A > Polyangia > Polyangiales > Houyiibacteriaceae > JACKEH01. The sequence goes on along the minus strand of JAHBWH010000146.1, from coordinate 15,350 downwards.
CCACTGGGGCACGGCGGCGCTCGTCGGCCTCGTCGAGCGCGTGGGTGCGCACGTCGCCGCCCACGCGCCGGGGGCGCGCCTGCAGGTCGGCGAGCTCAGCGGCCCGGGGGGCGGCAACATCCCCGGCCACCGCTCGCACGAGAACGGCCGCGACGTCGATCTCGCGTTCTACTTCGTCGACGACGAGACCGGCGAGCACGTCGACCTGCCGCGCTTCGCGAACGTCTCGCGCTCCGGCACGGCGCGCGTGAACGATCGCGTCGTCCGCTTCGACCTCGAGCGCAACTGGCGCCTGCTCGAGGCCCTCGCGACGGACGAGGAGACGCCGGTGCAGCACGCCTTCGTGAGCCGCTCGCTCCGTCAGAAGCTGCTGCGCGCCGGCCAGCGGCTCGGGGCGAGCCCGGAGCTCGTCGCGCGCGTCGAGCGCATCATGATCCCGCCCGGCGTCCGGCACCCGCACCAGAACCACTTCCACGTGCGCGTCTACTGCCCAGCGGACGACACGTCAGAGGGGTGCCGCGACCGCGGTCCTTATTGGCCCTGGATGCCGAGCGCCCACCCGTGGCAGGCGCGCGTCGTGCCGCTGCCCGGCTACCCGCCGCGTGAGGCGACGCAGACGACGAACGTCGCTCGCCGCGGGTCGCGGACGCGGAGCGCGGGCTGAGCCCCTCCTCGCGCGACGCGCCAGACGCGAGCGAAACCGAGGCCGACGACGCGCCGGGGCGCGGCGGCTCGACGGTGGGCCGCCGAGGTGGACGGGGCAGCGGTGGGCCGGGCACCGAAGGTCGCGCAGAGCATCCCTCATCTGAGGTAGCCTCGCGCGCGGAGCGTGGTGTGGTCGTGCGGATCCTGCTCGTCGAGGACAACGAGGACAACCGGGTGATGCTCGAGAAGCGTCTGACCCGGCGCGGCTTCGTCGTGCAGGTCGCGTCGGACGGGCTCGTCGCGGTCGAGCTCACGCGCACGACCCGACCCGACGTGGTGCTCATGGACATGAGCCTCCCGAGCATCGACGGCTGGGAGGCGACCCGTCGCTTGAAGTCCGCGCCCGAGACCGCCGCCGTCCCCATCATCGCGCTGACGGCGCACGCCATGCTCGGCGACCGCGAGCGCGCGCTCGAGGCGGGCTGCGACGACTACGACACCAAGCCCATCGACTTCGCGCGCCTCGTCGAGAAGATCGAGGCGCTAATGACGCGTCGACGCGGGTAGACGCTCGACTCGGTCGGCGGCGTCGGAGACGATCGACCGCTGGCTCGCGCGCGTCCAACCCAGCAACGCCGCAGCGGTCGTTCGAGCGGTCGGAGACGATCGACCGCGTGAGCCCCTCACTCCTCCGCGGACTCTCGCGGGGCGTCCAACGAAATCGAGCGTCGCGACGATCGACGGCGTCGGTCCCTCACTCCTCCGCGCCCTCGCGCGCGGCGTCCAACGAGATCGAGCGTCGGAGACGAGCGACCGCGTCGGCCCCTCACTCCTCCGCGCCCTCGCGCGCGGCGTCCAACGAGATCGAGCGTCGGAGACGAGCGACCGCGTCGGCCCCTCACTCCTCCACGGGCTCGCGCGCGGCGTCCAACCCGGCGACGCCGCGGCGGTAGATCGAGCGCACGCGGTTGCGCGCCGCGAGCGGCCCCTTGTCGAAGCGGCCGAGCTGGTTGCCGCGGATCTCGGTCGATTTGTCGGCGAGCCCCTCAATCATCTTCACGTCGGCGCCGACCTCGAGCTTGCCGAGCCAGGCCGTGATGGGCTTGAGCGCCAGGCTGTTGAGCCCGAGCCGGCCCCACGCGGTCGCCTCGGCGTGGAGGAAGACGAAGAGCTCGGTGAGGGATGCCTCGATGGGCGTGAAGAAGACCGTGTTGCGGAGGTAGTCGCCCGCGCGCTCGCCCGTCGTGTGATCGATCCAATATTGGTCGTACACGCTCCGCACGGGCGCGAAGGTGGTCGTCCAGTCATCGACGAAGTGCGCGTTGGGCGGGTAGCGAAAGAGCCGCCGCAAGATCCAGGGCATCGGCTTCTGCGGGCCCTGGTTGTAGACGCGCACCGCCTGCGCGCTCACCTCGGTGCGGCAGATCACCTCGTCCATCCGCTCGGTGTCGTAGCCGAGGACGTAGTGGACCTTCCCCGTGTGCTCGACCTCGATGAAGTTGTCGAGCACCAGCTCGAGCGGCGCACGCACACGCACGCGCATCCGCGCGATCTCCAGGAAGCCCGCCGCGTCGACGCGCGGGAAGGGCACCGCGGTGCCCGCGCGCTTGATCCAGACGGCGCCGTCGCTCTCGAGCGCGTCGAAGGCGACCGTTCGGAAGCTGCCCTCGGGGTTGCCGGGGCTCCGCCCGCGCCCGTCGGCGGCCCACGACCAGCCGTGGTACGGGCAGACGACGCAGCCGTCCTTCACGGCGCCGCCGGAGAGCGAAGCGCCGCGGTGCGGGCAGCGATCGAGCACCGCCGCGACGCGCCCGCCGCCGTGACGCGGGCGCGGCTCGCTCCGGAAGACCGCGAGATCGACGCCGGCGACGCGCACCCTCGCCGGCCGCTCCTCGAGCTCTTCACTCCGCAGGACGGGGTGCCAGAAGTCGAGCTCTGCTGGCAGCTCGGCCGAAGCGCCGCTCGGCGCGACGCGGAGGGCGGGCGCGGAGCCAGTCATGCGCGGACCTCCGAGGGCGCGGCGGACACGCGCGCGATGCCCTTCGCGACCCGCTTGGCCTCGCGCGCGATGGTGAAGAGCGCGCCCGTCGGCGGGTTGCTGTAGCCGATGAAGTAGAGCCCCGGCGCGCCGGGCACCTCGGCGCCGAAGACCCTCGGGTAGCCGCGCTCGTCGAGGATCGCGTCGGCGAGCCTCGAGCCGCCTGCGGCCCCGTCGAAGAAGCCACTCAGCGCCGGCCGATACCCCGTGGCGAGCACCACCAGGTCGAAGGCGGCGCGGCGCCCATCCACGAACGCCACCTCGCGCGCGTCGAAGCGCGCGATGCCCGGGTAGACGGTGACGCGCCCTTGCCGGATCAGCTCGACCGTGCCGATGTCGAGCAGCGCGACGCGCCCCTCGCGCGCGAGCACCTCGAGCGGGCCGAGCGCTGGGCGCGTGATGCCGAAGGCCGAGAGGTCGCCCATCAAGCGCTTGGTGAGCGGGAGCGCGACGCGGTCGGCGACGCGCGCGGGCAACCAGCTCATCGCGAGGCCCGCGAGCTGCGCGGGGAAGAAGCCGAAGAGATCGCGCGGCGAGACGTGCGTCGGGCTGCGGACACACATCGCGGTCTCGGCGCCGTGCTCGAAGAGATCGAGCGCGATCTCCGCGCCGCTGTTGCCCGCGCCGACGACGAGCGCGCGTTTGCCACGCCAGCCGCGACCTTCGCGGTAGGCGCGGCTGTGCACGATCGCGCCCTCGAAGCCGTCGTCGCCCGCGAAGCGCGGATGGTACGGCTCGCGGTTGTAACCTGCGGCGACGACGAGGTGGCGGGCGAGCCAGCGCTCTTCCCCCTCGGGCCCGCGCGCCTCCGCGACCCAGCCGCCCCCGCTGCGCGGCGCGAGGCGCCGCACCTCGCGCGAGAAGCGCGGCGCGATCTCGAAGCGCCGCGCGTAGGACTCGAGGTAGTCGACGACCTGCTGCCGCGACGGGTAGCCGGGCACCCCGGCGGGCCACGGCTGATGGGGCAGCGCGCTCGTGTCGCGGAAGGTGTGCAGGTGAAGCCGCTCGTAGTGCTCGCGCCATCGCGGCCCGACCGAGCCCGCCTGCTCCAGCACCTCGAAGGCGACCCCCTCGCGCCGCAGGCACGCCGCCACCGCGAGCCCGGCGGGCCCCGCGCCGACGATGAGCACCTCCGTCCGGGTCTCGTTCACGGAGCGCATCGTAACAGCTTCCTTCGATGATGAGCGGGCGACGCTGGGAGCCAACCGCTGCGGAGGCGGAGGCAACGATGGATTCCGCCCAGGTGACCGCGACGTGGCGGGCGCTCGGTCGACCACCGCACACGCAGGCACGCGCGGCGCCGCGCGCTTCGGCCCGCGGCGCGCCGCCGTTCCTGCACCGCAACGGACCTTCGCGCAGACCTCGCTTGCGGCGCGCGGCCGCGATCCGCAGGTTTGATCCATGGTTTCCCGACGCTCGTTCATCCTCGGAGCCGCGGCGACGCTCGCCTGCGGGCGCCGAGGCGTACGGCCGGGGACCGCCCAAGAAAGAAGCTCGACCATGGAGACGCGCGCACGACACGATGGACGCATGCCGGTCGGCTTCGTCGCGCATGGCGCGCCGACGCTCGCCCTCGACGCCGAGAAGGGCGCCCCGCTCGCGGCTTGGGGGAGCGCCCTCCCGCGACCACGCGCGGCGCTCGTGATCAGCGCGCACTGGACCGACGCGCCCGTGCTGGTCGGCCAAACCGCGGGTGGGCACATCGTCCACGACTTCGGCGGATTCCCCGAGTCGCTCTACCGCCTCCGCTACGACGCGCCGGGCGCACCCGAGCTCGCGCGTCGCGCCGAGGCGCTCCTCGAAGGGCGCTTTCCGGTCGCGCGCCGCGACGCGCAGCCGATGGACCACGGTGTCTGGGTCCCGCTGATGCACGTCTTCCCGAACGCCGACGTCCCCGTGCTCCAGCTCTCGATGCCCCGCGACCTCTCGCCGGCGCGCCTCGTCGCGCTCGGCGAGGCCCTCGCGCCGCTGCGCGACGAGGGAGTGTGGATCCTCGGCAGCGGCAACGTCGTCCACAACCTCCGCCGCCTGGCCGCCGACGGCAGCCCCACGCCGAGCTGGGCGACCGACATGGACGCCTTCGTCGCCGAAGCGCTCGCGCGCGGGGACGTCGACGCGCTCGCCGACGCGCGCCACCGCGCCCCGGATTACGCGCTCGCGCACCCCACCGACGAGCACTACCGCCCGCTGCTCGTCGCGCTCGGCGCCGCCGGCGGCGACCGCGCCCGCACGACCCTCGACGGCTTCGAGTACAGCTCGATCAGCCGCCGCTCGGTCGAGTGGGCGTAGGGCCTCGCCGCAAGAGCCCCTGCGCTCTTGATGTGCTCTCGCTCATCCTCGCCGCCGCGCGGCCGCGTTGGCGGGTGGTCGTAGGTGTGCTCGCGTTGGCGATCGTCATCAGCCTCGGCACGCTGCGCCCTCGCCCCGAGCCCCAACCCGTGGGCCGAGCGCACGACACGACGACGGGCGCCGCGCCCTCCGCGCGCCCGCCCTCATGGTGAGCGCGGGGAACAGGTGGCGCGACGATCTACTCCGCGTGCTCGAGCACCCAGGCGTCGATCAGCAGCCCCTCGGGCGGCGCCTGCATCGCCTCGGCTGGGCTGCCCGGCCCCGCGCCGGGCGCGAGCCAGCCAGGGGGGATGTTGCCGAAGACGCGCCGCGGCGGCTGGTGGGGCTGCCGACGCGGGTCGTCCTCGGCGAGCAAGTCCGGCTGCAGCGCGAGCGCCGCGAGCGAGAGCCCGCCGAGGCTGTCCGCGGTGTGGCAGCTCGCGCAGAAGGCGTTGCCCGTCGAGTCCGGTCGCGGCGCGCCGTAGCGCACGGGGCCCTCGGGGAAGGTGATGCGCTCGCGCATCGAGCGCGCGCCCGCCGGGATGTTCCCGAGATGCGCGGCGTAGTCCGCCCGGTAGTCGTGGTAGCAAGCGAAGCGCGCCCCCTCGGGCTCGCCCGCCGCCAGCGCGACCTCGGCGTGGGCCCAGCTCGGGTGCCGCGCCGCGACCGCCTCCCACGCGGGGCTCTCGTCGAGCGCGATGATCGTCCCGCGGGCGTGGTTGCAGGCGACCTCGGAGAGCACGTCCTCGCCGATGACCTTGAAGTCGTCGATCCACCCACGCAGGCGCGCGCCGCCCTCGCCCTCGGGCGCGACGACCAGGTCGCCCTCGCTCGGCGCGAAGAGCGGGTCGTCGCTGGCGTAGCGGTCGAAGGCGAAGCCGTTCACGAGGAGCGTGACCTCGCGGTTGCCGTCGCGGAGCTGCCACGCGAGGTGCATCCAGCCCTCCCCGCTCGGTAGCGCGACCTCGTGCACGACGGCGCCCCCCGCGGCGACGTACTGCACGCGCTCACGTCCTGCGAGACGCACCTCGCTGCCGTCGGGGAAGCGCAGCAGCCCGCGCGCCTCCGCGTCCGTCGCGCGGACGTCGACGAAGAGCCCGACGTACCACGGGCGCTCGAGCACCGGGCGCTCCTGCGCGGGCACGGCGTAGACGATCTCCGCCTCGCCCGAGAGCCAGAAGCCGCGCCCCTCGACGCCGCCGAGGGCGACCGGCTCGACACGCGCGGTGCCCGCGCGGACGAAGCCGAAGGGCGGCACGCGGAGCGCGAGCGAGGTCGCCGCGTTCTGCAGGTGGATGTCCTCGTGCGCCTCGGGGTCGAGGTTGTAACGCGGCAAGAGCGGGATGAGCGGCTGCGCCAGCTGCCGAACCTGGCCGTTGTGGTGGCGAGGCACGCCGATCGACCAGCCGTCGCGGTGATAGAGCTGCGTGATCGACGCCTGCATGTTGGAGACGATGAGCGCGTTCGCGTTCGAGTAGTCGTCGAAGGCGATCTCTTCGGTCGCGACCCCCGAGCCCATCACCCAGACGACGTCCTGCGGGCTGATCGTCCGCGCGGCTGGGAGGTAGTTGAAGAGCTGCTGGATGGAGTCGAGGATGTTGGGGTTGCTCGTGTAGCCCGCGGGGTACGGCCCGGTGGCGCGGAACGCCTCGATGAAGCGCCCCGACCCGAAGCGCACCTCGTGCGCCTCCCCGCTCGTGTCGCGGTAGAGCTCGACGAGCCAATGCGTCGCCGGGCTCACGCCGACCGCCCAGTCGATGTTGTTGATCATGCCGTCGAGGAGCACGAACTTCCCGCGCGTCCAGAGGCCGCCGACCATGAAGCCGCGATCCCAGTCGACGTTCTCGCGGAGGCTCTCGCAGCCCGGCGTCACGCAGCGCCGCGGGAAGCGCCGCTCGGACTGCTCGGCGATGGTCCCGTGCACGCCGGTCATGAAGACGTTGGCGCCTTCGCGGTCTACCCACGGGTAGGTGCCGCCCATGTCCTCGCCGTCGGGGATGGCGTTGCCCTCGGTGTCGCGGAAGGGGTACGCGGCGAGGCCGTAGCGCCCGACCATCCGCGGGTCGTGGGGCGCGTGAGACATCGGGTTGAACTGCGTGAAGCCCGTCACGTCGCAGGGGTCGGCGTCGTCGGGGAGCTGGAAGTAGACGAGGTCGTACGGCCGGTTGAGCGTCTCGCCGGTGTTCGGGTTCGTCCACTCGCGGGGCGCGCGGCCGAGACGACCGGTCAAGAGCCGTCCGTCGCGCGTGAGCGCGGGCTCCATGAACTCCGTCGTGGACGTGAGCACGATGCCGGGCACGCTCTCGCCGACGGTCACGTCGACGATGCGCGCGCGCTCGGTCTTCGGGTCGGCGACCTCGACGGTCACGGGCGTCCCCCAGAGCTGCGTGGCCGCGATCATCGAGGTGCTGCTGAGGATCGTCAGGTCGTAGCAGTCGTGCTGGCCGTCCGGCCCGCAGACGTAGGGGTTCGGCCGCTCGCCCTCGCGCGGGAAGGGCTCGGTGGGATCGCAGATCGCGTGGTGACCCGTGCGCGTGACGCCAGGCGCGGCCGCGGGCGCGAAGGGCACGTCGAAGGGCTCGGTGTCCGCGAGGATCTGCGCGCCGGCCGGGCCCGTGAGGATCGGCTCGCGGAGGCGCTCGGGCGCGAAGAGGTAGAAAGACAAGTTGTAGCGGACGCGGTCGGGCCCGGGCGGCCCGCCCTGGACGCGCACGGCGACGCGGCCGTCCATCGTCGTGCGGTGGCCCGGGACGAAGGGCCGGGTGAACTCCACGTCGTCGTCGATGAGCGCGACGTCGCGCGCGATGGTGGGCGGCTCTGGCGTCGGCGGCGGGTCGGGGAGCGGCGGCGCCTCGCCGTCCGGCGGCGTGCCCGCATCCGTCGCGGCGTCCTCGCGCGGCCCCGCGTCGAGCGTCGCGGCGTCGTCGTCTCCGCACGCCATCAGCAGGACCGCCCCCGCGCACACCAACCAGCTCGAGCCCCTCATCGTCCGAACGTCGACCATCGCCATCACCCTCGCGGCCGACCCCGAGCCGCCGCCACCGAGCCCGCGAGTATGCCTGGCTTTCCGAGAAGTGACGACCGCTCACGCCGCGTGCGCGCATCACGCCACCGTCACGGAGCCCGCGGTCGAAGGCGGACGCTTTCGCCACGGTCGCGGCCGAGACCACCGCACACAGCGCGACTCCGCGTGCGCAATCTCGTCGCCTCGGCCTCTTCCGCATGGCCGAATCACCAGCGAACGTGGGCGGGAGGGACGACCAATGACGACGCTGCTGAGCTTCCTCGGGACCGGGAACTACGGAAGCTGCATCTACGTGCTGCCCGACGGCCGCGAGGCGCCCGAGGGGATGTTCTTCACCGAGGCCGGCACACGGCTCTACGACGGGGTAGATTCGATCGTAGTCGCTGCGACCGATGAAGCTTGGACGCGACATGGCGAGGCCCTCGCGCGCAGCGTCCCAGAGGCCGCGCGCCTGCCGATCCCGTCGGGACAAAATCCCTCTGAGCTCTGGGAGATCTTCAAGCTCCTCGAGGCCCAGCTGCGGCCACTCGACGACGTGATCATCGACGTGACCCACGGGTTCCGCGCGCTCCCGCTCTTCACCATGGGCGTGCTCGGTTACCTACGGGCCACCGGATGGCGGGCCGAGCTGCGCCTGGTCTACGGCGCGTACGAGGCGCGAACGCCCGGCGAGCCTCCGCGCGCTCCTGTCTGGGACCTCTCGCCGCTCGCCGAGCTCTTCGAGTGGTCGCTCGGGCTCCAGATGCTGCTCCAGACGGGGCGCGCCGAGCCCGTAGCGCAGACCCTCGACCGGCTCGGCCGCGCCGCGAACAAGCGATGGGCGCAGGGCGGCCGAGAGGGGCCTCAACCCCAGCTCACCCGGCTCGCTGGCGCGATGCGTACCTTCGGCGCCGACCTCGAGACCGTCCGCGTGGCAGGTCTCTTGGGCGGGCTCCGCAGCGAGTCCGACAAGACGCAGCCGACGTCGACGGAGCGGCTCCGCGCGGTCCTCGCGTCGAGCCGAGAGGGCATCACGGCGCAGGTCCCAGCGCTCGAGCGCCCGCTCGCGACCCTCACGGAGAAGCTCGACGCGCTCAGCGGCGATCCCCTGGACTCCCTCGCGAGCGAGGCCGGCCACCGGCGCCTGGCGGCGCTCGCGAGGTGGTACCTCGAGCTTGGGCGCTACCCCGAGACGCTCATCGTCGTACGGGAGGGGCGCGTCCTCGCACACGCGGCCCCCGAGGCAGGCATGCCGGGCCCGCGCTGGGATCGTGACGCCTACGACGCCGCAGCCTGGACCCTCAGCGGAGACGAGCACAAGACGGAGCTGACGGATCTGCGCAACGACGTCGAGCACGGCGGCCTCCGCAAGAAGCCCCTCGCGTCCAAGAGCATCCTCGACGCCTGCGCGCGCGTGACGGATCACTTCGCACAGAGCGAGCGCGCGAGCGCCCCGACCGTGTCGCAGCCAGCGAACGCGGTGATCGTGAACCTCTCGAACCACCCGCAGGCGGAGTGGCCCGCGGAGATGACACGCGACGTCCGCGCGCGCCTCGGCGCGGACGTCCGAGATTTGGCGTTCCCCACCGTGCCCGCGACCGCGCTCGCCGCGACGGACCTCGAGCCGCTGGTGAACGCGACGATGGCGCTGCTGCCGGGCGAGACGACGCACGCGATCGTCATGGGCGAGCACGTGCTCTCGGCGATGCTCGTCGCGGCGCTGCAACGGAGCGGCGTGGCCTGCTTCGCGCCGGCCACCACCCGCGCAGCCGAGACCCTCGACGACGGCCGCGTCGCGCGCAGCTTCTCCTATGCGGGGCTGCGCGAATACCCGCGCCTTTGAACGCTTCGACCCTTGCCCCGCCTGGCCCGCGCGCCGGCACCTGCGAGCGCGCGAGTCATGACCGGGCGCATCGGGTCACCCCGTCCCCCACGAAACCGTCGCCGCACGCGGCGTCTTCGCGCAGCGGCGCCGCCGAGCATCGCGTTGCCAGCGCCGCAGCGCGCCGCCCCTCACGACACGACCCGTCGCGCAACAACCGTCGCCGAAACGACGGAACGACGACGCCGCCCCTGGGCCTGGGCCCGGGAGCGGCGCGTCGCGTGGCTCGCTCACTTCATCCCCTTGGCGATGGCGTCGGCGATCACGCCGAGCGCCGCGAGGATGGCAGAAGCGATCTTCAGCCCTTCGACGATCTTCTTCTTGTCGGCCATGGTTCCTCCTTTCCGTCCGCGGCAGGCGTGATGGAAGATCCCCCTCGAAGACCAGCCTCCGAGGTTCGCTGGAGCGTTGCCCTCGCGAACACCCCGTTGACGCGGCCACCGGTCCACCTCTGACAGCTCCAGCGCGATCTTTCGCGCGACGTCAGAACTCGCACCTCCGCGTCGTCTCCGAGACATGGCGGCACCGAAGGCACGAACCAACCTCGACGCCCTCCGCGGGGCGGCGAGAACCCTCGTCCAGAAGAACGACTGGGACGCCCTGGCGCTGGCAGCCCCCGAGCTCGCGGCCCTCGACGACGAGACCTTCGCCGCACACCTCGAGCTCGCGGGCGACGTCGCCTTCGCCCTAGGTCAGCGCGAGCGCACCGCCGAGGCCGTCGCGCTCCTCGAGCGCGCGTTCTCGCTCGAGCCCTCCGCCAAACGGGCCAGCGCCCTCGCCTACCTCTTCTACGACGCCGCCCTCCGCGCCAAGACCGCCCGCGAGAGCGTCGACCTCGAGCCGCTCCGTCGCAGCTTCCACCGCTGGGTAGGCGAGGCGTTACGGCTCGAGCCCATCCCCCTCAAGAACCTCTATCGCCTCGGCATCTTCGAGGCCCAGGTCGAGTCACACCACGACAAGGTCGCGCTCCGGGCCTTCCTCGCCGCCATCCGCTGCTATCGCGAGCTCGACCCGGACACACGGGAGCGCCGCCACGACCTCTACAAGCCCTACGTCAAATCGCTCTACGCCGGCGCCCGCTCGGCCCACCGGCTCGGTGAAGACCGGCTCGCGCGCAAGCTCGTCTTCGCGCTCATCCGCGAAGACGGTGAGGGCCGCTTCGTCGAGCGGCTCCATACCTTCGCGCTCGCTGGCAAGGTCTGCCGCGCTCTCGGCGAGCTCGACGCGGCGGAGCGCGCGCTCCGCATCGCGCTCGACGCCGACGGCCCCCGCCGACGCGACCACCTCTACGGGGAGCTCGCCGAGCTCGAGCGTGCCCGCGGGCGCCTGGACGCGGCGCTCGCCTGGATCGAGCGACACACCCGCGCCGAGCGACGCCCGCCGCACCTCTGGCGGCTCCTGGGCGACATCCACGCCGACGCGGGCCGCATCGAGCCCGCCCTCGCCGCCTACGAGAGCGCCCTCGCGCGCGATCGAATGGGGCGGCACCTCACGCTCACCCGCATCGGCCTCCTGCACGAGGCCCGAGGGGCGCACGGACAAGCACGCCGGGCCTACCGCCGCGCCCTCGACTTCCGCCGCCGCACGTACTCCTCCGATCATCGCCCCGCCCTCGAAGGCCTCGAGCGCCTCCCGGCGCCCGAAGCCCCTGAGCAGCCCCCGACGACGCCGCCGCAGCCCGACCCCGAGCGGCCGCGCGACCAGCGCCGCGACGATCGCCCCGGGCTCGCCAAGCCGAGCGACGCGCCGCCCGCCCGCCGGCGCCGACGACGCCGGAGGACCGCATGAGCGACGACGTGCTCGACGAGCTCGAGCGGCGGCTCGCGACCGACGCCCCTCTCGACGACCTCCTCGACGCGCTGAGCGCTCCCGCGCGCCGCGAGCTCGCGACCTTGAGGCTGGTGGCCGCGCTGCGTCTCGACGAGGCGGCAGCGCTCACGCCCTCGCCCGAGCTACGCCTGGACGTCGAGGCAGCCCCCGCGGACGACGTTCTGGCGGAGGACGACCCTGACGACCCCGACGCGCTCGACCTGCGGCCGACCGACGAGGGCGATCCCGACGAGCTCCTAGTCGAGCGCTTCCTGCGCTTCTTCGGCGGGCGACGCGATCTCTACGCCCGCCAATGGCACGACGACAAGCGCGGTCGCGGCGGCTACCGGCCCGTCCGCAACCCGCTCACCGCCGATGTCGCGCGCGATCACCTCCGCGGTCGCCTGACGCTCGGTCAATATCCGCTCGGCCCCGACGGACGCGTCAGCTTCGGCGTCCTCGACCTGGACCTCGGCAGCCAGGCCCTCGAGCGCCTCGAGGCCACGCACGGCGACGCCAACCCGCTGCGCCACGATGGCCTGCGAGCATACCTCCAGCGCCTGCGACAGGCCGCCGTGGACCTCGGCCTCGCGGCATTCCCCGCCGCAAGCGGCGGGCGCGGCGCGCACCTCTGGCTCTTCTTCGACCCCCCGCGCCCCGCACGCGCGGTGCGCCAAGCGCTCAAGGCCATCGTCACTGCGGCGGGCGGCCCTCCCGCCGACGTCACCCTCGAGCTCTTCCCCAAGCAGATCGCCGCGGGCCCGCGCGGCCTCTCGAGCCTGGTCAAGCTCCCTCTCGGAATCCACCAACGTACCCTCCGACCTTGCCCGCTCCTCGACGACGGCCTCGCGTCGATCGAGGACCCCGCTGCCGCCCTGGCGCGCCTACGGTTCGTCGACAACGCCCTGCTCGACGCGCTCCTGGGCGGCGCGGTGCGCGCCTTCCCCGCGCCCGAGCTCGCCGATCCGCCGGGGCCGCTGCCGCCGCTCCCCGACGACCCGACCCCGCGCAGCCTCGGCGAGGCGCTTCGCGCCACCCGCGACGACGCCTCCGCGCGCCTCGCGCAAGAACGGATGCTGAGCGGCTGCGCCACGCTCTCGGCGATCGTCGACCGCGCCTTCTCCGAGAGGCGCCTCGACGCCGACGAGGCGCGCGCGGTGGCCTACTCGATCGGCCTGCTCGGCGACGGGAAGCTCGCGGAAGAGATCCTCCTCGCCGCGAGCGCGACCCTCAAGGAGCTCCACCGCGCGCGCCGCGGCGTCCCGAGCCCGGTCGGCTGCCGGAAGCTCCGCGGCCTGCGGAGCACGCCATGCAGCGGCTGCCCCTCCCTCGAGGGACAGGCACCCTACCCAACTCCCGTCCTCTACGCGCTCGGCCCGATCGCCCCCAAGCCCCGACGCTCCACCCGTCACGCACCACACCTCGACGCCGACGAGCAAGTCGTCGAAGGGGCGCTCGACGGGATTGGACACCTGCTGCGCCGGATCGAAGCGCGACTCGAGCGCCTCGAGCGACGGGCCGACGACGACCCACAGCCAAGCGCGCTCGGCGACGCCGACATCCCGGCGCCCGACGAGGACCCGTTCTGATGCGCACGCTCTACCTGGCCCACGAGGGCGCGGTGTTGCGGCGCGAGGGCGAGCGCCTACGCGCGCTCGCCAAAGGCGAGCTCCTCTCTGACACGCCCATCCACGGCCTCCGCCAGCTCGTACTGGTCGGCAGCGTGACGCTCACGCCGGCGGCCATCGACCTGCTCGTTCGCAACGGGGTCGACACCGTCTTCTTGAGCCACCGCGGCCGGTATCGAGGGCGCCTCGTCGGCGTCGGCTCCACGCACATCCACCTCCGGCTCGCGCAATACGCGATGCACACCGACCCGGGCCGCAGCCTCGACGTCGCCCGCGCGATCGTCGCTGGCAAGCTCGCGAACCAGCGCGCGCTGATCCTCCGCCACGCACGGCGCCACGGCACCACCGACCGACTCGGCGCCGCGCGGCGCGCGCTCGCGTTCTTGCGCACCCGGCTGGACGCCGCTCACGACTTCGACGCGTTGCGCGGCGTGGAGGGCGCCGGCGCCGCCGCATACTTCCGGGCCTTCGGCGACCTCGTGCGCGCGCCAGGCTTCACCTTTCCTAACCGCAACCGACGCCCGCCGATGGACCCGATCAACGCGCTCCTCTCGTTCGGCTACACCCTCCTGGCGAACGTGGTCGAGGCGGCTGTGCACGTGGTGGGGCTCGACCCCTTCCTCGGCACCCTCCATGCCGCGACGACCGCACGCCCGAGCCTCGTCTGCGATCTGATGGAAGAGCTCCGCGCGCCAGTCGTCGACGCCCTCGTCCTGGCGGCGCTGAACCGTCGCGCCATCAAGCCCGAAGACTTCGAGGACACGCTCCCCGACGAGCCCGTCGTGGTGCCGCGAGAGACCGTCCGGTGGTTCGTGACGCTCTTCGAGCGGCACCTCGAGCGCGGGGCTCACTACGAGCCGTACGGCAAGCGCCTGACATGGCGCGACATCGCCGAACAGCAGGCGCGTCGCTACGCGCGGACCGTGCTGGGCGACGCGCCCACCTACGAGCCCCTCACCACCCGATGATCAGCTCCACCCGGAGAGGACCCTCCCGATGTACACCGTGATCGCCTTCGACATCTCGGACGACCGCCAGCGAAACGCCGTCGTGAAGGCGCTGCGCGACCACGCAACGCGGGTGCAGAAGAGCCTCTTCGAGGCCGCCGACCTCGACCGGGCGACCTATCTTCGCCTGCGCAGCCGCCTGGAGGGACTCGTCGACCCCACGCCCGACAACCTCCGGTACTATCGGCTCTGCGGCAGCTGCGTCTCGCGCATCGAGCGCTTCGGCGTGGGGGTGGAGCCCTTTCGTCCCCCGCCGTCGTTCGTGGTGGTCCACGGGGTGCTCGTTGACGGTCGTTGACAACTGAATAGGATCGAGGACGATCTCGGCGCCCAGGATGCAAAACCGTGGAGTAAGCTGAAATTGTTGCACATTGCGCTCATCCCGGATTTGTCAAATGATATCCGTAGCTTACACCCGGCACCTTGGGGTCGAGATCGTCGCTCGTGGAAAGTGGTTGAGATGATGAGGTTTTTCGAAGAGCCTGGTGAGGCGCACGATGACGGGGGACCCCGGTGGTTGGGGGTTCGTCGGGATCGGGTGTTCAAGTGGCTGGATTGGCGTTGGTTTTGGAGGGAGGGGCCGGAAACGGCAGAGCCCCGCTCAGGGGATTGAGACACCATGATCTCGAGGACCGCCACTCGGCGGTACGTTCCCCGCCGGAAACGGCAGAGCCCCGCTCAGGGGATTGAGACATCTCCGTGCATCGATTACGCGCGATGTGAAAATAGGGCCGGAAACGGCAGAGCCCCGCTCAGGGGATTGAGACGACAATCCCTTCCCACGCCTCCATCCCCTTCGCCTTCGGGCCGGAAACGGCAGAGCCCCGCTCAGGGGATTGAGACGACGTAGCTTGGCGCGAACGTTCCATCGGGCTGTTCCAAGCCGGAAACGGCAGAGCCCCGCTCAGGGGATTGAGACGACCGCGGGTTCCGTAGTAGACATAGTGTCTCATGGGCCGGAAACGGCAGAGCCCCGCTCAGGGGATTGAGACCCATGACGGCGTATTCG
>JAHBWH010000145.1 GCA_019637115.1 Myxococcales bacterium | reverse complement strand
CGTGTCCGCGTCCGTGTCCGCCTCCGCGTCCGCGTCCGCGTCCGCGTCCGTGTCCGCGTCCGTGTCCGCCTCCGCGTCCGCGTCCGCGTCCGCGTCCGCGTCCGTGTCCGTGTCCGCGTCCGTGTCCGCGTCCGCGTCCGTGTCCGTGTCCGCGTCCGCGTCCGCGTCCGATCCGAAATGGCGTTCGCGGTGCGCGAGCGCTCCTCACTCGTGGTGAGTGTCGGGGAAGCACCGCACACGCGGGGCGCGGCGCGATGTCATCCTTTTCGCCGATGACCGCCCAGTGGCACGCCGAGACGACCGGCCCTCGCGTCGTCGTCCCCTCGGTGGGCAACGCGCGCACGATTCGAGAGGCCCTCGAGGCGGTCCCCCGCGCCGCCTTCGCCCGGCACGACGAGCCGCCGCGCGCGGCCGCCTACGTGCTCGAGGATGGCTCCGTCGTCCCGGGCGTCGATGAGCTCGGCCGGTGGCTCCGCGCGCTCGGCAGCCCGGCGTGGGTGCGCGCCTTGGTCGTCGGCGACGGCTCGGGGTACGTCGCCGCCGTGCTCGCGCACCTCGCGTCGAGCGTGGTGTCCATCGAGCGCAGCAGCGCACGAGTCGAGGGCGCGGCGCAGCGCCTCGCGCTCGTCGGCGTCGCCGACGCCATCGACCTCCGCCACGGCGACGGCTCGGCGGGTTGCCGCGATCGCGCGCCCTTCGACGCCATCCTCTACCTGCCCACCGCGCGGACCGTCCCGCCGGAGCTGATCGAGCAGCTCGCCCCCGGGGGAAACTTCGTCGCGCCCGACCCCCGTCCGGGGCGCATGCTCCGGCTCGTGCGGGGGGAGGACGGCTTCGCGCGCGAAGAGATCGGCAGCGACGCGCCGCCCCCGCGGCTCGGCGATCTGCTCGTCGCCGAGGCGGGTCTGCACCGCCACCAGGTCGAAGAGGCCGCGCGTGTCGCGCAGCGCACGCAGCGCCGGCTCGGGGAGGTCATCCTCGAGGAGACCTCGCTGACCGAGACCGACGTCTACCGCGCGCTCGCGCATCAGCGCGGTCTGCCCTTCGGTGACGTGGAGGGCCTGCTCACGCGCGTGGATCCTGCCGTCGTCCGCGCGATCCCCCGGGCGTTCTTGCAGCACAACCAGGTGGTCCCGATCGCGCGCGATGGCAGCGCGCTGCTCGTCGCGACCACGGACCCGGACGGCGCCGCGCCCGACCTCGCGAAGGCGCTCTCGGCGCGCACCCTGCGGCTGCACCTCGTCACGCCGACCGACTACCGCCGGCTCTGGTCCGGGATCGATCTCATGGGCGCGGAGCGCCCCGAGGCGCCGGCCGAACCTTCGCACGAGGCGCGAGGGGATCTGCTCGAAGGCGCCACGGTCGACGCACGCTTCGTCGGTCTCTTCGAGGCGCTCCTGCTGGACGCGATCGGTGAGCGCGCGAGCGACATCCACCTCGAGCAATATGGCGATCGGGTCCGCGTGCGCCTGCGTGTCGACGGCGAGCTCCGGGACGTGCCGCGCTACGCGATGACCC
Organism: Myxococcales bacterium; assembly: GCA_019637115.1. Lineage (GTDB taxonomy): Bacteria > Myxococcota_A > Polyangia > Polyangiales > Houyiibacteriaceae > JACKEH01. The sequence goes on along the minus strand of JAHBWH010000145.1, from coordinate 20,538 downwards.
CCGCCGAGCTTCGCGGCGTCATGAACGTGCTCAAGGTCTCGTCGACCCTCGACATCGCCGAGCGGCGTCTCCCGCAGGGCGGGCGCATGCGTCGCCGCGCGGGAGGGCGCGCCTTCGATCTGCGCGTGCAGACGCAGCCCTCGCTCCACGGCGAGCATTGCGTCATCCGCTTGCTGCCGCAGGACACGCGCCTGCTCACCATCGAGGACCTCGGCCTCGACACCGAGCTCGCCGCCAGCTACCGGCGCCTGCTCGACCACCCGGCCGGCCTCGTCCTCGTCGTCGGGCCCACCGGCTCGGGCAAGTCGACGACGCTCTACGCGGGCCTTCAGATCCTCGCGCGAGACGCGACCCGGAAGGTCATCACCGTCGAAGATCCGATCGAGTACAGCATCGACGGCGTGCAGCAGACGCAGGTGAAGCCGGAGATCGGCTTCGCCTTCGCCCACGCGATGCGCGCGTTCGTGCGGCAGGATCCGGACGTCATCCTGGTCGGCGAGATCCGCGACGGGGAGACCGCGCTCGAGGCCGTCCGCGCCTCGCAGACGGGCCACCTCGTCTTCTCGACGCTGCACTGCAACGACGCGGTCGACGCCGTGCAGCGACTGCTCGACCTCGGGATGCACCCCAACTCCGTCGCGAGCGAGCTGCTCGCGGTGCTGGCGCAGCGGCTAGCCCGACGCATCTGCGACGGCTGCCGCGTCGTGGCCCGCCCCGACCCGGAGGTGCTCGCGGAGCTCTGGCCGGCGGGCGACGTCCCGGCGAGCTTCCGCTGCTTCGTCGGCGAGGGCTGCGCGCGCTGTGGCGGACACGGCACCTACGGTCGGATCGCGGTCGTCGAGTATCTCCCGACCGGCCCCGCGATCCGCGGAGGCATCGCGCATCGGATGCCCATCGACGAGCTCCGCGACCTCGCGCGGCAGTCCGGGCTGCGGTCGCTGCGCCGCGTGGCCGTCGATCTCGTGACCCGCGGGATCATCCCGATGAGCGAGCTGCGTGGGATGCTCTCGGCCGAGCACATGGCCGGCTGACGGGCCGTTCGCTCTGGGCGGTAGACCATGACCGACGCCCGGTTCTCCGTGACGCGGTGCCGCTCGCGACGTGCTGCGCGAAGCGGCGGGCGCCGTCAGGTGCGCGCGGCCACGTACTCGGCGAAGGCGCGGAGGGTGCCGAGCTTGCCGTAGTCCGTCTCGGGGATGTCCACCTTCAGCTGCTCGTGCACACCGCGGACGAGCTTGAGGAAGTCCATCGAGTCGAGATCGAGCTCGTCGCGCAGGTCGTCGTCCTCGCCGAGCGAAGCGGCGGCGCCGGGAACGATCTCGTCGAGGCGTTCGCGGAGGAGGGCGATGATCTCGTCTTGGGTCATGATGTCTCCGGGCTCTCCAGGTAGGACGCGATGCGCGCGAGGAAACGGGCGCCGAGGTGACCGTCGGTCACGCGATGATCCGCGGCGAGGCTCAGCGTGATGACGGGGCGCGGGACGACGACGTCGCCGACGACCCACGGGCGCCGAGCAGGGGTCCCGAACCCGACCATCGCGACTTGCGGCGGAAGGATGACGGGCACGACGACGTCGACCCCGCGCTCACCGAGGCTCGTGACGGTGAGGCTGCCGGGGGCCATCTCCGAAGCGCGCAGCGCGCCTCGCCGCGCGCGCTCGACGACGTCGACCATCGCCGCCATCAACGCGTCGAGGTCGAGCGTGTCCGTGCGCGGGATCGCCGGCGCCACGAGCCCCCCGCCCCGCAGCGAGATCGCGAGGCCGAGGTCGATGGACTCGCGAGGCGCGGCCTGGCCCTCGGTCCAATGCGCGTTCAGCTCGGGGTGCTTGCGCAGGGCGAGCGCCGTCGAGCGCAGGAGGAGCGCCGCGAGCAGCACACGCGCCTCGGGGGGCTTGCCAGCGTTTCGCGTCTCGAGGAAGACCGTCGCGCGCGAGAGGTCGACCGTGTGTGTGAGGTAGTAATGGGGGATCTCGCGCTTGCTCCGCGCCATCGCGTTGGCGATCGCTGCCCGCATGCGCGACTCGGGGCTCGCGTCGACGGGGGAGGGCGCAGCCGTCGAGGCGACGCGCGCGACGTCCTCGCGGCCAATGACGCCATGTGGCCTCGAGCCGCGCACCTGCGTCAGATCCACGCCTCGCTCGCGCGCGTGCTGTCGCGCCGCGGGCGTCGCCTCGACCGGCCGCTCGCGCGCCCGCTCGACGTCGGCGAGCAGGATGACGCCCTCGCGCCCAGTACCCACCAGCCCACGCAGATCGACCCCCCGCGCATCCGCCAACGCCCGAGCCGCGGGCGTGACGCGCACGAAGTCCCGAGCCCCTGCCCCTGCCCGTGCCCCGGCCCCAGAAACGGACTCGGAAACGGACTCGGAAACGGACTCGGAAACGGACTCGGAAACGGACTCGGAAACGGACTCGGAAACGGACTCGGAAACGGACTCGGAAACGGACTCGGAAACGGACTCGGACTCGGAAACGGACTCGGAAACGGACTCGGAAACGGACTCGGAAACTGACGCACTGGATTCGGAAACAGACTCCGATGAACCCGATCCGGAGCCGACGCTCGACCCAGACCCGGCCTCGGGAGCGGCTCCCGACCCCGCCGTACCCCCGGTCTCCAGCTTCGCGAGCGCCGTCCCCACCGGCACCTTCGTCCCCGGCTCGACGAGGAGGGCGCTCACGACGCCGTCCGCGAAGACCTCGACGTCGATGACGCCCTTCTCGGTCTCCACCTCGGCGATCACGTCGCCGCGCCTCACCGCGTCACCGAGCGCGACCCGCCACGCCACGAGCGTGCCCGCCTCCATGTCGGCGCCGAGGCTCGGCATCTCGAAGACGAGCTCAGCCACGCAGCGCCTCCTTCGCCGCGGCGACGATCTCCGCGACCTTCGGGAGCGCGTGCTCTTCCATGTGCTTCGCGTAGGGGATGGGCACCTCGGCGGTGCACACGCGCCGCGGCACGGCGTCGAGCGCGTAGAACGACGACTCGAGGGCCGACGTGATGATCTCCGCCGAGAGCCCACCCGTGCGCCACCCTTCGTCGACGACCACGAGCCGCCGCGTCTTCTCGACCGACGCGGCGATGGCCGGGCGGTCCAGCGGCCGCAGCGAGCGGAGGTCGAGCACCTCGGCCTCGACGCCGTCGGCCGCGAGCGCCGCGGCGGCGTCCAGGCATTTGCCGAGCGACCCGCCGTAGGTCGCGAGGGTCAAGTCGCGCCCCTCGCGACGGACAGCGGCCCGCCACGGGTCCGCGGGCGCGGCCTCTTCGTCGAGCGCTCCCTCGAGGTTGTAGAGGAGCGCGTGTTCGAAGATGCACACTGGGTCGGGATCGGCGAGCGCCCCGAGCACCATGTCGCGCGCGTCCTGCACCGTCGCGGGCGCGAGGCATTTCAGGCCCGGGATGTGCGCGAAGTAGCACTCCAGGCTGTGGCTGTGCTGCGCGGCGATCTGCTTGCCGGCGCCCGTCGTCATCCGGAAGACCACCGGCACGGAGACCTGTCCGCCCGACATGTGCAAGAGCGTCGCCGCGTTGTTGAGGATCTGATCGAGCGCGAGGAGCGCGAAATTGACCGTCATCACCTCGACGATGGGCCGCATGCCGCCGATGGCGGCGCCGATCCCTGCGCCCGTGAAGCCCGCCTCGGAGAGCGGAGCGTCGCGGATGCGCTCGGGGCCGAGCTCCTCGAGCAGTCCGCGGCTCACCGCGAAGGCGCCGCCATAGTGGCCCACGTCCTCGCCGATCAAGAAGACCCGCGGGTCTTCGCGCATCGCCTGTCGCATGGCCGAGCGGATGGCCTCGCGAAACGTCGCCATCACGCGCCTCCTTCGTCGGCGCCCACGCGCCTCACGTAGACGTGCTTCTCGAGATCTTCGAGCGCCTCCCAGGGGCTCTCCTCCGCGAAGCGGACGGCGGCCTCGACTTCGCCGAGCACGTCGTTCTCGACCCGCGCGCGTGCGTCGTCGTCGAGCCAACCCCGCTCGCGCAGCGCGCGCTCGAAGAGCTGGATCGGATCGCGCTCCTTCCAGCGCTGCACCTCCGCCTTCGAGCGGTAGAGCTCCGCGTCGTACATCGAGTGCGCACGAAAGCGGTACGTCATCAGCTCGAGGAAGCGAGGCCCCTCGCCCTCCCTCGCGGCCTCGGCCGCGTAGCGGACGGCGCGTTCCACGGCGACCACGTCCATCCCGTCGACGCGCTCGGCCGGGATGCCGAAGGCCCTCGGTCGGCGGGAGATCTCGGTGTCGGCGGCGTGCAGCTCGATCGCGGTCCCCATCGCGTAGAGGTTGTTCTCGCACAGGAAGAGGACGGGCAGCTTCCACAGCGCGGCGAGGTTGAGCGACTCGTGGAAGACACCCTCGGCCGTGGCGCCGTCGCCGAAGAAACACGCGGTCACGGCCTTGCGCCCGAGCATCTTGTCGGCGAGCGCGAGCCCGACGGCGAGGGGGAGGTGGCCGCCGACGATCGCGTTGCCGCCGTAGAAGCGACGGCTCGCGTCGAAGAGGTGCATCGACCCGCCCCGGCCGAGCGCACACCCGCCGGCCTTACCGTACATCTCGGCCATGATCGGCCCGGCGCCGAGGCCTCGCGCGAGCGCGTGCCCGTGCTCGCGGTAGGTCGACAGGACGTTGTCGTCGGCGGTGAGCGCGCTCAGCGCGCCGACCGCGATCGCCTCCTCGCCGATGTAGAGGTGCAAGAACCCTCGGATCTTCTGCTGCGTGTAGAGCTCCGCGCACTTCTCTTCGAAGCGCCGGATGAGCAACATCTCCCGCAGGAGCGCGTGGGCGCCGTCGCGCCCGAGATCGTCGAGGCTCACGAGTCACTCTCCTTCTTCGCCCCGCCGACGTCCTCTTCGAGCGTCGAGGTGTCGCCTTCGGGCAAGCCGAGCTCCCTCGCGCGGAGCAGCCGCCGCATGATCTTCCCGCTGCGGGTCTTCGGCAGGCCCTGCACGACGTCGATCTCGCGCGGCGTCGCGGCGGGCCCGAGGCGCGCGCGCGCGAAGCCGAGGAGCTCCTTGACGAGCTCCGACGTCCCTTCGTGCCCGCGGTGCAGGACGACGAAGGCCTTGATGAGGTCGCCCGCGACCTCATCGGGCTTGCCGATCACCGCCGCCTCGACGACGGCCGGGTGCTCGACGAGCACGGACTCGACCTCGAAGGGCCCGATGAGGTGGCCCGCGCTCTTGATCACGTCGTCCGCGCGTCCGACGAACCAATAGTAGCCGTCGGCGTCGCGCCTCGAGAGGTCGCCCGAGAGGTACCACTCGTCGCCAGCCTCGTCGCGCGCGAAGCACTTCCGGTAGCGCTCCTCGGCGTTGACGTAGGCGCGGAACATGGACGGCCACCCGGCGCGGAGCGCGAGCTGCCCCTCGGTGTCGGGCGCGTCGATCACCTTCACGCGGCCGTCGTCCAGGACCTCGACGATCGCCGCCTCGATCCCCGGCAGCGGCCTGCCCATCGAGCCCGGCCGCACCTCCATCGAGGCGTAGTTCGCGACCATGATCCCGCCGGTCTCGGTCTGCCACCAATTGTCGTGGAAGGGCGCGCCGAAGGCGGCGTGGCTCCAGACGACGGCCTCGGGGTTGAGCGGCTCGCCGACGCTGGCGAGGAAGCGCAGGGCCGAGAGGTCCGCGCCCGCGAGCGGCTCGAGCCCTGCGCGCATCAGCATGCGGATGGCGGTCGGCGCCGTGTACCAGACCTGGACCTTCTCCTCGGCGAGGATGCGATACCAGCGCGCGACATCGAAGTCCGCCTCGTCGATCAGCATCGTGACGCCGTTGGTGAGCGGCGCGACGATGCCATAGCTCGTCCCCGTCACCCAGCCGGGGTCGGCGGTGCACCAGTAGACGTCTCCGGGGTGCAGATCGAGCGCGAGCGAGCCCGTGACGTGGTGGGTGAGGACCGCGCGGTGGACGTGCAGCGCGCCCTTCGGCGTGCCCGTAGTGCCGCTCGTGAAGTGGAGCAGGGCGGGGGTCTCGGGATCGGTCTCGGGGATGGCGTGCGTGTCCGAGGCGTCGCCGACGAGCGCGCGCCAATCGAGCGTCCCCGGGGTGCTCGTCGGGGTCGGCGCGCCGCTCGGCTCGCGACGGTCGCCGATCACGACGACGTGCGCGAGCGCGGGGAGCCGGTCACGGATCGGCTCGATCTTGCGGCGGTAGAGGCGCTCGGTGGTGACGAGCACCCGGGCGTCGCCGAGCTCGAGGCGTTGGGCGATGGGGTCGGGGCCGAAGGCGCTGAAGAGCGGCGAGAAGACCGCGCGATGGCGCAAGGCGCCGAACGCCGCGACGTAGAGCTCCGGCACGCGAGGGCAGAGCCCGAAGACACGATCGCCCGGGGCTACGCCGAGGGCGGCGAGCGCGTTCGCGAAGCGCGCGCTCTCGCGCTCGAGGTCGGCGTAGGTGAGCTCGACGCGCGCGCCGGGCGGCGCGTCGGCGCCGAGGCCGTCCTTGCCGAGCCAGCGGATGGCGACCTGCTGCGCGCGCGCGCCACGCGCGTGCCGCGTCACCGCCTCGTGCGCGATGTTCAGCCCGCCGCCGGGCTGATGCTCGAGGGCGCGCTCCGCCTCGTCCCACCGGAACGTGGCGGAGACGCGATCGTAGTCGTCCAGGTTGGGCGCCGCGTGCCCCTCGCGCGGCGCCTTCGGAATCGGAGCAAACCCCATGGCGCCCCCGTTTGCAGGCATCGTGCCGCAGCGGAGGGGTCGGAGGCCGGTCTACGTCCGCGTCGTCCGCGTCCAAGTCCACGTGCGTCCACGTCCACGTCCACGACGTCCACGTCCACGTGCGTCCACGTCCACGTCCACGACGTCCACGTCCACGTGCGCGTGCGCGTGCGCGTGCGCGTGGACGTGCGGCGTTGGGATGCTCGTAGACGAAGGCGATCGGAGCGCGTGCGCGTGGACGTGCGCCTCTGCCTCCGCGTCGAGTCCCCTTGCGCGTGCGCTTGCGCGTGGACGGCCGTCACGAGCGCGCGGCGCCTCGGGTACGCGGCGTGCGCGGACCTCCGCGCGCGCGTCGACGCCGGCGCAAACCAGCTCGACCGAGAGCTCACGGCCCCCCGACCGGAACGTCCACGGCTGCGCTCCAGCCCGCGTTCCGTTCATGCGCCTCCGCGCCGAAGAGCGCAGCGCTTGCGCCACACCACCGCGCCCGTCGCAGATCGTGCGCAGCGACCCCGTGTTAGCCTCCCCGCTCAGCGGGTGCAGTGTCGGGCGAGCGTGCGGCCCGGTTGAGGCGCGGCTCGAGCGGCCGCGCCGCGAGGAGCTCCGAAGAGGATGTGGGTCGGCATCAATCATCCGTGGATCACCTGCGGTCACGACTTCGGGCCGAGGCCGCCCGCGTGGGGCGGTGAGCACGCCCGCCGCGACTGGGGCGCCGTGCGCCGGGAGCTCGAGGTGTTCCGCGCGCTCGGCCTCCGGGCCACGCGCTTCTGGCTGCTGGGCGGAGGCGTGAACTATCCGGCCGGCGAGGATCCGCGCGGGCGCTTTGCCGTCGAGCCGCTGCGCCAGCGCGGAGGCGCGCGTCGCTGGCTCGACGGACGCGCGCTCCGACGCCGCGCGGGCAGCCGCGACGCCCGCTTCGGTACCCGCTTCGTCACCCGAGGCGCGCCGCTTCCGACCCTCCCGCGCGCCTACCTCGACGACTTTCGGGCCCTGCTCGCGGCTTGCGACGACGCCGGCGTACGCCTCTTGCCTTCGCTCGTCTCCTTCGAGCTCTTCCACCCGATCGAGATCCAACGCGGGGACGTGCCGAGCCGCGGGCGCGCGGCGCTCGTCTTCGGCGACGACCCGCGTCGCCCGGACCCGGCGCAGATCGAGCGCTTCCTCGACGCGACGCTCTCGCCTCTGCTCGAGGTCTGCGCCGAGCGACCCAGCGCGCTTTACGCGTTCGAGGTCGCCAACGAGCCCGATTGGGTCGTCGAGGGCGGACCGTTGCACGCGCGTCTCCACGGTCGTCGGCTCGCCATCATGCCCAAGACGGTGCCCCGAGACGCGATGGCGCGCTTCCTCGAGCGCGGCGTCGATCGCATCACGAAGGCCGGCTTGCTCGCGAGCGTCGGCACCAAGCAAGCGGACCCACGCTGGATGCCCCCGTCGCTGCGGGCCAAGCTCGCGCGGCTCGGCGCCGAGGGCCGCTACGTCCACCAGCTCCACCACTATCCGTCCCCCTACGAGCCCGCGCGCCTGCCCGACCACGAGTCGCTCCCGATCCGCCCATGCCTGGTGGGCGAGCTCCCGACCGCCCAGGCGCGGCCGCTCGGCCTGCACGCTTGGTGTTGGCCCGAGGGGCTCGCGCACTACCGGGCGGAGCTCGACCCGGCGCGCTACCTCGAGGCGCGGCTGCGTCTCATCGAGGCTCGCGGCTATCCGGCGGCGCTCGTATGGGGCGCGCACAGCACGGACGGCATGAGCGCATGGGGGCCCAACCAACAGGCGCAGGTCGCGCGTTACGTCGGCGCGCCAGCGCGGCGCTCCGCTCCGTGACAACCGCGGGCAACGCTCGGTCGGGGATGAGCGACCTCACGCGAGGTCGGCGATGATCGACCTCGAGGGTTCACGCGAGGTCGTCGCCCCGTGACCTCGAGGGTCACGCGAGGTCGTCTCCAAGTGACCTCGAGACCTCACGCGAGGGCGTCGCGGAGCGACCTCGAGGCTCACGCGAGATCGAGCCCTCGGAGCTTCGGTAGCAGGACCTCGTCGAGGCAGCGTCGGTAGACGAGCGCCTGCCGCGCGGGGCCGAAGAGGCCGAGCGCCGCGAGCTCGGGCTCCTCGTGGGCGGCGAAGCGACGCTGGTCGAGGGGGACGTCGGCCAGCGCGCGGGCCGCGGCCGCCTCGTGTGGGGCGAGCGTGGTCTTCACGAGGTGGCGGAAGTCCGCGCGCGCGCTGCTCGGGAATCGCCCGATGCTGCGCGCGAGGTATTGCCATCCGAAGTCCTGGTGGCCCTCTTCGTCTTCCACCGTCGCGTCGAGCACCCGCTTGACCGCCGGCTCCGTACAGCGTGCGCGGAGGTCTTCGATGAAGGCGACGCTGAGGGTCTCGTTGATCGCCAACATGGAGATCGCGGTCGCGATCGCGCGGTGCGCCATCGGCGCCTCGAGGAAAACCGGTGGATCGCGCAGCTCGATGGGGTCGGGGAAGCGCGGCTCCGCGCCGAGCGCGCGGGTGAGCGCGACGCAGAGCGCCGTGTGCCGCACCTCGTCCATGACGAGCTCGGCGGCGGGGGCCCAGACCTCCAGAGGGTCGCCCGCGCCGAGCACCTCCGCGACGAATCGGTTCATGATCTGGATCGAGCGGAACTCGGTCCCGACGCGGCTCTGCCAGGTGCGCCGAGCTTGCTCGACGAGCGCGGGCCGGTGACGCGCGAGGTCCAGATCCGAGAGGTCCACCGGGCCGCCGACGAGGGCCGCATGCAGGCTCCGGAAGATGCCGCCTTCGTGGGTGATCGCTCGGCTCATGCGGGCTCCTCGTGTCCGGTGAAGGTTCTTCGGCGTCGCAGCACGAGGTCCGTCAGGGCGCGCAGATCTCCCCCGGCGCATCGACGCACGTCCCGTCGGGGCAGGCCGTGAACCAACCATAGTTACAGATCGCGCCATCGGGACAGAAGCAGGTGGTGACGCGCCCGTCGACGCAGCAGGGCTCCCAATAGCCCGGGCTCCCTGCGTCACGGCCTGCGTCCAAGCCGGCGTCCGGGATGGGGCCGGCGTCCGGGACGGGGCCAGCGTCCGGGATGGGGCCGGCGTCCGGGCGGGTGCCCGCGTCGGGGCGGGTGCCCCCGTCCGGGTCGGGGCCAGCATCCGGACCGACCCCGCCGTCGTCCAGGACGAAGGGGCACATGAGGTGGGGGTCGACGCACGTGCCGTCGCCGCAGTCGTTGTACCAGCCGTAGTTGCAGGCCGCGCCCGCGGGGCAGTGGCAGGTCGTGATCACGCCATCGAGGCAGCAGGGCTCCCACGTCCCCCCGCCATCGGGCGGCGGGAAGCCCGCGTCGACGTCATCCCGGCACTCGTCCCATCCGTACGTGCACCTCCCGTCCGGGCACGTGTCGAACCAACCGTAGTTGCACGCCGCGCCTGCCGGGCAGAAGCACGTGGAGATGCGACCGTCCACGCAACACGTCTCCCAGACGCCGCCCGCGTCGCCCCCGTCACGGCCGCCACCGTCGCGCGGACCGGCGTCGACGTTCGCTTCGTACGAGCGGCTGCACGCGCTCAGGCCCGCGGAGCCCAGCGCGAGCAGGCCCGCGACGATCAGGGTCGACACGTTGCCTGCGGCGCAGCCGGAGAGCGCGACGCCGAGCGCCAGGACGCCCAAGGCGCTCGTGAGGTGGAGGAGGAAGCGTGAGAGGTGTCGAGACATGCGGAGGACCTCGTGGTGAGGACGCGGGCGCACCAGGCGTGCGCACCTCGGATGTGCCAAGCAACCTGTGTGCCGCCGCCTTCGCTCGAAATCACGGCGGAATCGCCGTGCCGAAGCGTGCCGCGCCGATCAGCGCAATCGCTCGAGCTCCAGATGCGGTGCGGGGCGACCCATCGAGTCGTCCCAACTCGCCCCGCCGAGCACGCGGAGCGCGCGGATGACCCCGGCGTGCCCGACGAGGAGGTGGGTTCCTGGTTCGAGCTGATCGTGCCACGCGCGGACCCGCGCCTCGAGCGCCGCGACCGTCTCGCCGCCCGGCGGGGCGACCCGCTGCCAATCGGCCATCCACCGCGAGAGCGCCTCGCCGTCCTCGGCTTCGATGTCCGACCAAGCGCGCCCTTCCCATGCGCCGAAGTCGACCTCGAGCAGGCGCTCATCGACGCGGTGGTCCACGCCGAACGCCCCCGCGAGCAGCGACGCGACCTCCGCGCAGCGCGAGAGCGGCGACGACCAGACGTGCTCGGGTCGTGCGACCAGGGCGCGCTCGACGCAGCGCGCGGCATGGTGCGCCGGCACTTCGGTCGAGACATCCGTCCGGCCGATGCAGCGGCCGAGCGCGTCCGTCGGCGCGTGGCGCACGGCGTAGAGCGTCACACCCATCGCGCCACCGCGAGCTCGGGCGCGCGCGTCACGCCCACGCCAGCACCGCCAAGAACGTCACCTCGCCCACCTGCTCGGTCGCCCCGAGGAAGTCTCCCGTGAGCCCGCCCGCGCGGACCCGAAAGCGCCACGCGCAGAGCGCCGCGATGGCGACGGCCGCGACGGCGAGCGCGATCGCGCGGCCCTCGGTCAGGGCGCCGTGGCGGACGGCGCCCACGATGAGGAGCGTCGGCCAGAGCGTGGCGAGCGCGGCCTGCGCGAGCCCCGCGCGCGTGACGAGGCGCGACTTCGCCTCGCCGTCTGCCGTGACGTAGGGGAGCGCGGGCATGAGCCAGATCGGCGGCGTGCGCGCGGCGGACTGCGTGAGGAGCAGCGCCAGGGGCATCGCCTCGTCGAGCGAAGCGAGCAGCGTGACCCGGAGGCCGAGCGAGACGAAGAGCGCGGCGGCGCCGAAGGTCCCGATGCGCGAATCCTTGAGGATCGCGAAGAGCTTCTCGCGCTCGTACGCGCCACCGAGCGCGTCGGCCGAGTCGGCCAGGCCGTCCTCGTGGAAGGCGCCCGTCATCATCATCGCGGCGCCCACCACGAGGAGCGCGGTCGTGGCGGGGCCCAGGTTCGGCAGGAGCACCGCAGCGAGCGTGGCCTGCAGCAGGCCGAGCGCCGCGCCCACGAACGGGAAGTAGGCCGTCGACCAGCGCCAGTCGTCTCGCGCGTAGGGGAACCCACCGACGGGGAAGCGCGTCAGGAAGACGAACGCGGCGCGACAGCCGCGGATCGGGGCGAAACCTCGGGTCGCCACGGCGCGTCGCTCCGGTCCGGGACGCCCGCGCTCTCGAAGGTGGCCATGCGCGCGTGGGTCGCCACCGCGAGGTCGACGAGCGGGAGCGCGGCGAGGGCGCCGCTGCCCTCGCCCAGCGCGAGGTCGAGATCGAGCAGGGGCTCGCCGCGGAGGCCCTCGCCCGCGAAGAGCGCCTCGAGGACGGCGCGATGCGCGGGCTCTCGCGAGCGATGAGCGGGCACGAGGAAGGGCAAGACGCCGGGTGTGTGCCGCGCGAGCGCGAGCAACGCGGCGCTCACGATGAAGCCGTCGACGAGGACGACGATGCGCCGCGAGGCCGCCTCGGCCGCGGCGCCAGCGATCGCGACGAGCTCTCGGCCGCCGAGGCGTCGTAGCAGCTCGAGGGGGGCGCGCTCGTCTGCGACGCGGGTCAGCGCGTCGTGGACTACGGCGACTTTGCGGGCTCGCCCCTCGGCGTCGACGCCGGTGCCCGTGCCGACGGCGAGCTCGGGAGCGAGGCCGAGGAGCGCGGCGGTCAGCGCACTGGCGGGTGTGGTGTTCCCGATCCCCATCTCGCCGAGGACGACGACGCGCGTCGAAGCGTCGAGCGCTGCGACGACCTCGCGCCCCGTTGCCCAGGCGCTCGCGAAGGTCTCGGCGGGCATCGCGTCCTCGACACGGAGATCGCCCACAGGCATCGCGGCGGCGCCCGCCCGCAGGACTGGCGCGTCATAGGGTGTGGCCACGCCGACGTCGACGACCTGGAGGGGCACGTCGAGGTGCGCGCAGAGCACGCTGGCGGCGGCCCCCCCGGCCACGAAGTTCGAGACCATCGCCGCGGTGACCTCGCGCGGGTAGGCGCTCACGCCATGGCGCACGACGGGATGGTCCGACGCGAAGAGCAAGCACGCGGCGGGGCGGCTCGACGGGATCGGCCTTGCCTGGGCGCCCGCGAGGTGAACGACCAGGCGCTCGAGGCGACCGAGCGCGCCGAGCGGCTTCGTGAGCTGCGTTTGGCGCTGCGCGGCTCGCGCGGCCGCGGTCTCGTCGAAGGCGGGGAACGAGAAGTCCATGTGCGGGGCTATCAGCGCGACGTCGGGCGTCAAGCGATGTTCACGTACGCCTCGTGCGCGCTCGCTCCACGTTGGTGGCGCGCCCGTGTCCGTGTCCGTGTCCTTGTCCGCATTCGCGTCGTGTGCGCGCGCGTCCGCGTCGATCGCCCCGACGTGTCAGCGGCCGTCGTGCGCGCGACGACGCGCTGCGCGGATCTGCCACTCGTAGACGGAGAGGCCGTCGCGCTCGAGGTTTGGGAGGAGATCGCCGAAGGCGTTCGCCTCGATGACGCGGTGATCCTCGAGGTCGGCGGTGAACATCACGTCCACGCCGACGTGCAGGCAATCGAACGACTCGAAGACGAGGCGACAGCTCTCCTCGGCCGCGCGGCGGACCTCGGGCGGGACGCGGGCCTCGAGCTCCTCGGGGGTGCCGCGGGTCCCGCCGAGGTGCAGGTTCGTGATGGGGTGCGGGCTCTTGCGCATCACCGTGAAGGGCACCTCGCCCTCGACCACCAACATGCGCGTGTCGAAGAAGCTCCCCTCGCTCCGCCCCTTCGGGACGTAGGCTTCGACGTGAGAGCCCTCCGCGAAGAGGAAGCGGAGCAAGCGGTCGATGGCGTCGGGGCGGCGATAGCGCCGCGGTCGGAGGGAGTTGTAGAGGCGGTCGCCGTCGATCTCCATCGAGGTGAAGAGCCAGTCTCCGCGGCCCGGGGCGTGGTCGTAGATCGCGAGGCACGACGCCGAGGAGCCACACGAGAGCTTCACCAGCGCTCGTGTCGTCTCCTCCGCCTCCATGCACGCGCGCAGCGCGTCCGGGTCCGTGGCCGAGTCGAAGGGGCGAGGGATGGGGACGCTCTTCGAGGCGAAGAGCGCCGCGCAGGCCCGCTTGTCGAAGAGCCGCTCGATGCTGCGCGGTGCGCTGAGCGGCCGCAGCCACGGCCGCGCCTCGAGGGCTCGCGCGAGCTCGTCGAGGAGCGCGACGAAGCCGAGGTGTTGCTGGCGCGGCGCGAAGATCCGACCTCGGTCGTCCGCGCGCTCGAGCACCTCCTCGCGGGGCACCGTCCACGCGCCGACGGCGCGCGCGCCGGCCTCTCCGCGCAAGAGCAGCGCGCGCTCCACCTCGAAGTCTTCGCCGCAGGACTCGATGCGGAGCAGCGCCGGCTCGTCGGGCAGCGACGCGAGCGCGGCCTCTGCTCCCTCTCGCGCGAGCTCGAGCCACGACACGACGCGCGCGGGCGGCTCGCCCTGCCGAGCGAGCGCCTCCTGGAAGAGGGTGACGCGGCGGTTGTCCGGGTTGCCGAGGAGGACGAAGCGCACGATCGCGCGAGGTTAGCAGCTCGCGCGCGGACGGACCTCGGGCTCGCACGCCAGACACGGACACGGACACGCACGCCGCTCGATCCTGGTATCGTCCCGCCGCCATGGCGCAGAACCTGACCAACCCCGAGCTCGAGGCGCGCATCCTCGAGAACGTCGACGATGTCGCGGCCTACCTCGTGTACGCTGACTGGCTGAGCGAGCGAGGCGACCCACGCGGCGAGCTCGTCGCCGTGCAGGCGCGGCTCGCCGAGACGCCCGACGACCCCGCGCTGAAGGCGCGCGAGGCGGCGCTCCTCGCTACGCACGCCAAGGACTGGCTCGGGCCGCTCGCGGGCCAGGGAGACAAGCACGTCGCCGTCACCTGGCGGCTCGGCTTCGTGGACGCGATCCGACTCGGTCCCCCCGTCGACGCCTACGAGACGAGCGAGCTCGTTTCGCCGGAGACGATCGAGGCCATCATGCGGCTCCCGCACGCCGACCTCGTCCGCACGTTGATCCTCGGCTCGAAGGACTACGACGACTACCCGACCTCCTGGGACGATCTCGTGCAGGCCTTGGCCGAGCAAGGCGTGCCGCGCGGCCTCTCCCGCCTCTCCTTCGACTGCGGAGGCATGTGGGACATCTCGAGCACGGAGCTCGGGGATCTGTCCGTGCTCTACCCGCGCCTGCAGCGCCTCCGAGAGCTGCACGTGCACATGGGCGCGATGACCTTCGGCGCGATGGACCTGCCCGAGCTCCGCTCGCTCGAGGTCGTCACGGGCGGGCTGACGTCCGAGAACGTCGCGTCCATCCGGGACGGTCGGTGGCCGAAGCTCGAGCGCCTCTCGCTCTGCATCGGCGAGACCGACAACGACTACGGCTGCACCGTCCAGCTCGACGACGTGCTCGCCCTGCTCGCTTCGCCGGGCCTCGCGTCGGTCCGCCACCTCGGCCTCGCCAACAGCAGCCTCGCGGACGAGATCGCCGCGGCGCTTCCGGGCAGCCGCATCCTGCCGCAGCTCCGGACCCTGGACCTCTCGCGGGGTGCCTTCGGTGACGCTGGCGCGCGCGTCCTCTTGGACCACGCGGACGCGTTCGCCCACCTCGAGTCCATCGATCTGACGTGGCATTACGTCAGCGACGCGCTCGCGGCCGAGCTCGCGAACCTCGGGCCCCGCGTCGTGCTGGACGACCCGCAAGAGGCCGACGACGACGGCGACTACGGCATCTACCGCTACGTCCAGATCTCGGAGTGAGCCCGGCCGTAGGGTATCCGCCTCCGATGCATCCGGTGCACCGACGTCTGCTCGCCGAGGAGCTCGTCCGCCTCAGGCCCGCGGACGAGGAGCGGCGCTATGTCGCCTCGCAGCGCGCGGGGCGAATCGATCCCAACCCCCACCAGATCGACGCGGTCGTCTTCGCGCTGCAGCGCATCCCCGAGGGCGGATGCATCCTCGCGGACGAGGTCGGCCTCGGGAAGACCATCGAGGCGGGCCTCGTGATGGCGCAGCTGCGCGCGGAGGGCGCCAAGAAGCTGCTGCTCGTGACGCCCAAGCCGCTGCTCGGGCAGTGGCGCGAGGAGCTCTACTCGCTCTTCGGCATGACCGTCCGCGAGGTGAGCGCGGCGTCGAGCGACGCCTTCCACGGCGAAGGCATCTTCGCGGTCGGGCGAGAGCTCGCGGGGACGAAGCCGGTCGCCGGACGCATCGAGAAGGCGGGGCCCTGGGACCTCTGCGTCATCGACGAGGCGCACGAGCACTTCGCTGGCATCTGGAAGCGCTTCGACGCGACGGGCGTGGAGAACGAGGACTCCCGCCACGCCAAGACCGCGGGCAACCTCAAGGGCGCGCTCGGCGCGAGCCCCGTGCTCCTCCTGACCGCGACGCCGATCCAGAACTCTCTCGCCGAGCTCTGGGGGCTCGTGCACTACGTCGACCCGAGCGGGACGCTGCTCGGCGACCTGCCGACCTTCCGCGCGCTCTTCGCCGCGAGCGCCCGTGAGGGGGGCGACCGGCGTCTCGCCGAGGGAAGCGGCCCCGAGCTCCGGCGTCGCCTCGCGCAGGTCGTGCAGCGCACGCTGCGGCGGCAGGCGCAGGACTTCCTCGACAAGCCCTTCGTCGGCCGGATGGCCAGGACCTTCGAGTACGAGATGAGCGCCGACGAGCGCGCGCTCTACGACGACGTCACCCGCTACCTGCTCTCGCCCTCGCTCCAAGCGTTCCGCGGGAGCCACCGCGCGCTGCTCCTGCTCGGCTTCCACCGGCGGATGGCGTCGAGCAAGGCCGCGCTCGCGGCCAGCCTGAAGAACGTGGAGACGCGCCTCGAGCGCATGCTCCGCGGCGACCGCGTCGACGAGGGCGACGAGACCGCCCGCGCGTTCGAGAGCGACCTCGAGGACGACGAGCTCGTCGAGCGCCTCGAGATCGAAGAGCGCGACGAAGGCGGCGAGATCGACCGAGGCGCGGTCGAAGAGGAGCTCGCGCGCGTCCGAGGGCTCCGCGTGAGGGCCGAGGAGCTCACCGAGGATGGCAAGGCGCGCGCGCTCCTGAAGGCCGTCCGGATCGTCCTCGAGCGCGGCCGCCACGGCGAGGGCGGCGGGAAGGTCGTGATCTTCACGGAGTCGCGTCGGACGCAGGACTACCTGCGCGAGCTCCTGATGCACGACGGGCTCGCCGACGACGACATCACGGTCTTCCGCGGCCAGAACGATCACCCGCGCGCCAAGGCCGCGCTCGCGCGCTGGGAGGCCGAGGTCGAGGCCGGTAAGCCCGCGCGCGAGCGACCGAGCCGCGAAGTGGCGACCCGCCTCGCGCTCGTCCACGAGTTCCGCACGCGCTCACGGGTCTTCCTCGGCACCGAGGCCGCGGCCAAGGGCTTGAACCTCCAGTTCTGCGACACGCTCGTGAACTACGACCTGCCGTGGAACCCGCAGCGGATCGAGCAGCGCATCGGGCGTGTGCACCGCTACGGCCAGAAGACCGACGTCACCATCATCAACTTCCTGGCGAAGGACAACGAGGCGCAGCGGCTCACCTACGAGATCCTCTCTCAGAAGCTCGAGCTCTTCGGCAACGTGCTCGGCGCGTCCGACGCCGTGCTCCACGCCGCGTCCGACGGCCCGAGCGACGCGGTGCTCTCCGCCCTCGGGGACGACTTCGAGAAGCGCCTCGGCGCGATCTACCGACAGGCGCGCTCCATCGACGAGATCGTCGCGCGGCTCGCCGAGCTGCGCGAGACCACGACCGAGCGGCGGCGCGCCTTCGAGGACGAGCAAGCGCGCACCCGCGAGCTGATCGAGTCGCGCCTCGACGCGCGTGTGCGGGAGGTCTTCGCGAACATCCAAGGGCGCCTGGCGGCATCGCTCGCCGCCTTCGATCGAGACGTGGAGGCGCTCGTCGGTGCGTACCTCGACGCGCACGAGGTGCCCTTCACGCGCGAGGCGCGAGAGGGCGCGCGCGGCGCGACCGTGATCCTCACGCTCTCTCCGGGCGAAGGGGCGCCCCCCGCGCTCCTCGACGCGCTCGGCGCGAGCACGGACGCCCTCCGGGTGGCCATCGGCGCGCCGCTGGAGGGCGTCGACGCGCTGCACCTCGGCCACCCGCTCGTCCAGCTCGCCGTCGCCGACGCGCGCGCGCAGCCGAGCGGCGGCGTCGAGGCGCGCTGCGACGCGCTCCCCGAGGGGACACGCGGCGCGCTCCGCGTGGTGAAGGTGAGGCACGCCGGGCTCCAGCCAGTCGAACGCCTCCGCGCGTTCGCCGCGCTCGAGAGCGGCGAGACCCTCGACGACGCCGAGACGCGCGCGCTGCTCGAGGGGCCCCTCGCGAGCCGGGCGGTGACGCTCGACGCGGTCTTCGCCGCGGAGCGCGACGCGGCGCTCGACGAGCTGATGGACGAGGCGATCTTCTTCGATCAGCGCGAGGTGCGCGACGGCATCGACGAGGCCTTCGCGCGCGTCGAGGAGCGCCTCGAGCGCTTCGTCGACGACAAGGTGCTCTTGCTCCGGCGAGGCCTCGCGGGGCTGCGCGCCGACCGCGCGGAGGCCCAGCGCGCGTGGGACGACGCGGCGACCGCCGACGCCCGCACCGCGGCGGAGCGGCGCCTGAAGAAGCTCGACGCGAAGATCGAGGCGCTCGAGGGTGACCTCGAGTCCCTCGAGGCGCGCGACGACGCGACCTACCTACGACATCGCGACGCGCTCCACGCGCGCCGCTTCGCCGAGCCCGAGATCGAGATCGTGCTCGACCTCGACTTCGTGGTCTCGGCGCCCGACTCGGACCCCGCCGGCCCCCCATGGACCCCACCACCGACCTGAGCCCCGACGACGTGGCGCTGAAGATCCTCCACACCGCCGATTGGCACCTCGGGCGTCGCTTCCCCTCCTTCGAGGAGGAGGACGCGAAGAAGCTCGCGCGCGCGCGCTTCGAGGTCGTCGAGCGCATCTTCGGCGTCGCGGCGCGCGATGGCGTCGACGCGGTGCTCTGCGCCGGGGATCTCTTCGACGAGCCCGAGCCCCGCCCCGAACATTACCGCCGGCTGGCCGAGATCCTCACGCGCACCGAGCGCCCCGGTCGGCCCGTGATCCTGCTGCCGGGCAATCACGATCCCGTCCGCCCGGGCAGCGTCTGGCACCGCGACCACGAGCTGCGTCGGCTCCTGCCGCCGAGCTGCCACGTCGTCGATCGCGACGACTTCGAGCTCGCGCTCGGGGAGGACGCCGTCGTCCTCGCGCGCCCGTGCACGAGCACCGCGGGGCAGAACGACAACGCGCTCGCGCTCCCGGGCCGCGCGCCGGGCGACGCGCGGATCCGCATTGGGATGGTGCACGGCTCGAGCTTCGAGGACCCGAACTGGCAGCAGAACTTCCCCATCGATCGAGACGCGGCGGTCACGCGCGACCTCGACTACCTCGCCGTCGGCGACACCCACGCCTTCCGGTTCGTGCCCGCGGATCGGAAGGACCGGCCCACGGTCTACCCGAGCGCCCCCGAGGCGACGACCTTCGGGGAAGAGGACACGGGCTTTTGCGCGCTCGTCTTCTTTCGCCGCAACCGCCGCGCGCAGGTCGTTCGCGAGCGCGTCGGCCGCTGGGGGTGGCGCGTCGCGGAGATCCACACCCTCGAGGCGCTGCGTGAGCTCTGTCGCGAGGATCTGCGCCAGACGGTGTTGCGCGTGAAGCTCGAGCTGAGCGTGGGCCCCGACGGCCTCGAGGAGGTCGAGCGGTTGCTCGAGCAGCTGCGCGGCAACGACGCGATGCACGGGCTCGCGGGGGCGCTGCAGGTCGAGCGCGACGGGCTGCGCCTCGACACGACGGACCTCGCGCGTCATTTCGAGGGCCTGCCCTCGGTGCTGCGCGCGGCCGCCGAGCGCCTGCGCGCGCAGGAGGCCGAAGCGCCTGACGCGTCGCGCCGCGCGCTCTACCACCTCTACCGGCTCAGCCAAGAGCTCGCGCCCGGCGCGCCCAGCGCGCCCAGCCGCGACTCGGCAGAGGGCGAGGCCACGGGACGCTCGGGGGGTGAGGCGTGAAGCTCCGCGCGCTGGAGGTGAAGGACTTCGGGCGCATCGCGCGCGCACGCCTCGAGCTCGGCGACGGGCTGAACGTGCTCTATGGCCCGAACGATCTCGGCAAGTCGACGCTCGCGCAGGCGATCCGGGCCGCGCTCCTCCTGCCCCCAACGTCGTCGGCGGCAAGCGAGCTCGTGCCATGGGATCGCGACGCGGTGCCCGAGGTGGCGCTCACCTTCGAGCTTGGCGAGGGGACGGCGAAGGTGCGCTGGAAGGTCGTCAAGACCTTCGGCTCGAGCACCCGCGGGACGGCGCGCCTCGAGCGCTCGGACGATGAGGGCAAGACCTTCGCGGTGGACGCGAAGTCCCGCGAAGTGGATGGGCGCCTGCGCGAGCTCCTCGGCTGGGGCGTGGCGAGCCCGGGCGGGAAGGGCGCCCCGCGCGGCCTCCCCGAGAGCTTCTTGACGCAGGCGCTCCTCGGCGCGCAGTCGAAGTCCGACGCGCTCTTCGCCGCGACGCTCGATCAGGACACCGACGACGCCGGGCGCGCGAACCTGACGCGCGCGCTCGAGGCCTACGCGCAGGATCCCGTCTTCAAGGAGATCCTCCTGCGCGCGCAGGCCCGCGTCGACGAGGCGTTCTCGACCTCGGGGCGCAAGCGGACGGGCAAGGCGTCGCCCTTCCGAGAGCCGGGCGAGGCGGTGAAGGAGGCGCAGCGAGAGCACGAGCGGGCGCAGGAGGCGCTCGAGCGCGCCGAGCGCGCCATCCACGACGCCGCGCGCCTGCAAGAGGCGCTCGCGCGCGCGATGGAAGACCGCGACGAAGCCGAGCGGTCGCTCGGCGAAGCGGAGGCTGCCCACGCGGCGACCGCCGCGCACGAGGCCGCCGCGCGCGC
>JAHBWH010000144.1 GCA_019637115.1 Myxococcales bacterium | reverse complement strand
AGGTGCGACCGACCATCAATCCCAACGACGACACACCACGCGAACGCCACCACCGCCGGGCACGACACCGTCGGAACCCCAACGACCACACGCCACGCGAACGCCTCACCCGCGGGCACGACACCGTCGGAACCCCGACCGCGACACCGCCACGCGAACGCCTCACCCGCGGGTACGACCGCGTCGGAACCCCACCGCGGCCGCGGTCCCGGTCCCCGTCGCGGCCCCGGCCCCGTCAATCCCAACGACGACACGCCACGCGAACGCCACCGCCGCCGGGCACGACAACGTCGGAACCCCAACGACCACACGCCACGCGAACGCCTCACCCGCGGGTACGACCGCGTCGGAACCCCACCGCGGCCGCGGTCCCGGTCCCCGCCGTGGCCCCGGCCCCGGAGGGCGCGACCGTTTCGCCACCCCAACGACGACACGCTACGCGAACGCCGCAGCACCGGGTACGACAGAGACGGAACCCCAACGACGACACGCCGCGCGAACGTCGCGCCTGCGGGTACGACAGCGTCGGAACCCTACCGCAGCCCGGGCCCCGCCGGACCCAAGCTCGCGGTCAAGACGGAGGTCAGTCGACCGCCGTCCCCTCGAAGAACGCCCGCGCGCGCGCCGCCGCCGACAGGCCGACGTCTCGGCCGATCGTGCGTCCCGAGAAGTCGTCGTGGAAGACGTGGATGCCGCCCCAGCGGCGCGACTGGCCGGCTTGGTCGGCCGCGTCGTAGTACGTCGCCCACTGCAGCCGCACCTCGACCGACGGCCCGCGCTCGAACACGAGGTAGTCGCGCGCGCGCGCGACGTACTCGCCGAGCCCGCCCGGGAAGTAGGGGGACCCCGTGAAGAGCGTGAGGACCTCGGCGGCCGAGCGGCTGAAGGTGCTGTGGCCGGAGACGAAGCCAGGGAACGCCGGCGACACGAACGTGCGACGCTGGTAGGGCATCCACTCGGTCCCGCGCATCCACGCGACGCCTCCGACCTCGGTCGCCCGATCGCCCGGCTCTCCGCGCCACGAGCGCACCGCGATCTGTCCGACGTAGGGCGCGAGCAGCTCGTGCCGCTCGCCCGGCGCCGAGCTCGCCTCCGTGATCACCTCGATGAGCCCCGGCACGATCGGGAGGCCGTCTGCGTGGTAGCTCGGGCCGCTCGGATCGCTGCTCTGGCCGAGCTGCGCCATGTAGCGCACGAGGCTGATCGGGCGCGCCGAGTTGTGGATGCGCTTCTGCTCCCACGCCGCGATCGCGGCGTCGTGCACGGAGCCGTTGACGGCGAAGTAGAGCTTCACGTCCCACTCGAGCCGGCCGACGACGTCGCCTTCGCCCCAGAGGCGGTGCTCGAAGCCCGCGGTGTCGCTCACGCGGTTCGCCATCGTGTTCCAGTGGCCGGGCGGGGTCTCGCTCGCGGGGCCATCGGCCCAATGCTCGGCGATGACCCGCGTGAAGTCCCCGAGGGGGACGACGTTCGGCGCGTAGGGCTCGCCCGTGACGGGGTTCAGGCCGTGGCCCTCGCCGTCGTCGGTGCCGAGGGGGTTGTTGCCGAAGACGGCCGGGGAGAGGTCGATCGTGCGCGGGTCGTTGAGGTCGAGCGTCGCGCTATACGCGATCATCTCGACGACCCCGTCGACGAGCGTCGGATCGCCGAAGAGCGGCGCGGCGTCGTCGAAGTAGGGGGCGCTCGGGGCGCTCCGCTCGAGCGCGAAGGGCGTCACGCCGCCCCAGTTGGCGCCGATATACCCTTGCACACCCGCCTCTGCGACGATCCCGTTCTGCGTCACGGCGACCGCGAGGTTGAGGGGCTGCCAGCGCGAGGGCTCGTCGAGGCGCGCGCCCGGGAGATCGACGATCAGGGGTGGGTTCACGAACTCGTATCCCGTCTGATCGCGGTAGTTCTCGGCCTCGTTCGCGCCGTCCGCCGCGAACGCGGCGATGACGGCCTGCCCGACGCGGTTGCCGACCGCCCGCGGCGTGTCGCCCGTGGCGGTCGTGTCGTTCGGATCGAAGCCGAGCCGATCCATCAAGGCGTCGAAGCACGCGAGCGAGATCGGGCCGCCGTTCTCCATGCCGTAGCGGTGCGTGAGCACGCGATACGCCGCGTAGCTGATGGCCTCCTCGCGCGCCGCGTCCGGATCGGCCGCCGTCAGCTTCTCGCGCAAGACGTAGCCGTCGCCGGTCGCGTCGTAGACCATCCAGGCGTCGTACATCGCGACCGAGGTGTGGAAGAGGTTGCGCGCGTGCACGCCCGGTCGCGGGATCGCGCGGCGGATCGCGTTGAGGTTGGCTTCGTTCCAGCGCCGCGCGATCGACCCGCTCGGCACGCGATCGATCTGGTCGGCCGGGCAGACCACGGCGGGCACCTCGGTGTCCGGCATGCCGCCGTCGATCATCGTCGTGGTCGGCTGGTAGCGGCCGACGTCGGGCCCGAGGTGGAGCAGGGCCCCGTTCGAGAGCCGCGGCGAGATCACGTCGCCGCCCGCAGCCCAGACACCACCCGCGGGATCCACCCAGACGGCGTGGAGCGACTCGAGGCTCAAGGAGAGCCCATGGTCGACCTCGCGCCACGAGTCGTTCACGCGCTCGTAGACGCTCCCGCGAAACCCGGTCGCCCAGCCGCCGCCGTCACCCGTGAGGCAGACGCCTTGCAAGAGCGGGCACGCCGTCGGCGTCGCGTCGCTGACGACGATCGTCTCCGCGCCGCGACCCTCGACGAGCACCCCGTTGCCCGCGCCTCCGACCGCTGCGAGCTCGCCGCCCTCCGAGTGCACCGTGAAGAGCGTCAGATCCGTGCCGGTCGGGATCGCGCGGAAGGGGCCGTCGCCGACGCGCTCGAGCAGCAGGCCGTTGCCGCCGACGACCCAGAGGTGCTCCGCGTCGCCCCACACCTTGAAGAAGCCAGGCACGTTGCCGGCCGCGTTCTTCGGCGTGTCCATCGGCAGCGGCACGCTCGACCAGCTCGTGCCGTCGAAGCGCCACACGAAGCCATCGCGGCCACCCGCGATGCTGCCGACCGCGTAGACCTCGTCCGCCGAACGCGCCCACATGCCGTAGACGGTGAAGGTCGCGACGCCAGGCGTCGCCATGCGGGTGAAGGTGCCGCCCTCGTAGCGGAGGATGGTCGCGTTGGCGCCCGCCATGTAGACGGGACCGCCAGGGATGGCGTGCACCCACCAGAGCTCGCCGCGCGTGCCAGTCTCGAGGCGGCGCCACGCGCTCCCGTCGTAGTGCAGCACGATCGGGCCGGTGCCGCGGTCGGCGCCGACCGCCCAGACGTCGTCTGCGGCCGTCCCGTGCACCGAGAGCAGCGCTTCGTCGAGTCCGTCGGCGACGAGCGACCAAGCGCGAGGGTCGGGGTCGTCCTTCGGACAGCCGACGATGCCTACGAAGCAGGCGACGAGGATGAGGCGAGACATGAATCGACGCATGGGTGTGGACCCCTCCGAGGCAACATCCTAAAGCAAGGTTCGGGCCGACACACTACGGCACAGCCCGCCGCCTCCCATGGCCTCTTGCGTTCCATGACCGGTCCGATGACCGGGTCCGATGACGATGACCGCGTCCGATGACGATGACCGCGTCCGATGACGGGGTCCGATGACGATGACCGGGTCCGATGACTGGGTCCGATGACCGGGTCCGATGACTGGGTCCGATGACCGATGACCGCGTCTGCCTCGCGTCCGATGAGGCATCCGCGTCCGATCTTCGAGGTCGCCTCTCCGGGCTGGCGCGCACCTCCTCGACCGGCTACGCCCGCGCCCGCGCCGAGCGATAGCGCCCGGCGATGAGGAGGGAAGATGCGCTCGAGGAGCATCGCATGGGTGTGTGCGTGGTTCGTCTCGGCGACGGCGTGGGCACAACCGCCGAGCGAGGTCGCGGAAGGAGCCTCCGACACCGAGGCGGACACCGAGGTCGCGGTGGAGGTTGGGTCGACGGACGAGCACCCGACGGCGGAGGAGGCGACGGCGGGGGGGTCGGATGGCGCCGACGTGCTCGGGCGCCCTTCGGGCCCCGACGGCCTCGATGAGCGGCGCGGCGAAGACGATGACCTCGATGACTTCAACGATATCGACCGGACCGCGTCGTCGGCGCCGGCGGAGGCCGAGGGGCCAGCAAACGTCGAGGCCCCGGACCCCGCGCTCGGCACCACGACCTTCGATCGCTGGGAGTCGCCCTGGGGGCCCGGCCGCAGCGCCGCTGGCGAGCGCTTTCGGAGCGCTGCGACCCCACCACCGCCGGGCTCGCTCCACTGGACGTGGGGGCGCGTGCACGTCGCGATCGGGGCTCAGTACTTCGCGCGCGCGGAGCTCCGCGACAACGCGAGCTTCAACCGCAACGTCGAGGATCTGGACTTCCGCGTCGATCACCGCGCGCGCCTGAGCTTGCGGGTGTCCGCGTACGATCGCGTGGGCGTCGTCCTCGAGTTCCAGGACGTGCGTTTCTGGGGCAGCGAGGCGACCGTCGGTGGCCTACCGAGCACTCGGCTCCACCAGGGATACGTCGACCTGAAGGTGGCCTCGTGGCTCGACCTCCGCGTCGGCCGTCAAGAGCTCGGCTACGGCGAAGATCGGCTCCTCGGCGTCTTGGATTGGGCGCAAGCGGCCCGGGCCTTCAACGGACTCTTCGCGCGCGTCACCGCCGCGAACTGGCTCACGATCGACGCCTTCGGGATGCTCCTGCACCCCAAGATCATGGGGCCCGAAGGCGACTACTCCGGCGCCTACCTCTCGGGGCTCTACGGCAGGGCGCGCGCCGACTTCGGAGGCGTCGATCTCTACCTGCTCGGGCACTTCGACGACAGCGGGCGTCGCGAGGCCAACGACCGCCGTGCGACCTTGGGGGCGCGCGTCTTCCTCGACGTCGCGGGGCTGAACCTGATGGGCGAGGGCGCGTACCAGGTGGGTCGACGCACGCTCTATTCGCTCGCGCGCGACGAAAGCGTCTCGGCCGGGGCGTTCGCCGCGCGCGCACGCTACACCTTCCGTGCGCTCTGGGGCTCACCCTACGTCGCCGTCGAGGGCCTGGGCGCGACGGGGGACGGCGATCCGACCGATGGGGTCCACCGCACGTTCGATCAGCTCTTCCCGACCGCCCACGTTCACCTCGGCTACATCGACTACGTCGCTTGGCAGAACGTGGTCGCCGCCCGCGGGACCCTCGGCTGGCGCCCCTTCGGCGCGCACGTTTGGGTCGACGTTCATCGCTTCCACCTTTGGGATCGTCGCGGGGTCTGGTTCGACGCCAGCGGCGCGCGCTTCCTCGGCGCCAACCCGGCGAACGAGCACTCGGACATGGGCACCGAGGTCGACGTCTCGGTCACGATCCCGCTCTTCGCGCACGTCTCAATCGCCGGGGCGCTCGCGATCTTCGTCCCCGGTCGCGCGGCGGCGCCGACCTTCGGGCCAGCGACCCTCACCCCCTCGACGTGGGCTTTCATCTACCTTCGAAGCCAGATCTGAGTGGCCTCCTCGCGCCGCCGTGCGCCATGTCCGCGGCCGATGCGGTGCGGTGCGGTGCGGTCGCTCCGGACGGCCGTGCGCCACGCCCGAGGTCGGTGCGAAACGCGGTTGCTCGGGTGGCCTCGTCGCGAACGCCGCTCTCGACCGCGCGCTGTCGTTGAGGGACACTCGGGCATGGCCGCGTCTCTCCCGTCCCCTCAGAGCTTCGTCACCGCAGGACGTCGGATCGCCTACCGCACCCTCGGCGCCGGGCCGCGCGTGGTCGTGCTCACGCACGGGCTGCTCATGGACTCGCGCATGTTCACGAACCTCGCGCCGAAGCTGGCCGCCGCTGGCAACCGCGTCGTGCTCGTCGACATGATCGGCCACGGCGAGTCGGACCAGCCCCACGACATGCACGCGCACACGATGTCGCAGTACGGGCGCGACGTGATCGCGCTGCTCGACCACCTCGGCCTCGAACAGGCCGTCGTCGGGGGGACCTCGCTCGGCGCGAACGTCACGCTGGAGGCCGCGGTCGCCGCGCCCGATCGGATCCGCGCGATGGTGCTCGAGATGCCCGTACTGGAGAACGGAATCGCCGCCGCGGCGGGCCTCTTCGTGCCGCTCGCGCTCGCCCTGCGGGTGGGTCACGGGCTGATGGGCGCGTTGACCGCGCTGAGCCGGAAGATCCCGCGCACCCACTTCCTGCTCGACATCCCCATCGACTTCGTCCGCCGCGACCCCAAGGCCTCGCTCGCCGTGCTCGACGGCCTGACCTTCGGGCGCATCGCGCCGCCTCGCGACGAGCGCCGCCGCCTCACGCAGCCGGCGATCGTCTTCGGTCACCCGAGCGATCCCATCCACCCCTTCAGCGACGCTGACGTGACCGCCCGCGAGCTGCCGAACGCCCGCCTCGTCAAGGCGAGCTCGATGTACGAGTGGCGCCTCCGCCCCGCGCGGCTCGACCGCGAGCTCATCGCGTTCCTCGACGAAGTCTGGGCCGAGCGCCGACCGGGCCTACGCGCCGCCGCCAACTGACCCGCCCGCCGACGCGTGTCCGCCCCACGAGTCGTTCGTCGGGTCTCGGGCCGCGGGCGCCCACGTCGGGGGCGCCGAGCCTCGATGAGGCCGACGAACGGCTCGTAGGGCGGACGAGCGCTCGTGGGCCGCGCGGTCCGTGGGTGGCGTTTGGTCGTCGCCGAGCCCCGTCGTGTCGGGCGCCTCTCATCGACTGGCGGGAGCGACTCGAAGGCCGCTCCGCGGATCGCCTCTTTACACGCCGCGGATCACGCCGCCGCGGGACGTCTCGCCGCCGAAGTTTCCCGCGGCCGGCACGCCGACCCACTCCAGGATGTCGCGGTTGACGTCCGGCACCGACCGCGCGATCGCCCGCTGGCCCGTCGAGCCGGAGTTGACGGCGATCACGGGGACGTCCCGGTGGTCGTGCGTGGGCCGCTCGTGCGGCGAGTAGACGACGAGGGTGTCGTTGAGGATCCCGAAGTCCTGCAGCTCGCGCAGGAGGTGGGCGAACATCTCGACCTGGAAGTGCGAGAGCCCGTCGAGCGCCGCGAGCTCGGCCGCCGAGGGGGCGCGGGAGAATCCGCCGGGGTGCGTGTAGTCGTGGTACCCGGGGATCCCCGGCTGCCCGTGGCCCGAGAAGTTGTAGTTCAGCGTGACGACGCTCGTGTAGTTGGTCCGGAGCGCGAGCGCCGCGACGTGGTTCATTTGCCGCAGTCGGCCGTCGAAGGCCTCCGGGACCGAGTGGTGGCGCGTGTACGAGTGGCCGAGCGGGCGAGTCCGGAACGTCGAGCAGGGGACGTCGCTCGCGATCGTCCGCTCGTTGTCCTCACGGAGCGCCGCGAACTGCGCCTCGAGCGCTTCGACCTGCCCGGCGATCTGCTCGCCTGCGCCTCGGCGCGAGCGCGAGAGGTCCAGCATCACCGCTTCGATCGCCCGGTTCTCGCGGCGCAGCCCTTCGACGTCGACCGCGACGTGCGTGTCCGAGCAGAAGCTCGCGAAGGAGGCGATGGCTCCGCTGACGGCCGCGAGGTTGTACTCCGGTCGGACGTACTGCAGGCGGCTCGCGAACGAGATCGTCTCGAAGGTCGTGTGCAGCCCCGTGTCCGAGTAGGGGTAGGCGCCGAGG
Source organism: Myxococcales bacterium (assembly GCA_019637115.1). Lineage (GTDB taxonomy): Bacteria > Myxococcota_A > Polyangia > Polyangiales > Houyiibacteriaceae > JACKEH01. The sequence goes on along the minus strand of JAHBWH010000144.1, from coordinate 14,565 downwards.
ATGAGCGAGCCCGTGCGCGAGCCTTGCTGCCCGCGGAGGTGCTCCCCCGCGACGACGTCGACCGAGGCGCCGTCGAACGCGCCGCCGCCGCCGTTGGTGTGCGACGGGCGGCCGACGGGGCGGCAGCTCGTCGCGAACCGAACCTGCTTGCCGTTGTGGTACTCGCTCCCGTCGCCGCTGATGCCGAGCCCCGTCGCGATCATCACGCGGTCTCCCCACTGGGAGAGCGGGCCGAGGTCGTTCGCCAGGTTCGTCCGGCCCCGGTCGCGCAGGTCGAAGAGGGTGCGGATGATGACCACGCGCTTGCGGGACTGCGCCTTCACGCGGTTCATGAGGCCGAGCCCGAAGCGGCCGAGGGCGGGAGTCGTCGCGCAGGCGGCGCCTGCGAGCCCGAGGGTCCGGAGGAGGTGTCGTCGGTTCATCGGTCGTCCTGCGTGTGGTTGAGGGAGAAGTTGGCCATCTGCACGACCACGTCGGCGATCGACTTGTTGTGCAGGTCACCCGCGATGCGGCGGAGGTGGCTGTTCGCGCGGAGGTGGTTGCCGCCCGAGAAGTAGCTCTGCAGCTGGGCGGCGAAGCAGGTGTGGAGCTCGCTCGTCTCCGCGAGCTGCCGGGCGTAGTCGCGTGAGCTCTCGTAGACGATGTCCTCGGCCACGCCGCTCGGCTCGACGGGGTCGCCCGTGTAGTAGGTGGTGCGGGTCTCGCCGAGCGCGCCGATCTGCTCGAGCGCCAGGCCGTGGTGGTCGAACTGGTCGTGGCAGGTCGCGCAGGTCTCGAAGCTGCGGAAGTACGCCATGCGCGCGGGCGGAGAGAGGCCTTCGGGGGCCGAGTCGACCACGCGGTCGACCTCGGTCTGGACCGACTCGGACGGGAAGATGATGTTGCGGCAGAGCAGGCGGTTGACGATGTAGGAGCCGCGCCGGATCGGGTTGGGGTTGCCGCTGTCGTAGACGAAGAGCGCGGACATCGCGGCGCTCCCGAAGATGGTGTGGTCGGCGTCGCGTCGCATCCAGCCCTCCCACGAGTCGTCGGTCTCGGCGCCATAGAGCTCGGCCAGGCGTCGGTCGTTCATCGTGAAGTCGATGGAGATGAGCGGCGCGACCGTCTCGCCCTCCTCGATGAGCGCGGCGAAGAGGAACGCCGGCTCCGCCATCACGGAGGTCATCGGCACGTCGCGGTAGTGGTCACCGCTCTCGTAGAGCGTCGACATGCCGAGCCACTGCGGGAGGAAGAGGAGCGCGAAGCGCTCGGGGTGGGCCGTCAACATCCGGCGGACGTGCGGCTCCCAGTTCGGCGCGTCGTCGAGCGCGCCCGCTTCGATCGCCTGCTGCAGCGTCTCGTCGGGGAAGGTCCCCATGAGCGAGAACGAGAGCAGGTTCGCGTGCTTGATCGCCCGGTCGCGCGGGGACGCCGGCTCGTGGTCGAAGATCTTGAAGTGGAAGTAGGGCGACGCGAAGACCCGGAGGAAGAAGAGGTAGGCGCGGCTCTCGGCCGGGGTCTCGTCGAGGAACGCGACGAGCTCCTCGCGCTCGCTCGGCGCGATGGGGCGCTTCCAGAGCCGCGGGAGGAGCCGGTCGAGCACGTTGTCGACGCAGTCCGGGTTGTTGCCGCCGCAGAGCTCGCCGTAGAGCGAGGAGGTCAGGAACGCTCGGGCCAGGGTGCGCGCGAGCTGGAGCTGGAGGATCGCGAGGCGAGGCGAGGCGTTGATGAAGCTGTGGTTCTGGTAGAAGCCCGCGTAGTTGTTCTCGGGCAGCTCGTCGACCTGCGTGAGCGCGGCGCTCCGCAGCGTCCCATCCGCGCCCTCGAGCAGGTCGTGGATGACGAAGCGGTACTCGAGCTTGGTCAGTCGCGAGTAGCGCTCGAAGTCGTCGACGGTGGGGAGGTCGAGCGGCGCGTCCGGCGCGGGCTCGCCCGGCCGGCGCGGCGGTGTGTCGCTCGGCGTGCCGCCGACCCCAGAGATCTCACCGGAGCAGCCGGCGGACGCGGCGAGGGCGACGAGGAGCGCGTAGACGGATGCCGACGCGCGTGAGCGCGGCGCTCGGTCTCCGGGGCGTTGGGGGCTGAGGCGGTGCATGCCTCCACAGAGAGCATGTCTCGTGCCAGTGAAAATTTCCTGTGAGAACGGTGCTCGCGGGGACGCCATGCCCCCGATCCGCGCCTGATCCGCCGGGGTGAAGAGTCCCCATGCGGTCAACACACCCCAGCCATCTCGTCCCGCAATGAATTGAAATGACTGGTGAATTTGGCTCGCTCGTCGAGCGTCGTTCGCTCCTGATGCGCTCCCGCAACTGCTCCGAGAGTCTGGGACCCGTCACACGACTGGCGTCGCTCGTGCCCACGTCGCCACATCGCCTCGCCATCGCCCACGCGCTGGGCCATCTTGATCGCGAGGCGCGGCTTGGGCGCTGGTGGAGGGGACGATGCGAATACGAGGCTTCTCGGTCTCGCTCATCTCGCTCATCGTGGCGTCGATGGCGCTCGGGCAAGACGTCGAGCCCGAGCCGACCCCCGAGCTCCCAGGGACCTATCGGCTCGGACCGTCGGCTGAGCGCGCGCGAGAGGCGATCAACGCCGCGATCGACGAAGGCGTCGCAGCGATGGGGCCGCTGCGGCGCGCAGTCGGGAGGCGCCGGCTGCGGGCCAAGAACCGCGTCGTGAGCGAGCTCGAGATCGCGCTCGTCGGCGAGCGTGTGCGCGTGCGTTACGACGACGAGCGGTACGAGGTGCGCCTCGGAGGCTACGAGCCCGTGACGCTCCCCGATGGCGAGCGCGTGCAGCTGCGGGCGCGCCTCCGCGGTGCCACGCTCACGCTCGACTGGAAGACGGATGACGGCGACCGCCGCGACACGTTCACGCGGCTCGCGAATGGGACGCTCGTCTTCGGGGTCACGATCACGAGCGACCAGCTCCCGAACCCGGTCCGCTACCGCATCGTCTACCGACCGCGTTGACGCAGCGCGACGGCTCGTCGCGTGAGCGTGCCCGTCGCCCGCGCCGAAAAGGGGCGCGCAACCACGCTCCGCGCCGAAAAGCGGCGCGCAGCCACGCTCCGCGCCGAAAAGCGGCGCGCAACCACGCTCCGCGCCGAAAAGGGGCGCGCAGCCACGCTCCGCGCCGAAAAGGGGCGCGCAGTCACGCTCCGCGCCGAAGCGTGTGACGGGTCCCGCGAGGGAGGGCTCAGTTCGCCCAGGGGTCGAGCACCTCGCTCTGCGGTCGCGGGCGCATGCCCGTCTCCTGCATCGCGGGGGCGGCCTCCATCGTCGGCGCCATCGTCTCGACGGCGGCGGCGGCCATCGTCGAGCGCATCGAGCTGCCGCTGCTCGTCCGGCGGCGGGTGAGCGTGAAGCTCAGCTCCTGGGTGGACGTCAGCGCCGAGATCGCGAACTGACGCGGCTCGTAGCCGTCGGCGCGGAGCTCGAGCTCGAGCCGATCGCTTCCGGACGGACGCGGCACCGAGACCGGCGTCGGGCCGACGTACTCTTCGCCGCGCCAGACGACGGCGGAGGGCTCGGAGACGATCCGAACCATGAACGCCGGAGGGGCCTCGGGGGCCGCCTCCATCCCTGCGCCGACGTTGTCGACGGGCTGGTCGACCGGCGGTGGCGTCGGATCGGCGACGGGCGGGGTCTCGACGACGGGGAGCTGCGCGATGGGCTCCGGCGCGTCGTCGCCGCCGAGGGCGAAGTAGGCGCCCGCGCCACCCCCTGCCACCAGCAAGATGCCGAGCACCGCGAAGAGGGGCGCCTTGCTGGGCGCGGTGGCGGTTGGGGTCGCGTCCGCGAGCAACATGCTGCGTGTCGTCTCGCGCGCGACGGTGCCGACGCCTGCCTCGAGCCGCTCGAGATCCTCGAGCAATTCGTACATCGACTGGTAGCGCTGCTCCTTGTCCTTCGCGATGGCGCGGAGGATCACGAGCTCGAGCTCCTCGGGGATCGCCGGGTTGTGCTGCCGCGGCGGCACCGGCGCCTCGTAGAGGTGCTTGGTGAGGATGCCCATCAGGTTGTCGGCGTCAAAGGGCGTCTGGCCCGTCGTCATCTCGTACATCATGATGCCGAGCGCGTAGACATCCGTGCGGTGGTCGACGCCGCTGCCCGCGCATTGCTCGGGCGACATGTAGTGCGGCGTGCCGAAGACCTGGCCCGCGCGCGTCAGCTTCGAGGACGAGCCGCCCACCTTCGCGATGCCGAAGTCGAGGACCTTCGCGAAGTTTCGATCGTTGCCGCGCTTGATGAGGAAGATGTTGTCGGGCTTGAGGTCGCGGTGGACGATGCCGGCGTCGTGCGCGGCGCCGAGCGCGCTGCAGAGCTGCTTGGCGATGTGCACCGTCCGGGCGGCGTCCATCCCCGGCATCGAGGACTCGATGGCGCCCGTCAGATCGGTGCCATCGAGGAACTCCATCACGAAGTAGGTCGAGCCGTCCGCGAGCGTCCCGAAGTCGCTGATGTCGATGATGTGCTGGTTACCGATCGCGGACGCGGACTGCGCCTCCTGACGGAAGCGCGTGATGATCTCTTCGTCGCGCGAGACGTCCGGGCGCAGGACCTTGAGCGCGAGCGGCTTGTTGAGCACGACGTGCCGCGCCTTGTAGACGAGACCCATGCCGCCCTCGCCGAGCACACGCTCGACCTCGTAGCGGCCGTCGATCGTCGAGCCGACGAGCTTGTCCTGCGCTTGGTTTTCGCCTTCCACGACCCTGAGCTCTGCTTGGCTCATCGATTATCCCCGCTCGCCGTGTGGCTGGAAAGTTAAGTGCACCGTGGACCCCGCCCTCGGTCGTCCCCGGCCCAGGGACCGATTAAGAATCGGCCGCCGAGGACCCTGCGTCAAGGCGCGCAGGTGTGCTGAGCGAGCGTGCACGTCGGGGTAAACCCTCCAAGCGCCGCCGACCTTGGGCCAGATTCCAACGAGCCTGAATTTCGCGCCGCTGCTCGCGCAGCGATCAGCGGAGCTGCTGGTCGAAGAACGAGAACATCCGCGCGTACTTCTCCACCGCGTCGCTCGTGCGCGTACCGGCCCCGTGGCCGACCTGGCGCTCCATCCAGAAGTAGATCGGGCGGTTCGAGGTCGTCGCCTCCTGCAGCGCCGCCGCCAGCTTCGTCGTGTGCGCCCAATGGACGCGGCTGTCGTGGTCGGCGGTCTCGAGGAGCACGGCCGGGTACGCGGCCCCGGCGCGCACCCGGTGATAGGGCGAGTAGGCCAGCAGCCAGTCGAGCTGCGCGCGATCCTCGTCCGCGTTGCCGTACTCGCTGATCCACAGCTCGGCGGGCGGGAAGCGGTGGTAGCGCACCATGTCGTAGAGGCCGACGTAGCTCGCGGCCGCGCCGAAGCGCTCGGGCACGCGCGTCACCATCGCGCCCATCAAGAGGCCGCCGTTGCTGCCGCCGGTGATGCCGATGCGGTCCGGGCTCGACAGCCCGCTCTCGCTCAGCCACCCGATCACGGCCTCGAAGTCCTCGAAGACGCGCTGCTTGTTCTCGCGCATGCCCGCGCGGTGCCACGCCTCGCCGAGCTCGGCGCCGCCGCGCAGGTTGGCGACCGCGTAGACCCCGCCGCGCTCGATCCACGCGAGCGCGTTGCGCGAGAGGGTGGGCAGGAGCGAGACGTTGAAGCCGCCATAGCCGTAGAGCAGCGCGCGCGCCGGGCCTTCGAGCCCGCGGCGGTGCAGCACCGTGACCGGGACCTCGGTGCCGTCGGCGGAGCGCACCCGGACGAGCCGCTCCTCGTAGGCGGAGAAGTCGAAGTCCGCCGCCGTCTCCGAGAGCACGCGGGCGGCGTTCGTCACGGCGCCCGTCCCTGCGCCGAGGCGGCTCGCGTCGACCGCGAAGAGCGTCGGCGGCTGCAGATAGCCCTCGTGGACGAACGCGAGCGTCCGTTCGCCGGGAGAGCCGGAGAGCCCCGCGAGCGCGCCGCGGCTCGGGAGCACGACCTCGCGCGGCTCGCCTCCCGGCGCGCGCGGCGCGACGAGGAGCTTCGAGCGGATCTCGTCGATGACGTGGAGCGCGATGACGTCTCCGACGAGCGCCCAATGCTCGATCGGCGCGGGGCCCTCGGGCACCACGTCCTCCCAGGCGTCACGACGACCGGCGTCGCTCAGCGGGACTCGCGCGACCCGGTAGCGAGGCGCGCCGAGGTTCGTGAGCAGGAAGATGTGCTCGCCGTCCGGCACGGCGCTCGTGACGGCCTCCTCGCCAGCGATGACGGTGGTGAAGCGTCGGCGCTCGTCGTCGGGCGCGTCGTCGCTGGTGTCGGCGTGCCGGTCGAGGAGGTGCACGTCGCTCGCCGACCAGCCACGGAAGACGTTCACGACGAGCCATCGCCCGTCGCGCGACACCGTCGGGATCGGGAAGTCGGTCCCCGCCTCCGCGCCGAAGACCAAGCGGTCCTCCGCCGGATCGCCGCCGAGCGCATGGAGGAAGACGCGGGGGAAGTAGGTGTCCTCGTTCGCCTCGTCGAACTTGTCTTCGCCCGGCGCCGGGTAGCGCGTGTAGTAGAAGCCGCTGCCGTCGGGCAGCCAGGCCAGGTTGCACCACTTCGTCCGGGGGATGCGGAGCGGCGAGATCGCGCGCTCGAGGTCGGCGTCCTCGCCCGCGGCGATCACCGCGTCGACGTCGAGCACGTGCAGCACGCTCCGCTCGTCGCCGTTCTGCGAGACGCCGAAAGCGAGCTTCGTGCCGTCCGGGGAGGGGAACGCCCAGTCGAGGGCCGCGCGCGGACCGAAGCGCGTCGGATCGAGGAGCAGGTGCTCGTCGTCGCCGACGCGCACGAAGGTCTGCGGCTGCTCGGCGTCGCCCGCGCGCCGCTGGAAGAAGACGCGCTCGGCGGCGACCGAGACGCGGCTCAAGCTCCCGATGGCGAAGAGCTGGCCGAGCCGCTCGCGGATCACCGGGTCGACGGGGAGCGCCTCTTCGGTGCGGAGGTTCTGCGCGGCGACCCAGCGTCGGGTGAGCGCGTCATCGGTCTCGAGCGCGCGGTAGGGGTCGGCCACCTCGACCCCGTGGATCGTGTCGACGGTGGCGCCCGCCTCGCGAGCCTCGCGGTTGAGGTCGTGGAGGGTCGCGTGAGGATCGGCGGGCAAGGGGCGCTCCGTGACCGCCGGTTTCTGGCAGGCGATCGCGAGGAGGAGAACGGGCAGGACGGGGGCGCGCATGACCCCAGAGCAAAGCGCCCACGTCGCCCCCACGCAACCCTCCGTCGACCTCGACGCGCCGACCCCGGGCTCGACGACTCGCCGAGCCCGCTACGACGTCACGACCAAGCGGGGCCCGAAGGGTCGATCATCGCGTCGAGCTGGCCGCGCGGCAGGCTCGAGTCGCCGAAGTCGTCGACGAGCGACCCATCCGCGTTCCGCACGCCCACGGCGTTCAGCACCGTGTTGAACATGCGGTTGTGTGGCACGTAGGCGCTGCCCTCGCGCACGTCGACGTACCGACCCGTGCGCAGGTTGCCGCCCGCGCTCCCGACGAAGAGGAAGGGCACGTTGTTGTACGTGTGGCTCACGCCCGCGCCGAGATCGTTCGTCAGGCACGTCACGCCGAGGTCGAGCAAGCGGCCGTCGGGCGTCGTGCGCGCGGCGAGCTGGTCGAGGAGGTAGCGGAAGAGCCGCAGGTGCATCTTGTCGATCTCGTGGTGCATCAGCTGCGCGCCCTCGATCGGCGGGCCCTCCGAGCCGTCGCTGTAGATGCGATGCGAGATCTGATGGAAGCGCGGCAGCGCGGCGCCCCCGTTCACGCCGGGGATCGTGTGCTCGGTGCCGTCGTTGCCGTTGCCGAGCTGGAGCGTCGCCGAGCGCGTGTAGCCGCACGCGACGCCCAGCGCGATGAGGTCCATGTGCATGCGGCTCGCGACCTGGTAGTTGCCGCCGCTGAGCGGGTCGATCCCCTCCATCGCCATCTCGTTCATCTCGGGGAGGCGGCACCCCATCAGCACCTCGAGGTCGCGGATCGACGAGAAGTGCAGGTCGAGCCGGCGGCGATCGGCGGCGCTCAGGTCCCGCGTGAGCAGGTGGTTCATCTCTTCGCGCACGAGGTCGTTCACGCTCATGCGTCGATCGCGGATCGCGTTGATCACGTCGACGTCCATCCCCGCGAGCCCGACCATGCGCATGTAGGCGTTCATCGGGTTGTTCTCGGCGGCGCGGATGTCACGCGGACCTCGATAGCTCAGCACCTCCGGCAAGAAGCCGCTCTTGCGCCCCGTGAAGAGCGTGAGCGGCTCGGTGTTGGCCGCCGGGTTGAGCGCACGCGCGATGCGGTTGTCGACCGACTCGCCCATCGCGAGCGACTCGTTGCCGCTGGGGGTGTCGGAGACGCGCGCGGCCGTGAGGCATTGGTTGCCACCGCCGCTGTGCCCGCAGCCGTTGCCCGGGAAAGCGAAGCGCAGACCGGCGACCGCGAGCAGCTCGTCCGCGTAGTCCGCGAGCTCGGCCATCGCGCGACCCTCCTCGGCCGCGAGCCCCGCGCGGGTCAGCGTGCCGGTGGAGCGCGGCCAGAACCGATCGGGCTCGGCGCGCGCGGCGTCCCACGTGAGATCGGCCTGCGCGACGCCGTTGGCCTGGCGGACCCAGATCGCGAAGCTCCAATCCTCGGGCGCGGCCTTCGCTCGGTGCGGGCTGCGGACGAAGCTCTCGAGGAAGGGCAGGCCGAGGGCCACGGTGCCGGCTCCGCGCAGGAACGCGCGGCGGCCGAAGGGGCGCTTCTTCTTCTCGTTCTTCGGGGCGACCATGGTCACTCCTCCTCCGGCTGCGGCGCGCGGGTGCGGAAGGTCTCGCTGTCCACGAGCGCCACCAGGATCTCCTTCACGCTCCATCCCTCGCGCTGGGAGCCTCCGGCGATCGACTCGAGGGTGCCTACGTCGCGCGGCTGCATCGGCCGGCCGAAGGCGTACTCGAGCCAGTTCTGCGCGTAGCAGCGGTGCGTCATCGTCGCGTCGGCGAGCGCGTGCATGAGCTCGACCGGGCCATCGAAGGTCACGAGCTCACCGCCGAACCAGTAGCTCGAGAGCGCGTCGACGGGTCGGCCGTTGTCCTCGGTGCGCCACTGGCCGCGGTCGTCGAAGGTCTCGAAGGCGAAGCCGATGGGGTTGATGACCTCGGCGTGGCAGGTCGCGCCGCACGTGCCGGGGCCGGTGATGCTGTGGATGCGCTCGCGGCGGGTCACGCCCGCGGGGACGGGCGGCTCGAACTCCGGCGGCTCGGGGATGTGTGCGCACATCACGCGCATGTTGATGTAGACGCCGCGGAGGATCGGCGCCGTGTCGCCACGCTTTCGGACGATGAAGCCCGGGTGCGTCAGCACGCCGGCCCGCTGGGTCGGGTCGAGCTCGACCCGCGTGAAGCCCTCGCCCGACACGCCGTCGAGCCCGTACAGCGAGGCGAGCTCGGCGTTCACGAAGGTGTGGCTCGCCGTCAGCAGCTCGCGCACCCCGCCATCGTTCTCGAGGATCACGTCCGCGATGAAGCGCTCGGTCTCCTCGCGCATCGCGCGGCCGATGCCGCTCCCGAGGCCGTCCACGCGCAGGTCGTCGTAGGTGCCGAGCTCGAAGAGCTGCCGGTGGAAGGCGCGAATCTTCGCCTCGGCGCGGACGTCGTCGAGCATCCGCGCGGCCTCGCCAGCGAGCCCGCGTCCCTCGACCAGCGCGCCCGAGCGCGCGGCGTCGAAGAGCGTGTCGTCGGGCATCGTGTCCCAGAGGGTGTACGAGAGCCGCGACGCGAGCTGCCAAGCGTTCAAGGTGATGCGACCTTCGCGCACCTCGCCGTCTTCGTTCCGGTAGAGGAAGTGGGGCGATTGGAGCGCCGCCTCCAGCACGAGCCGCACGCCGGCCGGGAACGGGCCCATCGACGGGTAGTGCGTCGCGCCCCGGCCGTGGAGGGCCACGTAGCGATCGACCTCGGCCGCCGTCAGCGGGCGCCGGAAGACGCGCCACAGGAAGCCCTCGTAGACCGCGCGCGGATCCGTCGACCCCCCCGTCACGCGGGCGAGCGCGTCGGCGTCTTGCACCACGCGCTGCGCGATCGTCTCGGCGGCGGCCTGGTAGTCCTCCCACAGGTTCGGGGTGACCTGGAGGACCGTGCCGTCGTTGTCGAAGACCGTCGTGCCGCGCGGATCGGGGGCGAAGGTGCCCGAGAGGCCAGGGAGCTCGCTCCAGCCGAAGAGATCCCGGACTGTGTTCTCCCACTGCTGATGCGAGAGCCGTGGGTACGCGCTCGTGACGGCGGGGCCGACCTCTCCTGCGCAGCGCCCGGTCGCCCGGCAGCTCGGGTCGTTGGGGTCATCGATCGGCGGCGTGCCGATTGATCCCTCGCAGCCCAGGAGGGCCAAGATGGCCATCGACAGGGTCCAGCGTCTCATTCCGTCCTCCAGCGCCGCCAGCGTACGCGTCCCGAGCCCAGCGACTGTGCCGAAACCGTACACCGATTCATCCCGCGGGTGGCGGATGCACTTCGTAGACCAAGACGCGGTCTTCGGTTGATCGAGGTCGATCATGGCCGAGGCTGGGGGCGAGAGGCCCCCCTGGTGTGCGGATCTGCGCGTGCGCACGATTTTGGGGATGTGCCGACGCGGAGGATATCGTCCCACCGTGGACGTCATCACCGAGTGGCTCGCGCAGCTCCGCGCCGCGCTGCAGATCGATCTCTTCGACATCTCGGGCACGCGCATCACCGTCATGACGGCGCTGACGGCGATGTTCACGATCGCCGTCACCTTCGTCGTCTCCCGAGTGGTCCGCAAGCTGCTGCGCCGCGCCTTCGCCCTTCGGGGCGCGACGGACGAGCGAACGATCGGCGCGGTCGCGAGCCTGACGCACTACGTCGTGCTCTTCATCGGCTTTGGGATCTCGCTCCAGACGATCGGCATCAACCTGAGCGCGCTCTTCGCGGCCGGCGCGGTCTTCGCGGTCGCCATCGGCTTCGCGATGCAGACCGTGACGCAGAGCTTCGTCGCGGGCGTGATCCTCCTCGGGGAGCGGACGATTCGGCCCGGCGACGTGCTCGTGATCGACGGCACGATCGCGCGCGTGCAGCGCCTCGGCATCCGCGCGACCGTCGTGGAGACGCTCGACGGCGAGTTCGTGCTGGTGCCCAACGACACGTTGGTACGGGAGAAGATCAAGAACCTCACGTACGAGCACACCGAGCTGCGCGTGAACGTGACGGTGGGCGTCGCTTTCGGCAGCGACCTGCAGAAGACCACCGAGGTCCTCTCGGCAGCCGCCGCTCGCGTCCAGGGCGACCGTTCGACGAGACCGCACGCTGTCTTCGTCGAGGAGATCGGCGAGAGCCGGGTCGTCTTCCGGGTCGCGGCGTGGACCAACGAACCGTGGGGGCGGCCCAAGTTCGCCTCCGCGCTGCGGACGGAGGTGTGGGGGGCGCTGAAGGACGCGGGCATCACCGTGGCGTACCCTCAGCTCGACGTCCACCTCGACCGCGAGCGTCTGCGCGCTGCGGCGTAAGGACGACGACCTATGACGCGCCGCGTCACTTGCTCAGTGTCGCGGTCGAGCTAAGAGGGGGGCGTGCGGATGCTCACGATTGGAGTGCCCCGAGAGACTGCCCGCGGCGAGAAGCGCGTGGCCGTGGTCCCGGGTGTGGTCGAGAAGCTGAGCAAGCTCGGCTTCGACGTGGTGGTGGAGCGTGGCGCCGGGGAGGGCGCCGGGTATTCGGACGCGGGGTATCGCGAGGCGGGCGCGAAGGTGACCGAGGCGGCGGGCTCGGATGATCCGTGGCGCGCGGACGTCGTGGTGAAGATCTCGCCGCCCACCCTCGAGGAGGTGGGGCGGACCAAGGCGGGCGCCTGCTTGGTGTCGCTGCTCTTCCCTCCGCGCAACGAGGAGGTCGTGCGCGCCCTGGCGGCGCAGGGCGTGACCGCCATCGCGCTCGACCGGGTGCCGCGCATCACGCGCGCGCAGAAGATGGACGTGCTCTCGAGCATGGCGAACCTCGCGGGGTATCGTGCGGTGCTCGAGGCCGCCCACGTCTACCAGGGCTTCTTTGGGGCGCAGGTCACGGCGGCCGGCAGCGAGCGGCCCGCGCGCATCCTGGTCATCGGCGCGGGCGTCGCGGGGCTCGCCGCCATCGCGGCAGGCCGCGCGCTCGGCGCCGAGGTGCGGGCCTTCGACGTGCGCGCCGCCGCGCGCGAGCAGGTCGAGTCGCTCGGTGGAAGCTTCCTCACGGTCGAGATCGAGGAGAGCGGGGAGGGAGGCGGCGGCTACGCGAAGACGATGAGCAAGGCGTTCATCGAGGCGGAGATGGCGCTCTTTCGCGCGCAGGCGGCCGAGGTGGACGTGATCATCACGACCGCGCTCGTGCCCGGCGCGAAGGCGCCGATCCTCGTCCCGGACGACGTCGTCGCCTGCTTGAAGCCCGGCTCGGTGATCGTCGACATGGCGGCGGAGCAAGGGGGCAATTGCTCGCTCACGGTCCCCGGTGAGGCCGTCGTCCACGAGGGCGTGACGATCCTCGGCTACACGGACCTGCCGAGCCGCATGGCGCACACGGCGAGCCGTTTCTTCGCCGCGAACGTCGTCGCGCTGCTCTCCGACATGGCGAAGGGCGAAGAGGGCTTCCACGTCGACCTCGACGACGAGGTCGTCCGCGCCTCCACGGTCACGCACGGGGGCGAGGTCCTCCCGCCGCCGCCACCCCCGGAGCCCTCGCCCACGCCGCCGAAGGCGAAACTCGAGAAGATCGAGCTGCCCAAGAAGCCCACGCCGAAGAAGAAGCGCACGGCGCCCGCGATCGCGGCCGGCCTCGTGCTCGCCGCGCTCTTCACGCTCGTGGGGCTCTACGCGCCCCCCGCCTTCGTGCAGCGCTTCACGGTCTTCGTGCTCGCCTGCTTCGTCGGCTGGCAGGTGGTCTGGGCGGTCGCGCCCGCGCTCCACACCCCGCTGATGAGCGTGACGAACGCGATCAGCGGCATCGTCCTCGTCGGCGGGCTCCTGCAGGCCTCACCCGGCGGCTTCGATCTCGCCGTCGTGCTCGGCGCGGCCGCGCTCCTCATCGCGACGATCAACGTCGCCGGCGGCTTCCTCGTCACCGAGCGGATGCTCGGCATGTTCAAGAAGGGGGGCGAGCGATGAGCGCCCAGCTGGTCACCGTCTCCTACCTCGCGGCGGCGGTCCTCTTCATCGTCGGCATCAAAGGCTTCGCCAAGCCCTCCACCGCGAAGGCGGGCAACCGGCTCGCGATCCTCGGGATGGCGATCGCGGTCGCCGCGACGACGGTCATCGCTCTCCGGGCGACCACCGCTGGCCTCCCCATGGTCGGCGGCACCGTGATGGTCGGCGCCCTCGTCGGCGCCGTGCTCGCGCGGAGCCTGCCGATGACGGCGATGCCCGAGCTCGTCGCGCTCCTGAACAGCTTCGGCGGCCTCGCGGCGGTGCTCATCGGCATCAGCAGCATGCTCGCGCCGGGAGACGCGCACGCGACGGAGCTCGAGCGCGACATCCACCTCGTCGAGTGTTGGCTCGGTGTGGGCATCGGCGCGATCACCTTCACCGGCTCGGTCGTCGCGTGGGCGAAGCTCCGCGGCACGCTCTCGGGCCGACCGGTGCTCTTCCCTGGGCGCCACCTCTTCAACCTCTTGCTCTTCGGCGCGCTCGTCGGCCTTGCCTTCCCCTTCGTCGGCGCCGAGAGCGCCGACGCGGCCTTGCCCTTCGTGCTCGGCGCGGCCGGCATCGCGGCGGTGCTCGGCGTCTTGCTCGTGCTCGCGATCGGCGGCGCAGACATGCCCGTCGTCGTCTCGCTCTTGAACAGCTACTCCGGCTGGGCGGCCGCGATGACCGGCTTCGTCCTCCAGAACGATCTGCTCATCGTGACCGGCGCCATCGTCGGCGCGAGCGGCATCATCCTCACGATCATCATGTGCCGCGCGATGAACCGATCGATCCTCAACGTCGTCTTCGGCGGCTTCGGCACCGACGGCGGCGCGACGGCGCTGAAGGTCGAGGGGGACGTGCAGGAGATCGACGCCGCCGCGCTGGCGGACGCGCTGCGCAACGCGAAGGAGGTCATCCTGGTGCCGGGCTACGGCATGGCGACCGCGCGCGCGCAGCACTCGGTCAAGGAGCTGACCACCCGGCTACAGGACCTCGGCGTGCGCGCTCGCTTCGCGATCCATCCGGTCGCGGGGCGCCTCCCGGGGCATATGAACGTGCTGCTCGCCGAGGCGGGGGTGCCCTACGACATCGTGCTCGAGCGCGATCTCATCAACGAGGACTTCAAGAAGACGGACGTCGTCCTCGTCATCGGCGCGAACGACATCGTGAACCCGAGCGCGGTCGACGACCCTGGCAGCCCGATCGCGGGCATGCCGGTGCTGCACGTCTGGGAGGCGGCGATGACGGTCGTCTTCAAGCGGAGCCTCGGCGCGGGCTACGCGGGCGTCGACAACCCGCTCTTCGTCCACGAGCGCACGCGCATGCTCTTCGGCGACGGGAAGAAGAGCGTGGATGCTTTGCTGGCGGCGTTGACGAAGTCCTAGAAGTCCCCTCCCCGTGCCCTTGCCCCTTGCCCAGAGGGGCCGAAGAACCAGCCCGCCGTGCTTTCTCGGGCAGGGGCAGGGGACGCTT
>JAHBWH010000143.1 GCA_019637115.1 Myxococcales bacterium | reverse complement strand
CGCGCCGGTGTGGCGGGGCGTGTCCTCCCCCGCCGTGAGCCGACACGCGGCAGATCAACCCCTCGACCTCCACAACCCCTCGACCTCGACGTCCCCTCGACCTCCACGTCCCCTCGACCTCCACAACCCCTCGACCTCCACGTTCCCGCGACCTCCACAACCCCTCGACCTCCACGTCCCCTCGACCTCCACAACCCCTCGACCGCCACGTCCCCACGGACGTCCACGTCCCCGCGCCCCCGCAACAGCGTCTGCCTCCAAGCGTCGACGTCAGGTGTACATGAGCGTCCAGCCAACGAACGAAGAGAGCCGCGCCCAAAGGCGCGGCTCTCTTCGCGTGGCGCCACGCGGGGGCTACTCGACGTTGCGGACCCGCACTCCGTTCGAGCGGCTCGCGCTCATCTCTTGCCGGTACCAGAACGCGATCGAGCTCGCGCTCCCGACCAAGGCCTGCGTCGTGAAGTAGCCGGTGCTGTCCGCGTCATCGAGCACCGACACCGTCCACTCCGTCGCGCCCGCCGCCTTGCGGGCCAGGCGGGCGTCCTGCCGCGTCGCGTCTTGGTACGCGATGCGCACCTCGCCGCTCGGCGTCACCACGATCGACGCGTCGTCGCCCACCACGTGCCGCCCGTCCGTGCTGTCCTCCGTCTCGCCGTCGTCGACGTCCTCGCGGGTGACGACGCCACCCTCGATGCGCGCGTAGCGGAGCACCTCCTCCGCGCCGTCCACGTACGCCACGTGCCACACGCCGTCGCCGTCCACGACGAGGCTCGCGTGAAGGCCGCTGTCGCCCGCGTCCGGATCGCCGCGCCCGTAACCGTCGATCAGGAAGGGCTCACCCCAGGTGCCACCCTCGAAGGTCACGCCGTAGACGTTGCCCTCCGCGCGCGAGTAGTAGACCAGCGCGAGGCCGGTCGGCGTCGCGGCCAGCGCGGTGTGCAGGCCGATCGCCGGGGGGAGGTCCTCGACGTAGTTGTCGGGGAGCGTTGCCGCGCCACCCGCGTCCATCGTGCAGTTGCCCGTCTCCAGGCACGCCGCCGTGCCCCCGCAGAACGCCGGACGACAGGGCATCTCACCGCTCGTCACCTCGGTGACCGTCCACGGGCCCGTCGGCGAGCTGGCCGTCGCCACCCGAACGCCCGAGATCGGGCGGCCCGGGTAGACCGAGGGGCTCGAGATGGCGAGGTAGCTCACCGCGTAGCCCGTGGACGTCCGCGTCAACGAGGCGTACGCGCCGGCGTAGCCGTCCGCGTCCACCGTCGTGATCGACCACGCGCCGCCGACCGTCCCGCTCGCGACCTTCAGCGCGCCGTTCGTGCGGTCGTGGTACGCGACGACGAGGTTGCTCCCGTCGTTCACCATCGACGAGAACGTGCCGACATCGTCGCCTGGCTGCGCAATTCCACCACGCCAGCCCGAGGGGTCGCGCGTGGGCGGCATGTCGGGCACACCATCGATGATCTCCCAGTCGACGCTCGTCCCGTTCCACGTGCCGACGACCAGATCGCCGTACACGGCCGAGGGCGGCGAGCCGACGCTGTAGCCGCTCAGCACGAGCGTGCCGTCCGCGAGCGCGACCATGTCGAGGTGCGTCGCGAGCAGGCCCGGGTCGAGCGGACCCGGCGGGCCGGCGTCCTCCATCTCGCCGTCCATCGGCACCTCGCCGTCGGGCGGCGCAGGGTTCGTCCCGCAATCGCAGCCCGCGACCGCGAGCGCCATCGGCAGGGCCAGGCCGAGGAAGAGGCTCGACGCCCCCGTCACTCCCGCGCGCTTCCCCCCCGAGCGGCGAAAGGAGCGCCCGCGGGGCGGTCCCTTTCGGCTGCGTCCCGTCTTGGGGCGAGGACGCCGGGCGAGGAAGAAGAGCGCGCCCAAGAAGGCGAGCGCGGTGCCCGGCGCGTGGCCGGGGCCCTCGACGCTGCAGTCGCAGCCGCCGCCGCCGCTCGGGTTCGGCACGCCCCGGATGAGCGGACTCGATACCGAGCCGACGTTGCCCGCGTCGTCGCGGACCTCGACCTCGACCTCGCCCACCACCGGCAGGGCGACCCGGCGCGAGATGCGCGCCCAGTCCGACCAGCCCGCGTTGCTCTCGCGGTCGAAGTCCGCGCCCGCCGGACGCCAGCGATACTGCAGCGCGTCGTCGCCCAGCAGATCCCACGCCTCGACGTAGAGCCGGCCGCCCTCGCGCGCGAGCTCGACGAGCGGCGGCTCGATGTCGACGAGCACCTCGGCGATCGCCGGGGTGAGATCGACGCTCCGCTTCTCGCCCACGACGCGCGCGCGCGCCTCGACCACGTGCCGCGCCTGGAAGCGCAGCATCGGATCCTCGACCACCACGTTCGGGTCGCGGGTCCACGCGGACCAGGGCTGCCCGTCGACGCGCACGCTGTACTCGAAGTCCACGCCCTCGGGGCCGCTCGCGTCGAGGTGGAGGTTCAGGCGCGGCGGCGTGCCCTCGCGCCACGTCTCGAAGCGCATGTCGTAGGGATCGAGCTCGAGCTCGCCCAGCGTCATGCGCGTCTCGACCGGCGCCGAGAGCGGCATCGGCGCGGGCACGTTGAGCCGGGCGAAGATGCCGAGGAAGGCCTCCCCGGACTCTTCGATCCCACGGACGCCACCCTCCTGAACCTGCAGCTCGATGCCGCTCAGATCCGGGAGCGCGAAGCCGCCGAGATCCCCGAAGGCCATCGAGGCGAAGCCCGTGAGCACGTCCTGGATGATCGTCGCGAGCCGGCCGGGCTCCTCGGTGAGCAGGTTCGACTGATTCGTGACGCTCGAGTTCTCCGCGTCGAGCCCGACGACCATCGGCACGATCTCGCCGTCCGCCACCGTGAGGTTGAGCGCGAGCGTGAGGTCGGCCTGGTAGGTCATGAAGCGCACGAAGCGGTCGTTGCTCCACACGTAGAAGTCGACCTGGAGCTCCTCGAGGAGGATTGAGAGCAGCGGATCGGCCTCGCCCGTCCCCATCCCGATCGTGAAGACCGGCGGGCGCTGCGGGCGCAACATCACCGCGAGCGGCGCGGAGCGCTCGGGGAAGGTGATGCGGTTGAGCGAGGGGATGAGCAGCGAGAAGAGGCCCGTGCTGAGCTGCTGCGAGAGCGGCGTCCCTGCGCCGATACAGAGCAGACCCGCGTCGAAGGCGCCGTAGCCCGCGTGGTTGAGGAACGACTCGCTCAGACCGATCCCGACATGCGGCGGCTCCGCGAGCCCAGGCACGGTGTTGCCGCGGAAGGTCGCGATCCGCGGGATCGTCGGGATCGGCGGCGGCTCGATGCGCGGCACGCACGGGTTGTGCGGGTAGATGGTGGTGAAGTCGCGGCTCGTGCCGAGGAAGCCACCGTAGAAGAAGAGGCTCATGCCGTTGTTCACGGCCTCGCCGTCTCCACCCGCCGCGAGCAAGAACTGCCCCGGCGCGTGGGTGCCGGGAGAGACGCTCCCGAGGAACGCGGCGCCGAGATCGCCCTGGCCGTCGGTGCCGAGCAGCATGGGGACACACGCAGCGCTCTCGCTCGGCGCGTAGCGGCAGACCGCCTCGGGATCCGCACCGGCCGGCACTGCGTGGGTGCCCGTGGGGCAGCCGTACTCACCCTGACGGGTGCAGAGTTGCTCGTCGAGAGCGCTGTCCAGAAGGTCTCCGATCTGGTTCTGAAGTTGGTTGATCAACGTTCCCTTGAAGAGGTTGAGAAGCCATGCGTATCCGGAACATCCGCCGATGGTCACGTCCGGATTCTCAAGGTCTTCTCCGGGGGCGAGTCCCACGTCTTCAACAACGATCTTCGTGTAGCCACGTCGCGCGGCCTCGGTCTCCTCCACCAGCGCGAGATTCGCGATGAGACCGACGTAGTCACGTGATCCGTTGCGGGTCTCGACATCGATCGTGCAGTTCCCGGCGGGCAGAACAGGGGGATTGACTCGGACATCGATCGGGCGTGGATTTCGCTCGAGGTCGGTCGCCGTCAAACGAACACGGATGTGAACGCGCAATCGGTTCGGGGCCACGGGATCGATGGTGAGTGAGGAGATGTCACCAAGAATCGCGCAGTTTTCACTTCTGCAGATGTCGAAGTCCGTAGAGAACTCTCTGCCGGTTGTCCGAGGAACAGGAAAGAAAATCCCATCCTCCAAGAAGAGTCCGACCAAAGTTGCGGCGTTTTCCTCGAGGAAGTTGATGCCCTCCTCGGTCAGCCGCACCTGCGCCGAGTTCGGCACGCGCTGCTCGATCGGGAAGCCGCCGGGGATCGGCGCGACGCCGCAGCTCTCGCCGCAACCTCCGCAGCCGCCACCGCCGCAAGCCATCAGCCCCATCGCTACGAGCCCGTAGAGCAACGCCCACGGGGCCCGCTCCTGCGGACGCCAAGTTCCCGACATATCCCAACTCCCTAACGCAAGCTGCACCCCGGCGTCCCGCACGGACCCCGAACACGAAGCAGGTTACAGGTAGTCGGCATCCGCCGACAACCTCGTCGATGGGCGGTTGGCTTGCGCGCAATGCGCGTTGGGTGGCGCCTGTGGGACGTTGTCCTACTCGCATCCCAGTCGACGTACCGTCAGGTTCGCAGTTACGTCGTCGCGTGGTTCGGAGAACACGACCAACGAGTTCACGATCAAGGGGCCAAAGGTGGGAGGCGCGAGGTTTCCTGCGATGGCGCGCTGCCACTCCCCGTTGGTTCGCCCGTACAGCATCGCGCCAGAGTCGAGATCGGTGCTCAGGCGCGATACTGCGACGAGATCTCCAGCCGCACTGAACCATGGCGGACCGTAGAGAGCGGCGTCGGCGACGATGACCTCCAAAGCCGGAGACGTGACGTCGAACGCCGCCAGTCCGCCGTGGAGGTCGGAGATCCCGACGCGGCGGTTGGGGCCGCCTCGAAGAAACTGGACGTTCGACGCCTCCACCGCTAGCGGCGTCGCCGTAGGGAGCGGGAGCGAGAGCGCTCCTTCGAACGTGGCGGAGCGCAGAACGTCGCCGTCGCGGAAGACCAACCA
This sequence comes from Myxococcales bacterium, assembly GCA_019637115.1. Classification (GTDB taxonomy): domain Bacteria; phylum Myxococcota_A; class Polyangia; order Polyangiales; family Houyiibacteriaceae; genus JACKEH01. The sequence goes on along the minus strand of JAHBWH010000143.1, from coordinate 17,210 downwards.
GCGCGAGGGGCCAACCTCGACCCATGACATCGGGTGGAGGTACAGGCTCTCAGAAAGCTCATGCAGCACGTCGCCGTCTTCCGGAGCGTTGCCGATCAGTCGCTGTCGCGATTGGACGACGATGAAGCGGTCCTCCTGGGTCCACGCGAAGATGAACCCACTTCCGTAGGAGGTCACAGCGATGTCCCGGGCCCATCGCTCCGTGAGGACACGAGGGGGTGTCAGCGCCGAGCCGTCCGCGGCGGAGTAGACACGGGCCCGGACGGACCCGTCGTCTGATGCATAGGCCACGACGATCGCATCGCCGTTCCGCGTGGAGGTCACGAACGATTGCGGATGTACGCTCGGGTCGACATGGATCGCGGCGCCGACCGGGCGACCCTCGCCGTCGAGCCGGACCATTGTCACTTGGCCGTAGCTGAGGACGTCATCCAGCGAGTCGTCGATGAAAAAGGCGAGCGCACCCCCGTCGGGCAGAGGCTCGACCGCCAACCCGTTCGTCAGCGCGCCGCTCAATGCGCGGTCGGTGTTGATCTGAACCGGCTCCCCCACCGGTACCCTCACGCCTTCATCGACGTGGCCGTTGCAATCGTTGTCCTCGCCGTCGCAGACCTCCTCGGCGCCGGTCCAGCAGACGGCGCAGGTGTCGTCGCAGTCGTCGGCGTTGTCGACGTAGCCCTCGGGCGTGACGCAGGCCTCGGTGGAGACGGCGGGGTCGCCGCGGCCGTCGCCGTCCGCGTCGGCGAAGACGGTGCGCGGGACGCAGCCGTCCTCCACGGGGCCGCCATCGACGCCACCGTCGGGCGGGATACACACGCCGTCGACGTCGTCCCAGCCCTCCGGGCAGTCGCAGCGGAGCCGGTCGCCGGGGGCGATGACGCGGGGCGGCGCGCACTCGCAGATGCCGTCCAGGTTCTCGATGAGCCCGATCTCGCTGCAGCGGCGGGTCTTGGTGCACCCGAGCAGCGGGAGGGTGAGCGCGGCGAGCGCGAGGGCGAGGAGGGGATGGCGGTGGGTCATGACGACGTCTCTTCGGACCGAGCTTGGCTCAGTTGCGTCGTTTCTGCATCCGGCGATCGATCACGCTCGACTGCCACGAAAAGAAAAGAGAAGAGCCCGCGCCGAAGCGCGGGCTCTCGCTTCAACAGCGTTCGAGGATCACTCGGTGATGTTCACGCCGTGCGCCGAGAAGCCGCCGACCACGCGCCAGGCGTTGCAGTCGGTGAGCGGATCACAAGCGCCCGTCGTGCAGTTGCCCCCATCGCAGAGCGCGTTGGGCGGGATGGTCCACTCGCTGCGAGGACGAGAGGCGCACTCCACTTCGCCGGCGCCGAGGTCGCCCGAGAGCAGCCAGCAGAGTCTCGCGACCACGGGCGGCTGGTTGACGATACCGTCAGCGTCTTCGACCGCGATGAAGGTCTCGACCGTGCCGTCGCGGCTACAGTAGGCGTTGCCCGAGCGGTTGCCGATGCACGAGCGCTCCTCGCTCATCGTCGCGCCGATCACGCGGAAGCCGCGGAGCGGGAGCTCGAGGATGACCTCGGTGCCGTCCGTGTTGAGGACGGGGACGGCGAAGACCTCGTTGAGGCTACCCGTGGTGACGGTCTCGCCCGTCAGCGTGCCCTCGAGCATCTGCGGGTCCCAGCGGTTCGGGTCTTCGGGTCCGGGTGCGTCGCCATCGGCGAAGGTGAAGGTGCCGTCCGCGTTTCCACGGCCGAAGCCGGTCGTGATGGTGACCGCGCCGTCCGCGTCCGCGCCCGTGACGCGAATGAGCCAGTTGAAGCGCTCCTCCTCGATCGCCTGGTTGAGGATGTTGAGGATGATCGCGTTCGAGAGGGAGCGGGGCTCCGAGAGGCGGAGCTGCGCCATGCGGTACTCCGGCGCGTCCTGCCGGGTCGCGTTCGACGCGCGGTAGCAGCAGGCGCCCATCTGGCCGCCCATGTCGCCGCAGTTCGGCGCGGCGGTGGGGGGCGGGCACCCCTCGGGCGTCTCGCCGCCGTCCATGCCGGCGTCGGTCTCACCGCCACCGTCGACGGGCACCGTGTCGTCGTCGTCCCCACATCCCCCAAGACCCAGGCCAGCAACGGCCAAGCAGGCAAAGAGCCACTGCGTACGCTTCATGTTCTCTCCTTCGGGCGGCATCGCCGCCAAACCCCGTCTTCGATTGCCTCGTGCACCACGTCCGAGCCGCGCTCGAAGCACGTTCGACACCCCGGTCGACGGCGGCAGTATGCCAGCTTCCGGGTGAACGACCAGGGAAGAGGGTGGAGGAGTCCCCTGCCCCTGCCCCTGCCCCTGCCCCTGCCCCTGCCCCTGCCCCTGCCCCTGCCCCTGCCCTTGCCCCTGCCCCTGCCCCGTTCGCTCTGGCAGGGCTGATGGTCATGCTCGGACGACCCATGACCGTCGCTGACGAACTGAGGGCGGCCCGTGTGCGGACGCGGACTCGGGGCGGAGGGGGGAACGGAGCGGGCTATGGCAAGGCGGCGGCGGGCATGGGCAGGGGCAGGGGCACGGGCATGGGTCGGGAACTGCGGGGGAACGGAGAGGGGAACGGAGCGGGCTATGGCAAGGCGGCGGCGGGCATGGGCAGGGGCAGGGGCACGGGCATGGGTCGGGAACTGCGGCCCCTTCTTGCGCCCCGCCCTTCGCGTGTTAGATGCCAGCACCGTTCGCGTCGCTCACGTCGCGGATGGGGCCGCTGGCGCCCCGAGCAGGATGAGGGAGCGGAGATGACGCAGCGGACCGTCGGCGTGATCGGAGGGAGCGGCCTCTACGAGATGGAGGGCCTCGAGCGCGTCGAGGAGCACTCCGTCTCCACCACCTTCGGTGAGCCGAGCGACGCGGTCGTCTCCGGCTTCCTTGGCGAGACGCGCTTCCTCTTCCTGCCCCGGCACGGGCGCGGCCATCGCGTGCCGCCCCACCAGATCAATTACCGAGCAAACCTGCTGGCCCTCAAGCAGCTCGGCGCCGAGCAGGTCATCAGCGTGTCGGCTGTCGGCTCCATGAAGGAGTCGATCGCCCCCGGTGACATGGTGGTGGTCGACCAGTTCATCGACCGGACTCGCAGTCGGCCGAGCACCTTCTTCGAGGACGTCGGCGTCGTCGCCCACGTCGAGCTCGCCGATCCCGTCGACGCCGCGCTCGCGGAGGCGCTCTATCGCGCGGCGGTGCAGGTCGGCGCGCGCACGCACAGGGGCGGCACCTACGTCTGCATCGAGGGTCCGCAGTTCTCCACTCGCGCCGAGTCGCGGCTCTACCGCAGCTGGGGCGTCGACGTGATCGGCATGACGAACCTCCCCGAAGCCCGGCTCGCCCGCGAAGCGGAGCTTCCGTACGCGACCCTCGCGCTCGCGACCGACTACGACTGCTGGCATCAGACCGAGGAGTCCGTGACCGTCGAGGCCGTCCTCGCCGTGATGCGCGCCAACATCTCGACCGCCAAGGCGATCTTGCGCGCGGTCGCCGACAAGCTCCCCGACCCCGCGCAGAGCCCCGCCTCGAACGCGCTCGCCCACGCCATCATGACCGCGCCCTCGCGCGTCACCCCCGAAGCGCGCGCGAAGCTCGCGCCGCTCCTCGGAGGCCGCTTCGGCTGAGCGCGCTCGGCCCCGCTTCCGTTCTGCCGATTTCCATTCCGTTCGTCCCTCGCGCGAGGGCCCCCTCGTCCCTCTCTTCGATCCTTCCTCTGCAGGAGCACCTGATGTCCTCGATGCTCGTCGTCGGTTCCGTCGCCTTCGACACCCTCCACAACGCCCGCGGCTCGTTCCCCAAGGTCATCGGCGGCTCCGCCACCTACGCCTCGCTCGCCGGCTCCTTCTTCACCGACGTGCAGCTCGTCGGCATCGTCGGCCGCGACTTCCCCGACGAGCTCGTGCAGACGATGCGCAGCCGCGGGATCGACTGCGACGGCCTCGAGGTCGCCGACGGCCCGACCTTCCACTGGGAGGGCCAGTACACCGACGACCTGACCTCGCGGACCTCGCTCAAGACCGAGCTCGGCGTCTTCGCCGACTTCGACCCGAAGATCCCCGAGCGCTTTCGCCAGACGCCCTTCGTGATGCTCGGCAACATCGCGCCCGAGCTGCAGCTCTCGGTCCTCGATCAGGTCGAGCGCCCCAAGCTCGTCGTCGCCGACACGATGAACTTCTGGATCGACGGGGCGCGCCCCGCGCTCGAGAAGCTCCTCCGTGGCGTCGACGTGCTCGTCATCAACGAGGAGGAGGCCCGCCAGCTCAGCGGGCATCACCACCTCGTGCGCGTCGCCTCCGCGCTGCTCGACATGGGCCCGCGCACGCTGGTCATCAAGCAGGGCGAGTACGGCGCGTGGCTCTTCGCCGGGGAGAACATCTTCAACGCGCCCGCGTTCTTGCTCGAGGCGGTCGACCCCACGGGCGCCGGCGACGCCTTCGCGGGCGGCTTCCTCGGCTACGTGGCGCGCCACGGGAACACCGAGCCCGAGACGCTCCGGCAGGCCGTCATCTACGGCTCGGCCGTCGCGTCTTTCTGCGTCGAGGGCATCGCGGTCGAGCGCCTCCTCTCGCTCTCGCGCGAGGACATCGTGCTGCGCGTCCAGCGCTTCCGCGATCTGGTCGACTTCAAGCCGGTCTGACCCCTTGGAACCATCCAGAGCGGGCGATGCGCGCTTGCACGCGCTGCCCGGAGGTTCCAGACCACGCCCCCATGGATCCCGTCGCCCTCGCCGATCTTCGTGAACCGCTCTGGTACTACGTGGTCACGCCGATCTTGGGCCTCGCGGCCCTCGTGCTCACGATCCGTCTCCGCGCCCCGCAGTGGCGTCGTTTCGCGGATGGCGTTCGCGCCGTCCGCGGCGGGGGCGGGGAGGGCGTCTCGCCCGGGCAGGCGGCGACGCTCGCGACGGTGACCGCGTTCGCCGCCGCCTCCGCGGTCGGCGCGATGACGGCGGTCACCCTCGGCGGCGCGGGGACGCTGCCCTGGCTCTGGCTCTTCGGGATCGTGCTCGCGCCGCTCCGCTACGCGGAGGTCTGGCTCGCGCGCACGGACGCGCCGGGCAAGTCGGGTGGCGACGTGGAGGTCACGGGCTCGCTCGCTCGTCGCTTCTTTCGCATGGGCGATCGTTGGCGCCTCGTGGGCGCGCTCGTCGCCGCGCTCGCCGTCGGCGCGGGCTTCGCGTGGGGCGGCGGCGCGAACGGCGATGCGCTCGCGCGTGTCACCGAGATCGTCCTGCCGGGGAGCACGCTCGCGCTCGTGGGCGGGGCGGCGGTCGTCGGCGCGGTGCTCGCCGTCGGTGGCTCGCGGACGCTGCCCATCGCGGGGTGGCTCGGCGCGGCGGGTCTGGTCGCCCTCGTGGTCGCCGCCCTCTGGGGCTTCGCGAGCGACCCCGGCGGTTGCTTCGCCGTCCTCGGCCGCGCGTTCGCGGATGCGCTCGAGGGGGCGCCCCAGATCGACCATTGGACGGGGGCCTTCGCGGGCGAGATCGCGCGCGCGTCGGTCGCTTACATGCTCGTGCCGCTCGCGGCGCCGACGGGCGTGAGCGGCGCGCTGCACTCGCTCGCGGGCGGCAAGACGCGCGATCAGGCCGCGCTCGCCGTGCTCGGTCCCTTCTTCTGCGCCGTCGCGGCGACGCTCCTCGTCATGGTCGGCGTCGGCAGCGGGGCGCTCGGGACCCGCGTCGAGGGCCAGCGCGCCCTGATGGAGGACACGCGCATCTATCGCATCGCCGCCGAGTCGGCGAGCCAGCGCGCCGAGAGCGACAGGCTCTACGACGGAATGGAGCGCATCCTCGAAGGCGAGTCGCGCAACCCGACGATCTCGGTCGGGACCGCGCGCGGGATGGTCCACGAGCCCCGCTTCGTGCAGATGAAGGAGGGCGCGCTCGTCCCGGCGGACATCGCCCTTCGCATGGTGAAGGGCCGCCCGGATCGCATCCTCGTGCCGGGTCGCTACGGTGCCCTGCAGGAGGCCGACCTCGCGCTCCTGAACGACGTCTACGTGACGGGCCAGATGCTCCCCGACGGCGCCGGTCTGCTCGCCGCCTCGCTCGAGGCCGCGCACGACCTCGCGCCGCGGCTCCTGCTCGCGGCGCTGCTCGCGCTCGCCGCCGTGGCCTTCGGGGCCTGGGGGGCGGGTGTCGCGCGCTCGCTCTCGGCGAAGCTGCCGCCGCCCGTCCGGATCGGCGCCGCGCTCTTGCCGGCCATCGGCGGAGGCCTCGCCGCCACGGGGCTCACCCCATGGATCGCGCCGCTCGGCGCGCTGCTCGCGGGGGCGCTGGTCACCCTCTCGGCGCTGCTCTTGTTGGTCCGCGCCGGCGAGATCGCAAAGCTGGATCGCTGAGCCCGGCGGCAGCGTCCTACGCGGGGCTCGGACGCGGACGCGGACGCAGACGCGGACTGCCGCCCGCGTGAATCCAGAACGGAAGAATGAACCGACGTCCCCGCGCGGTGTACCCTTCACGGGTGCCCCTCCACGCCGTCCGCACCCTCTCCCCCATCACCCTCCTCCTCGCGCTCACCGCCGCCGCGTGCGACTGCTCCGGCAGCCCCACACCAGCTCGACGCTGCGAGACCACCAGCGATTGTCGCGCGGGGGAGCTCTGCCTCGACGGCGTCTGCATCTCGGCGTCGGACGCCAGCACGCGCGACGCGGGCCACGACGCCGACCAGTCCGACACCGAGCCGCCTCCCTGTCCCGACGAGCGCACCTGCGGCGAGACCTGCTGCCCCGCGGGTCAGCTCTGCGCGCACGGGGCGTGCGCGGCGGATAGCGGGCCGTGCGGGAGCACCGACGACTGCGACGGCGACACCTACTGCGACGAGGGCCTCTCCCGCTGCATCCCCTACGGCGTGCCGCCGAGCATGACCTTCGACCCGACGTGCCGCCGCCTCGAGGTCCCGGGCGTCTTCGCTCCGACGCTCCAATGCGCGTTCAGCGAGGCCCCGGCGGGTGATCCGTGGCCGGCGTGGCTGCACGTGCTCTCGACGCCGATGGTCGCCGACTTCGGCATCGGTCGCGGCCCCGACGATCCTCCGCGCCCCTCGATCGTCGCCGTCTTCGACGACGGCGAGGACGGCTCGAGCGAGCTCCCGACCGGCGTCATCCGCGTGCTCGACGGCGCCACCTGCACCCAATCCGCCGAGCTCGGCTCGCTCCAGCTCGTCGCGCACAGCGCGCCTCCCGCCATCGGTGACCTCACGGGCGACGGCCGCCCCGAGATCGTCGCCTTCATGGCCGGCGGCGGCCTCGTCGCGTTTACCTATGACGACGGGGCCAGCGCCTGGCGTGTCCTCTGGCGTTCGACCCTCGCCGACGGCGTCACGCCCTATCGGCCGACCGGCGGCGGCTGGGCCGGACCGAGCCTCGTGGATCTCGACGACGACGGCGTGCCCGAGGTGATGCGCGGCGGCGTCGTGCTCGACAACCAAGGGCGCCTCGTCGACGCCTCGCTCGGCCTGCTCATCTACTCGCAGGGCATCTTCCCGGTGGTCGCCGACGTCGACGCGGACGGGCGCATGGAGCTCGTGACCGGACAGGGCGTCTGGGAGTGGGACTCGGCCGGCCGCACCTGGTCGCGCGAGGCGTGGTCCACCGCGACCATCGCGGGTCACATCGCGATCGCCGACTTCGGCGACTTCCCCGGCGCGCACGGCTGGCCCGCGAGCGCCCCCGAGGTCGCGGTCGTCTCGAATGGCGCGGTGCGCGTGCAGACGCTCGACGGAACCGTCGTGTTCGGGCCCGTGCCGATCCCGCGCGGCGGCACCGGCGGCCCGCCCACCATCGCCGACTTCGACGGCGACGGGAGGCCCGAGATCGGGGTCGCGGGCGCCGTGACCTACGCGGTCTTCGACCTCGACTGCACGGCGAGCCCGGTCGGCACGTGCGCCAGCGCGAGCACCGACGGCGTGCTCTGGTTCTCGCCGGTCCAGGACCTCTCGTCGAACGTGACCGGCTCGAGCGTCTTCGACTTCGAGGATGACGGACGGGCCGAGGTCGTCTACGGCGACGAGTGCTTCCTCCGCGTGTACGACGGCGAGAGCGGCGAGGTCATCTTCAGCCAGCGTCGGAGCTCGTGCACCTGGTACGAGAACCCGGTCGTCGCCGACACCGACGGAGACTTCAACGCCGAGATCGTGATCGGCGACAACTTCAACTGCGGCGTCGCGGACTTCGGGCGGACCTGCACCGACACCTCGCAGGGCCCGGGCCTCGGGCCCCGCGACACGGACCCGATCTTCCGCGGCCTGCGCTGCACCGACGGCGGCGACTGCGTCTCGGGCGCGTGCGACGCCGGCTACTGCCGCTGCACCGCGGACGATCAATGCTGCGTCGGCGCGGGATGCGCGGAGTCCGCGTATGTCTGCGAGGTCCCGCCCGAGGGCACACCCGGCGTGGGCAACACCTGTCGCGCCTCGCGCCCGCGCGGCACGCTCGGCATCCGCGTCTACCGCGACGTCGCCAACAAATGGGTGCGCTCGCGCATGCTGTGGAACCAGCACGCGTACTTCGTCACCAACGTCGACGACGACGGGACCATCCCGCGGAGCTCGTCGATGCGCGCGAACTGGCTCGACCCGCGGCTCAACAACTTCCGGCAGAACGTCCCCGGAGACGCGGTGCCTGGGGCGGCCTCGGATCTGACCTCGAGCGGCAACCCGCTCGTCTGCGACGCCGACGGCGCGCGCTTCACGGCGCGCGTCTGCAACCGCGGCAGCGGCCCCGTCGGGAGCGGCGTGAGCGTCGGCTTCTACGTCGGCGATCCCGACGACGGCGGCACCCGCATCTGCGCGGGCGCCAGCGTCGGCAACCTGATCCCGGGCCAATGCGAGACCGTCGAGTGCCCGTGGCCCGACGCCCCCTCGGAGCCGCCTGGCCCGGACGTCTGGATCGTCGCCGACGACGAGAACCTCGCCCGCGAATGCCGCGAGGGGAACAACGTCACGATCTTCCACGACGTGTACTGCGGCCGGATCTTCTGAAGGGCAGTGTAGCCGTCGTCGCGAGCGCCCGACCGAACGGCGGGGCGGCGAGCGAGGTTGCGCGTTCGCCGGTCACGGGGGGGTGAAGGCAGCCACGATTCGGCGCGGGGCGGTGGTCCCATGCCGCGAAGCGGTGGAGCGAAGCGATCACCTCGAGGCCGACCGCGCGGTGTCTGCTGCGCTCCCCGGACCAAGAAGCGTTTACACCGCGCGAGGCGCCCGACGGACCTCGAGGCGCACGGCAGGACGACCGGTAGGGAGCGACGTCACAGACGGAGCGAGACGCCCACGCCCACGTGGGCTTGGTGCGTGCGAAGTCGTGAGTCGTACTCTCGCCCCAAGAGGTCGAAGGTCCGGAAGACCTGCCGGTGCCTCCACCCCGTCTCGACGAAGATCGCGAGCCGCGCGTACACGCTCATCGAGACGCCGGGGAGCAGCCCGACGTTGTAGCCGTAGAGGTTCTCGAGGTCGCCGCTGCTCGGGCGGTAGAGGGTGAAGCCGATCGGTACACCCACGTAGAGCTCGAGCGCGAGCGCCCCGCTCATCGGCACGACGAGCCGCGGGCGCAGCCAAAGATCGACGTCGACTGTGAGCTCGCGCTCGTCGGCGTCGCGTACCAGGTAGCTCGCGAGCTCCACCTGCAAGCCCACCCCGAGCAGATCGTGCACGAAGACCTCCGCACGCGCGGCGCCGCCGAGGGTCGGATCGAGATCGCTGCGCCCCTCGCGGACGAAGAGGATGTCAGGGTCGACCGAGAAGTGCAGGCCCCCGCCGAGACCGAGCGCGAACAGCCCCGAGATGCGGGCCACCTCGCGCGTCGAGGTGGGCGTCTCCGGCTCTGGCCCGCCGAGCGGCCGCCCTGCATCGCGCGGAGCAGCGCCACGCCCCTCGAGCGCCGCGATGAGCTGCTCGGTCTCGGCGCGCTCGCGTGTGCTTGGCGCGCCGTCGCGGAGGTAGATGCGGTAGTAGCGTACGGCTTCCGTGCGGTCCCCCGCCCGCTCGTAGGCGCGCGCAGCGTTGAAGGCCAGCTCGGGGGCACCCGCGATCGCGTGCGCCTCGGTCATCCGCAACGCGGCGGCCCGGTACTCGCCGGCGCGGTAGTGGGCCTGCCCCTGCTGGAAGAGCGTCCGCGCGCGCGCGACGTCGTCTGGGGATTGGGCGGCGAGGCTGGAGGTGACGAGCAGGACGACCAGCAGGACGATGGCGCGCATTGAGCCCTAGCGTGACAGATGTCGAGAACCTCGTCTCGGCATCACATATTGCGCCGGTACTGCCCGCCCACCCGGTAGAGCGCCCGCGAGATCTGCCCGAGCGAACAGACCTTCGTCGCCTCCATCAGCGACACGAAGAGGTTCCCCTGGGCCAGCGCGGTCTCCTGCAGCGCCGCGAGCGCCTTCGGCGCCGCCTCGGCGTTGCGGGCCTGGAAGGCGCGCAGCGTCGCGATGGCGCGCTCGCGCTCTTCACGGGTCGAGCGGATGACCTCGGCGGGGATCACCGTCGGCGAGCCCTTCGGGTCGAGGAACGTGTTCACGCCGATGATCGGCAGCTCGCCCGAGTGCTTCAGCCCCTCGTAGTAGAGCGACTCCTCTTGGATCTGCGTGCGCTGGTACATGCGCTCCATCGCGCCCAGCACCCCGCCGCGCTCGCTGATGCGCCGGAACTCGGCGTACACGGCCTCCTCGACGAGATCCGTCAGCTCCTCGACGATGAAGCTCCCCTGCAGCGGGTTCTCGTTCTTCGAGAGCCCCAGCTCCTTGTTGATGATGAGCTGGATCGCGAGCGCGCGGCGGACCGACTCCTCGGTCGGCGTCGTGATCGCCTCGTCGTAGGCGTTCGTGTGCAGCGAGTTGCAGTTGTCGTAGATCGCGTAGAGCGCCTGGAGGGTGGTGCGGATGTCGTTGAACGCGATCTCCTGCGCGTGGAGGGAGCGGCCGCTCGTCTGGATGTGGTACTTCAGCATCTGCGAGCGGGGCGCGCCGCCGTAGCGGTGCTTGATCGCCTTCGCCCAGATCCGCCGCGCGACGCGGCCGATCACCGAGTACTCGGGGTCGGTGCCGTTCGAGAAGAAGAAGCTGAAGTTCGGCGCGAAGTCGTCGATCTTCATCCCGCGGGCGAGGTAGTACTCGACGAAGGTGAAGCCGTTCGCGAGCGTGAACGCGAGCTGGGTGACCGGGTTCGCGCCCGCCTCGGCGATGTGGTAGCCGCTGATGCTCACGGAGTAGAAGCGCGTCACGTCGCGCTCGATGAAGTACGACTGGATGTCGCCCATCATCCGGAGCGCGAACTCGGTCGAGAAGATGCACGTGTTCTGCGCTTGGTCCTCCTTGAGGATGTCGGCCTGCACCGTCCCTCGGACCTGCTTCAGCACGTCGGCGGCGATGCGCTCGTAGGTCTCGCGCGGGAGCACCTGATCGCCCGTCACGCCGAGCAGCTTCAAGCCGAGCCCGTCGTTACCCTCGGGCAGCTCGAAGCCCGCGTCCGACTCGTAGCGAGGGCGCGGCAGCCCCTTGCTGGCGTAGAGGGCGTCGATCTTCGCGTCGACCTCGGCCGAAAGGCCCGCCTCACGGATGTGCTTCTCGCAGCCCTGATCGATGGCGGCGTTGAAGAAGAAGCCCAGCAACATCGGCGCCGGGCCGTTGATCGTCATCGACACGCTGGTCGCCGGGTCCGCGAGGTCGAAGCCGCTGTAGAGCTTCTTGGCGTCGTCGAGGGTGGCGATGGAGACGCCGCTGTTGCCGATCTTGCCGTAGATGTCGGGGCGGTGGTCGGGGTCCTCGCCGTAGAGCGTGACCGAGTCGAACGCGGTCGACAGGCGCTTGGCGGGGAGGCCGCGCGAGACGTAGTGGAAGCGGCGGTTCGTGCGCTCGGGGCCGCCCTCGCCGGCGAACATGCGCGCGGGGTCCTCGCCCGTGCGCTTGAGCGGGAAGACGCCCGCCGCGTAGGGGAAGGCGCCCGGCACGTTCTCGGTCAGCATCCAGCGCAGGAGCGCGCCCCAGTCCTCGTAGCGGGGGAGGGCGACCTTGCGGATCTTGAGGTGCGAGAGGCTCTCGCTCACGAGCGGCACCTCGAGCTTCTTGCCGCGCACGCTGTACGTGAAGACGTCGCCCGCGTAGCTCGCGCGCGTCGCGGGCCAGGCGCGGAGGAGCTTCTTGCTCTCGGCGTCGAGGCGCTCGGTGAGCGCGGCGTAGCGTTTCCAGAGCGCGACGACCTCGGGGCCGTCTCCTTCGGCCGGCGCGGCGTCGTCGAAGTCGAAGCGACCGGTCTCGTCGCGGAGCTCGGCGATGGCGCCCCGCAGCTGGAAGAGGCGCGTCGCGAGCGCGGCCTGCTCGGCGACGAAGGCGTGGTAGCGGTCGGCGCTCTCGGTGATCTCCGCAAGGTAGCGGACGCGATCGGGCGGCACGATCGGCACCTTCTCGCTCGCGCCCGGCGGCGCCTCGAGCGTCGGCCGCAGCGGCGCGCCGGTGCACTCGGCGATCGTCTCCATCACGCGGCGGTACAGGCGGGTCGTGCCGGCGTCGTCGAACTCGGACGCGACGGTGCCCACGACGGGGAGCTCGTCGTCGGGAAGCTCGAAGAGGCGCTGCTTCTGATCCAGCGGCGCCGAGGCGGCGTGGTTTCGGCGCCACTGCTTGCGCACGTCCCGCAGCGCGTCGAGCGAGCCGCGCTTGTCGAATTTGTTGATGGCAATGAGGTCGGCGAAGTCGAGCATGTCGATCTTCTCGAGCTGGGTCGCCGCGCCATATTCGCTCGTCATCACGTAGAGCGAGACGTCCGAATGCTCGGTGATCGCCGTGTCGCTCTGGCCGATGCCGCTCGTCTCGACGACGACGAGGTCGTAGCCAGCGGCCTTGCAGACGTCGATCGCATGCTGCACGTGGCGCGAGACCGCGAGGTTCGACTGCCGCGTCGCGAGCGAGCGCATGTACACGCGCGGGTCGTCGATCGCGTTCATCCGGATGCGATCGCCGAGGAGGGCGCCGCCGGTCTTTCGCTTCGAGGGGTCGACCGAGAGGATCGCCATCGACGGCTTCTCGCCGCCGAAGTCGTCTCGCAAGAAGCGGCGCACCAGCTCATCGACCAGCGAGCTCTTGCCAGCGCCGCCCGTGCCCGTGATGCCGAGGACCGGCACGCGCCGATCGCCGAGCCGCTCGCGCGCGGCGTCGCGGATGGCGTCGCCCGCGGCTTCGTCGTTCTCGGCGAGGCTGATGAGCTTCGCGATCACCGCCGGATCACGCTCGCCCATGCGCGCGAGCAGCGCGTCCTTCTCGGCGGCGTCGACCGTGGGGAAGTCGCAGCCCTCGAGGACGAGATCGATCATCCCCTGCAGCCCGAGCGAGCGCCCATCGTCGGGGCTGAAGAGGCGCGCGACGCCGTAGGCGTGTAGCTCCTCGATCTCGCTCGGCAGGATCGTGCCGCCGCCGCCGCCGAAGATCTTCGTCTTGGCGCCCGCCTCGCGGAGCAGGTCCACCATGTACTTCAGGTACTCGACGTGGCCGCCCTGGTAGCTCGTCAGCGCGATGCCCTGCGCGTCCTCTTGGATCGCGCAGTCGACGATCTCCTTCACCGAGCGGTTGTGCCCGAGGTGGATGACCTCGGCGCCGCTCGCCTGCAGCAGGCGCCGCATGATGTTGATCGCGGCGTCGTGTCCGTCGAAGAGGCTCGCGGCCGTGACGATGCGCACGTGATGACGCGGGCGGTAGGGCGTGGCGCGCGGCGTCGTCGCGGGCGTCGGCGGCTTGGCGGATACGGCTTCCGAAGCGATCGAGCTCATGTCCGCTAGATAGCGAGCGCGTCACCAAAGGGGAAGCCAGCCCGTGCGACCCGACACGCGCACGAGCTGCGGCGCTCGGTGTGCTCTCGACGCAGCGCGTCATCTCGACGTCGTCCGCCGCGTCGCGCGCGACGCAGGCGAGCCCGACTTGGTCGCTTCGCGGCGGAAGATCGCGCGCAGAGCGCGCCGTCGCCATGGATCTCGCCGCTCGACGGGCGCGCCGTCCGGGGCGCACCGGACATCGGCGGAATCGTCGGCTCCTCACGTCGCAGAGAAGCGCCATCGCGCTTTTGCTCGCCGGGGCCGCTGTGCTACCTTCCTTCTCGTGGAGGTCGTCCTGCGCAAAGTCGGGAGGAAGCCTGGGAGGGCGGTCATCGGCCGCCTCCTTCGCCCCCCGCGCAAAGGCTCGGTCGTCGTGATCGAGTTCCCCGATGGTCTTCACGAGTACGTGACGACCCCGGTCAAGCGAGTCCTCAAGCTCTGCGACCGGGACATCTATTACATCCAGACCGCGAACAGCCGCTATCGGCTCGAGGTGCGGTCGGGTGACGCGATGGTCGTCGAAGCGCCCGTCGCCAAATGAGGTGACGCCTCGCTGTCGTGCAGCGCGCGCACGCCGTCGAGCCGCGAGCGCCGTCGAGCCGCGCGCGCCGTCGAGCCGCGCACGCCGTCGCGCCGCGCGCGCCGTCGAGCCGTGCGCGCCGTCGAGCCGCGCGCCGTCGGACGGTCGGGCTCGAGGCGCCGACCGGCGTCGGTTTGAGGCGGCGCGGGCGCCTTTGCACTACCCTCCTCCGGCGATGACCGAGGTGCGGTGGGGTGAAGCATGGGCGGGGGTTCGATTCGGTCTCCGTCCGCCCTCGCGGGAGCTCGAGGCTGGCGGCTCGATCTCGCTCGAGCTCTTCGCCGAGAACCGGAGCGCGGCGCCGATCAGCCTCTTCGGCTTCCAGCCCGCCTATCCGCGCTCGCTGCGGGTCTCGCCTCCCAAGGCGCATCGGCCCTGGATCCGGGTCAGCTTCGGCGACACCAACGTGCTGCATCCGCCCGAGGCGTTCGTGCGCCTGCTCCCAGGCGCGGTCGTCTCGATCGGCCTCGACCTCTCCTTCGCCTTCGACCGACGCGGAGCAGGCGCGTGGGATGTCGCGTTCGCCTACGACCCCGTCCGCGCGTCCGGGCGCCTCGACGCCTGGCAGCCGCCCGAAGGGCGTGAGGCCTCGACGGCCATCACCCCGATCATCATCACCGTCGCGCAGTCGCTCCGCGACGCGGGCATCGACGAGCACGCCGAGGCCGCCCTCGACGCGGCGCTCCTTCGTGGGGACGGTGAGCTCCTCGACCGCCTCCGCGCCTACGGAGAGGGGGGCGTCGCGTTCGCGGCTCGCCGACTCGCGCGCATCCTCTCCCCCGGCGCCGAGTCCACGATCGGATGGCGCGCGCTCGACGCGCTCTCGCTCGGGGGCCCTGCGGTCATCGAGGTCGTCCACGCGCATCGCGCGCTGCTGCCGCATGCTGAGCCGGCTTTGGCCTTCGCGGAGACCTGGCTGCGTCATCGACACGGCCAACCTCCGCCGCTCGAGCACCTCCCCTTCGTCACGTTGCTCGAGCGCGTGATCGAGCAGCCGGACCAGCGCGGCAATTTCATGCTCGCATGGACCGCCGTCGACTCCGCGGTGCACGGCACCCGGCGCTTGCAGGTCTTCGGCAACGGAGAGCGCATCGTCTCGGGCCGGCTGCCAGGCGCCAGCCAAGGCCACACGCGGCGCAGCTATCTCCCGCTCGCGCAGATGCAGGTGCTCGTCGAGGCCTTACGCGACGCGGCGGTGTGGACGCTGCGTCCGCTCCGCGAGATCGGGATGCCCGATGAGCCGCGCCCTGGGCTCGAGGTGCAGCTCGCGCTCGGCGAACCTTTCTCCCGCAACGTCGCGCTCTGGAACGGTGAGTGGCGCCTTGGCCCGGCCGCGAGCCTCGCGGAGCTGCTCGACCGCCTGAGCGAGTCCGCGCCGCCGGACTCGATGCCGCCGCCGTCGATGCCCCCACCGTCCACGATGCCGCCGCCGGCGCGCTGATCACGATCAAAGATGTGCGCGGTCCGCGGCGGGCTCGCGCCGTCAGACACGTGCGGTCGAACAGGCCGCGGGACGCTCGGTCGGACACGCCGCGGGCTCCCTGGTCGATCACGCCGCGGGACGGAACTCGGAGAGGCTCTCTTGGAGCTTCTGTCGCGCGCGCACCTCGAGCTGCCGGACGCGCTCCTTGCTGACGCCCATCTCACGACCGAGCGACTCCAGGGTGCAGGGCGCGTCGCTCATCATCCGCGCCTCCACGATCCGCCGCTCGCGATCGGTCAGCGCCGCGAGCGCGTCGTCGAGGGCGCCGCGCACGCCGCCGATGAGCTCGTCACGGGCGACCTCGTCCTCTGGCGACCAGCCGTCGTCGTCGGGCAGCCGGTCGAGCGCGGGGCTGCGGTCTTGGTAGCTCGCGTCGAGCGAGAGATCTCCCTGCGTGAGCAGCGGCCAGAGCTGCTCGGCGCGCGCGCGCGGCATGCCCGAGACGTCCGCGAGCTCGATCGCGTCCGCGACGCCCTTGCGGCGGAACGCGCGCATCGCCCGACGCTCGGTCCGCGTCGTACCGAGGCGGACGATGCGATACGAGCGCACCACGTAGTCGCGGATCTCGGCGCGGATCCAGTACGCGGCGTAGGTGATGAGCCGGCACTCCTTGTCGGGGTCGAACTTCGCAGCGGCCTTCAGCAGGCCGAGGTTGCCCTGCTGGATGAGGTCTTCGAGCGGCACGCCCCAGCGGCGGTACTCGCGCGCGACGCGGATCACGAAGGGGAGGCTGGCCTCGACGATGGCGCCGCCCGCGCGTTCGTCGCCCTCGCGCCAACGTCGGGCGAGCTCCAGCTCGCGCTCGGCCGGCAGCGGCTTCACGTGCGTGAGGGAAGCGCGATATCGATCGAGTGAGGTCGCGACGAGGTCTCGCATGATGTTCTCCGGTGCCCGGACCTCGGCAGTGCACGTCTCGTGCCCACGCTCTGGGCCGAGGTACGCTCGAGGCTCGGCCCGAAATGTCCGATGATTGTCGGCTGCCGGCGTCGGCGGCAGCGCGCTGCGGCAAGCTGGTGCGGCAGGATGCCGCGGCACGAGCGTTGGGCTCCTTGCTCGATCGACGCTCCGTCGGGACTGGCCTCGCCTTGGCGCCGGACTCCGTCGGAGGTGTGGCTCGGACGTGGGGCTCGGACGTGCGGCTCGGACGTCGCTCGACCCTTGGCGAGGCTTGGGCTAACTCCGCGTCGTGTCCAGGATCGTTCGTCCCACCGAGCCTCGCCTCGCCACCGTCGCTGTGCTCGGTGTGCTCGGCGTGGCGTTGGGCTTCGCGCTCGTTCGGTGGACGATCGGCGCGACGCCGCCGATGGCGAGCGAGGGTCACGCGGACGCTTCTGGGTCCGAGTCCGGGTCCGGGTTCGGGTCCGGGGTCGGGTCTGGGTCTGG
>JAHBWH010000142.1 GCA_019637115.1 Myxococcales bacterium | reverse complement strand
GCGCGGGAGGGATGGCCCCACACCACGAAGCGGTAGAGCGAAGCGGTCACCTCGAGGCCGACCGCGCGAAGCGCGCGGCCGACCTCAAGGTGAGAAGGGATCTTCTGCTCTCCGCTTCGCGGTGTGGGGCCATCCCTCCCACGCCTCGAGGAGCGGCGATCGAAGGCCGGGCCGGACCCGGAGCCGCGTGGTGCGCGAGGCTCAGCGGTCGTGAAGCAGCGAAGGCGCGGGACGTCCGCGACGCCGCGCGTCAACGGCGGCGACGAGGAAGGGCAGCAGATGCTCCGCGCGGCGCCCCGTCCCTCGCCGTCTGGATCGGCTGCCTCAGCAATCACCCGCAGGGGTCAGGGGGGTGAACGCGTACCGGCACCCCGTGAACCTTCATCGGCACGCGACCCGGCGGAACCGATAGGGTGCGTTCACCTCGCGGCCGCCGTCGTTGTTGACGACGCGCAGCGTCTCGCCGTCGAGTCGGCCGCGGAAGTGGTCGAGGTTGTACTCCCAGCGGCCGAGGTCGACGCAATGCTCGGTGCGCACGTGGTCGAGCGCGTCGAAGCGGAACGCGCCGTCGTGAAAGGTGCCGCTCGCGCGCATCTGGACCGTGTGGTCGTAGTGGCCGGGGCGACACCGCGGCGGCGACGTCTCGCCCTCGTCGCCCGACCAAGCGCGCAGCGTGATCGTCCCTCGGAGGGTGTCGCCTTCGCGCGCTTCGACCCGCAGGATGAAGACCGCGTGGTGCCCCTCCGCGTCGAGGCCGACCCCGCGGGCGTCCCAGCGGCGCGCGCGCCACGTGCCGACGATCGGATCATCGCAGCCCGCGCCGCCACCGCCGCCCTGGCCGCCACCGCGCGCGAGGAGCGCGTCGAGGAAGGCATCCGACGCCCGCCCGCCCGCGCCCTCGTCGCCGGACGCACCCTCATGCGCGCCCTCCAGGGCGACCTCCGCGCGCTCCTCCCGCGGGCCCATGTCGCCTGTGGTCGACCCCCTCGACGAGCGCGGGGGGCCGCGGCTCTCGAGGCGCGCCGCGCGAGCGTCTCCGGCCGCGCCGGGTCGGCCGACGGCGACCTCTTCGGGTGAGGCCTCGCCGGAGGATCCGAGGTCGCCGCGCGGAGCGTTCGGAGTGAGCGGCGTGGGCTCGAGACGCGCCTCGAGCCAATCGAGTCGGGGGCCGCCCGCGATCCCGCGCGGGGACTCGGGCACGACCCAGACGATGACGACGTGCGCGAGCAGCGAGAGCAGGACGAGCACGATCCACCGCCAGCGCGGGTCGCGCTCGTCGTCGGTCGTCACCGCTGGCGCGTCGGGCCTCGCCACCGCCCCAGGATACGACGGATCGCGCGAGAGCTCCCCGTCGCCGACGGACCGCGCAGGCTTTCCGTTCGCGGCAGGTCCCCTCGCGACGGATCGGGCGAGTCCTCTTGGGACGCGCGCGCGACGGACGCCGACGCTACTTCAGCTGAGCGGCATGGAGATGGGCGGTGACGCGCTGCCGGACGAGCTCGGGCGCACGCGGCGCGACGGACTCCCACGTCTCGCGCACCGTCTGGCCGAAATCGGAGAGGTCGTCCACTAGCACCGATGTGTCGACCGGTGTGTACGAGGCCGCCCCGAGCAGATCTTCCATCGTGACCGCGACCAGGGGCTTGGCGGGCTCCAGTGTGGGCTCCGGCGGCTCCCACCAGCGCAGCGCGGAATGCGACCAGAGATTCTCGTACACCACGGTCGAGACGAAGTCGTAGACGGGCGCGAGCCTCGCCCTCAGGCCGTCTGGGTACACGACGGCCCAGTTCTTCAGGTGGGCGTCGGCGTTGCCCGAGAGCACCATGAACACCAGGCGCCGCATGTACTCGCGGTGGTCCTCCTCGCCGCACATCGCGTGGATGACGGCGCTGATGCTTCCGTAGTGGGCCCATCCCAGGTCGGCGCTCTGGGTGGCGTATCGCTCCTCCGGCGCGATGTTGAAGATCTGCGCGAAGTCCTCCTGATGGACCCGCACACCTCGTTTGCCGCGATCGAAGCGCTGGACGATGAGGACGTCCTGCTCCGGCTCGAAGTCCCCAGGCAAGTTCGCGATCTCGGCGGCGCGGATCACTCGGTGCTCCGGTACGTTCAGTCCGCATTCGCGAGCCCAGTCCAGCACCACGCGTTCGTTCTCCACCAAGTGTCGGTATCCGGGGCTGCCGAGCTTCGCGATCCAGTATCCATCCTCTCCTTCGAGCGGGACCGTAAGTCGGTCGTCGACCTCGGAGAGCGCCAGTTTCGGCTGCATGCCCGTCAGCGCGAAGCGGAAAGGGTCGCCCGCCTTGCGGTTTCGGCGCTCGCTCTCCTCGAGCAGGCCGAGCTCGAGCTGGTCGCTCAGGACTCGAACGGCTCCGGGGAGGTTCTCTCCCAGCCGCAAGAGCATCGAGTACTCCATGAGTGTGGAGCTACCCAGTCGCTTCTCGACGATCTTTCGAAGGGCTCCTTCCGGCAGCAGGTTTCGGAAGAAACTCGGCAAGGGCGCACCCCGAAACGTGCGTGGCGGGTCGATGATCTGGTCCTCGAACCATCTTCCGAGGACCGGTCGGGCCGCCGAGGCGGCATACGCCCCGTCGAACTCGAAGGCGACCTCTCCTGCCGCAGGGCTCGGTCGCAGTACCCCGACCAGGGTCTGTCCGAGCAAGACGCGCGCGCTCACGCTGATCGCCTCGTGAGCGCGGCCAGGGAGGGGGTGTCGTCGCGGCTCAGCTCCGCGTGTCGCTCGAAGAACGCCTGCGTCGAGCGGCGCAAGATCTCGCTCCGACGCTCGTAGAACTCCTCGAGCCTGCCCTGGCGCAGGGCGTCGTGTGCGTCGCCGTCAATCCCGTGAGAGACGAGCGCCGCCTCGTCGGTGCACTCGAGAATGAGCTGCCTCGGCCCCTTCGGACCCACCGGATGCAGGAGCTTGTTGACGACGCCTCGTGGAGAGCTCTTCGAGGATTCCCGGACGACGATGGGGCGCATGAGGTTGGTGGAGCCATCGCGAAAGAGCTCGCTGGCCTCCAGTCGCTCACCCGTCACGAGGTCGCGTGGCTGCCTTGCGAGCAGCGCGCAGACCAGCATCTTCCCGCGTGCGCTCGCGACGCTCGCGCACGCGGTGTGGCTCCAATCATCGAGGAGGATCTCGCTTGGCGCGCCCGTTCGATGGAGCAGCGCTTGGACGGACGCATCCTCGTCCTCGGTCACGTCGTCCACGTGCTGCTGCATCGACCCCGACGCCCCGCCGAGCCTCTCGCCCAGGCTGCCGCGCCAGAACCACCGGCGCAGGAGGATCCGGCTCCGCTCGGTCGGTGCTCGGTGAAGGGCGAAGAAGCGCGCCAAGACGACCAGGGGCAGCTCGTAGGGCCGCACGGCGACGTGAGGGATGTGCGCCACGTCGCGCAGGAGCTCGATGGTCGCGCGGAGCGCGTCGGCGGTCCGAACGAGGTCAGCCTCGGCGTCCGCGACATCGAGGTCGCGCGGGTCGAGCCGGCCGACCTGAGCGCCGCGGATCGCCTCGAACGCCTTCAGGATCGTGCTCGTCTCGAGCGCGCCGAAGCCGAGATCGCTGAGTCGGGCGTTGACGAGCGCCAACCCCGTCGCTCCGTCCTTCGAGATGCGGGAGCCGATCAGCGCATCGAACACCTCATCGCGGCGCATGGGCTTGCCCGTCGTGTTCACACGGTCGAAGACGTGCCGCAGCGCCTCGATGTCTGCACCCTCGACGACGTACAGGCCGAGCCTGTATTCGCGGATTCGCTTCCCGAGCTCGTAGTAGCGCCGTCGGTCCTCGAGCGAGAGCCACTGAGGGACCCACTCCGAAAGCAAGGCAGCGTCCAGGACGAGGTACAGCGGCACCTGCGGAAGGCCTTCGCCGTCCGCGCTCGGTGCTCTGGGGAGGAGCTCGTCCGGCGTGAGAAACCGCGTCTGAACTGTCTCGCGTTCGACGTCGAAGACGATCGCGCTCTCTTTCGGTGAGGGCTTGCGGCCGAGGCCCTCCCACAGCGTGGTCAGCCGCTGCTGCCCGTCGATGACGAGGTACTGGTCGCCGGGCGCTCGGTGATCGCCCACCGCAGCGAGCGGACGGCCCACCTCGGTGTCGGCCGGAGGGTTCTTCCAGAGGAGCAGAGTACCCACCGGATAGCCTCGGTAGATGCTGTCTATGAGCGCGCGACGGTCGGCGGCTTCCCAGCGGAAGGGGCGTTGGAAGCTCGGCATCCGGAGGCGGCCCTCGGACGCGAGCTTGATCGCGTCCTCGACCGTCATCGAGTCGGCCTTGGCGGCCGTGCTCATGCGGGGCGGAGGCGCCTTGCTCCCCTGCTCGGCGTACGACATGGCAGGAGTCTAGCGCACCCGCCTACCGAGGGTCGCACGTGATGGAAGGGGCTCCGTTTCGTGCCACGTGGCAGGCCCCGTCGCCGACGGACCGCGCAGGCTCACCCTTCGCGGAAGGTCCCTTGGCGGCAGGTCTGTTCGCAGCGGGCCCCGTCGCCGACGGACCGCGCAGGCTCACCCTTCGCGGAAGGTCCCTTGGCGGCAGGTCTGTTCGCGGCAGGTCCCCTCGCGACGGATCGGGCTTGCGACGGGTCGCGCGACGCATTCCGCCGAGAGGGATCGCGCGCGCTCGCCCTCGGGCCCCACGGCCGAAGGGATCGCGCGGGCCTCTCCTCGCGACGGGCTCGGCGGCGCAAGCGTGGCATGCTCGACTCATGCACGGGTTCAAGGTCGTCATCCCCTCGCGGCTCGGCTCGAGCCGCCTCCCCGAGAAGCCGCTCGCCGATCTGGGCGGCAAGCCCCTCGTCGTGCGCGTCTGGGAGCGCGCGTTCGACGCGGGCGCCGAAGAGGTCATCGTCGCCGCGGACGACATGCGCATCGTCGACGTCGTCACGGCGGCCGGGGGCCGCGCGGTGCTCACGCGGGCGGACCACGTGAGCGGCACGGATCGGCTCGCCGAGGTCGCGACGAGCCACGGGTGGTCCGACGACACGCTCGTTGTGAACCTCCAGGGCGACGAGCCGCTCGTGCCCTCGCACCTCCTCTACACGCTCGCGCACGCGCTCGAGCAGGAGCCGACCGCCGCGCTCGCGACGCTCGCGACGCCGATCGAGGATCCCGCCGAGCTCTTCAGCCCGAGCGCGGTGAAGGTGGTCGTCGACGAGCAGGGCTTGGCGCTCACCTTCAGCCGCGCCCCCATCCCGTGGGCGCGCGATGCCTTCGGCCCGATCCTCCGGGCCGCCCCCCCCGAGGTGCTCCCGGCGGGCATCCCCTACCTGCGCCACCTCGGCCTCTACGCCTACCGCGTCGCGACCCTGAAGCTGCTCGCGGCGACCCCTCCCGCGCCGATCGAGCGCGCGGAGAGCCTCGAGCAGCTGCGGGCCCTCTCGCTCGGGCTGCGAATCCACGTGACGGTGGTCGACGAAGCGCCGCCCCCGGGTGTCGACACCACCGAGGACCTGGCCCGCGTGCGCGCCTTCTACACGTGAGCGGAGGGGAGGTTCCTTCGCGACAGCCCTCGAAGGGGCGGATTGGGCGGAGGTGTCCCGAAGGGTGTACGCTCTTCGCCGATGCGATCGGCCCGGACGGTCATGATCTCGGTGGTGTCGCTCGGCCTCGCGGCGTGCGCTGGGGGCGGGAGCAGCACCGAGCGTCGTGACGCCTCGTCCGACGACGCGGGCACGGACGCGGGCACGATGCCTGTCGGCGTCGACGCTGGATCTCGTGACGCAGGGAGCCGAGACGCTTCCGCGTCGTCGGACGACGCGGGCGCGTGTTCGCTCGGGCTGACGCGCTGCGGCGGCTCGTGCGTCGACACGAACTCCGAGCCGACGAGCTGCGGCGCGTGTGGGCGGACCTGCTCGGTGCCGAACGCGACCGCGGCTTGTGTCGAGGGCGAGTGCGCGCTCGGAACGTGCCTCGACGGCTTCCTCGACTGCGACGGCGCCCTCGCGAACGGCTGCGAGCGCGCCGACGCCTGCGTCGTGGGGGCGGCGTGCTCGACCAGCTGCGGCACGACCGGCGCGCAGGCCTGCGCGGATCGCTGCGCGCCGACCTGCACGCCTCCAGCGGAGGTCTGCAACCTCCGTGACGACGACTGCAACGGCCAATGCGACGAGGGGGCCATCCCCGGCTGCCGCTTCGCCGTCCATCGTGGCCTCGGCAACGGCGGCCACATCTTCTCGACCGACTTCGGGCAGGTCACCTCGAACGGCTACTCGCTCGAGCACGCGAGCATCTTCCACATCTACGCGCGCGCCACGGACGGACTCTCCACGCTCTACCGCTGTCGCAAGAGCAACGGCCTCACCTTCTTGACGACGGCGTCGAGCTGCGAGGGCCAAGTCCTCGTCGAGACGATGGGCTTCGTCGCGCCCGACGCTCGCTGCGGCGCCGTGCCGCTCTACCGCCTCCAGGCGGGCGGCAACCACTTCTACACGACCAGCGTCGCCGAGCGAGACAACGCCATCAGCACGTTCGGCTACGCGCTCGAAGGGATCGCCGGCCACGTCTGGCTCGCGCCATGAGCGGGCTCGTTCCTGGCATCTTCGGTCGCGTCACGCGCGGTCGCGCCGCGCTCGGAGGCGCCGCGCTCGGAGGCGCCGCGCTCGGAGGCGCCGCCCTTGGTCGGGCCGCCCTCGGTCGCGCCGTCCTCGGTCGGGCCGCGAGCGTCGTCGCCGTCGGCCTCGCGGCGCTCACGCTCTCCGCGGCCTGCGCACCTCACGCGCTCGTGCCGCCCACGCGTCCGGTCGAGCGCGCGGACGCGATCGTCGTCCTCGGGAACCGCCCTCCCGTCGACGCCGACGGGAACCTGCGCCCGGAGCTGCGCCGACGCATCGAGACGGGCGTCCGGCTCTACCACGAGGGCGTCGCGCCGCGGCTCGTCATGACCGGCGGCCCCGCGCCGAGCGGGCACGTCGAGGCCGAGGTGATGCGCGAGCACGCCATCGCGCTCGGGGTTCCCGAGGCGGCCATCACGATCGAGCGCGCCTCGACCGATACCATCGAGAACGCGGGCTTCACCCTCGCGATCCTCTGCGGCGACGACCCCCTCTGCACGCCGCGCGTCGTGGTCGTGACCTCGCCCTACCACCTCCGCCGCGCGGGTGAGCTCTTCGCCTGCGCGGGCGCCGACGTCCAGCTCGCGCCGACGCCGCTGCCCGACGACGACCCAGGCTACGCGCGTCGCTTCGCGTTCTCGGAGCGCTTCGTGCGCGTCTATTACGGCTTCATCGACGAATGCGAGCGCGCCGCCCTCGCGCGCCGCGCGGCCTCGTCCGAGCCCGCACGGGCAGAGCGGCCGGTCGCTGGGCCGATCTGAGCGATCCGGAGCGTGTCGCGTCTCTGCCCGCGAACGCGCCACCGCGGCGGCCCGTCGCCTCGACGTCTGGATCGGTGGCCTCAGCAATCACTCGCAGGGGTCGAGGGGCGAAAGCCTATGGAGTGACGGCGGTTGGTCCGCGTTCACGCGGTCGCGGGGGGTGAAACGCGGCCAAAATGCGGCGCGGCAGGGATGAGCCTCAATCGCCCTGTAAGAAGTCGCAGCTCGAGTCCTGCAAGCAGGCGTGGCCGTCCGGGTCCGTGTGGTAGCGGATGTCCTGGCCCTCGGTCGCGCCGTAGCGGGCGATGAGGTTGATGAGGTACTGGCTCGTGTCCCAGGGCACACCAAGGTAGATGATCTCGTCGAAGCCGTGGGCGCCGACGGGGACGGCGTAGTTGTTGAGCAGGCCGCTGATGTCCTCGCCGGGGATCGGGCGCCAGATGTCGTGGCCGAAGCGGCCGCGCGGCAGGCTGCGGCGCACCCAGCGGAGCGGCGGATCGAGCCGTGGCGCCGGCAAGGCGTCGGGCTCCAAGCTCTGGTGACGACCGTCGGGGCGGAAGCGCTGGCGGCCGTCGCTCACGTCGTCGACGTCGAAGAGGAAGAAGTCCGGGCCCTCGTCCATCGGGTGGCGGTTGAGCCGGTCGACGCCTTCGAGCACGTGGTAGGCGTTGAGCAGATCGTGCGGCGTGGTCAGCCCCGGGTAGCGCGCCTCGAAGCTCGGCGGCGCCATCCACTCGGCGAGGTGCGCGGGGCCGTCCGGCGGGACGAAGGCGAGCACGCCAGCGGCGCGCGCGTAGGCGTTGCCGGTCGAGACGGGCACGCTCTGGTCACCGACGGAGTTGACGACGAAGAGGTTGCGCTCGCGCCGCGGAGTGTCGGCCGAGGTCACCGGGTCGAGGAAGACGCGCCGCGCGTAGTTGATGGGATCGGCGGGGTCGACGCCCGTCTGCGCGAGCGTGAGCAGACGGCGCAGATCCGGGGTCTGGCGCTGGCGCCCGAAGCCCATCGCAGGCGAGACGAGCGGCTCGCCCGCGTCCCAGGTGCGCTGCTGGTATTGCGCGCAGCCGCGGCAAGCGCTCGCGCCGACCTCGAAGGTCTCGATCACGCGCGTGGGCGTGCCGAGCTCGGGGCACTCGGGGTACGAGACGCGGCTCGCCGCGCCCTCGTGGAGCTCGATCACGAGTCGGTCGTCGGGGTCGGCCGGGAAGGGCACGCGGAAGACGCCCTCGCGACCGCCGACCGCGCCCGCGCAGCGGACCTCGCCGCTCTCGAGGTTGCGCACGCGCACGACGGTCTCCGTCCCGAGCGCGCTGAGCGGCGCGCACGCGACCTCGAGCTCGGCGCGTGTATTTCGCTCGGTCGCGAAGAGGTAGAGGCTCGCCGCGTCGGCACCGCAGCTCGTGCGATCGCCGCGCGTCGAGGCCGGCGCGGCCATCAAGAACGGCCCCATCAGGCGCAGGTGCATCGCGGCCATGACGTTGTTCATGTCGATGCGCGAGCTGACGTCGGTCAGGCCGCCCGCGCCGACGATGGGCGCGACCGCGCGTACCGCAGGCTCGGCGCCGCCCATCACGCCGCTGACGATGCCGCCGAGTGAGCCGCCGGTGAACGAATAGACCTGATCGCGACCACCGACGTCTGGGATGCCGTCGCCGTCGAAGTCACCCGCGACGTCCGGGCCCTCGTAGGCGAACGTGGTCGCCGCGTACGTGATGGGCCCGTCGTTGGGGCCGTCCTCGAAGGTCACGGGGCGCGCGGGCCGACCGTCGAACGACCGCAGGATCTGGATCGCGCGCATGTGGTCGAGCACCGTCTGCCGCACGACGTCGCGGGTGTGGAAGAGGTACGCCGTCCAGAAATTCACGCCGCTGTCGGGGGTGCCGTCGCCGTTGATGTCCTCGGCGCGCCCATCGAGGATCGCGTGCGCGGTCGGCAGGATGCACTCGGCCTCGAAGAGGGTGCTGACGAGGCGCAGGAGCGTGGGATCGAGCGGCAGGCCGTGGCCCTCGGCGTTCATCATCGCGGCGGCGACGCCGTGCTGGATCATCGTGCCCGCGAAGGGCAGCGGCTCGGCTGCGTTCGAGCCGTAGCCGTGCACGTAGAACGCGACGGGGAAGGGCTGCGACGCCGTCGCGCTCTCCTTGGGGACGAACATGATGAGCGTGACGGTCTCGCGGCTCACCTCGGCGCGGCCGCGCTCGGCGTCGACCTGCCACGTGTCGGGCAGATCCGTCGTGACGGGATCGCCGAGCAAGAAGGGCGAGTCGAAGTAGGCGACGACGACATGGCTGAGGTTGTCGTAGCTCCGGACCACCCGCTCGGTCGCCTCGTCGCCGAAGTCGAACGCCAGGCCCGCGATGCCGCGGAGCGCAGCGATGAACTTCTCGGCCGGCGCGACGTAGACGCCCTGACCGGGATCCTCGCAGCGCCGCCCGCCCTGCATCGGCGCGGGCGCGTAGTCGGGGGGGAAGTCGTCCGCGAGCCACGCGAAGGGCCCGTCGCCGTAGAGCCCCGCGCGGAGGGCGTCGAGGTCGTGCGTCGTGCTCTGGGTCGTGAAGGTCCACGCGAAGGCGACTCCGCCCCAGCCGCGGCCCGCGAGATCGCCGTAGAGCTGCGGGTGGCGCGAGAAGTGGTCGGGCAGGCTCGAGAGCGCCTCGCGCTGCGAGAGCGGGTGCACGACGTCGAAGGGCGAGCGGACGGGGCGGCCGTCCTCGCCGACGAGGCGGTCCGTGAGCACCACGGCGTAGGTCCGGCGCGGCAACAGCGGGAGCGTGGGGCGCAGCACCAGCGTCTTGGTCTCGCGCTCGTAGAACCACGTCATCTCGTCGACCGTGTCGAGCGGGCCGTCGCGGGTGCCGTCGAAGGTGTTGGGGGCGTCGAGCACGCCGTCGAAGTCGGTGTCCTCACCCGGGTCGAGCACGCCGTTGCCGTTCACGTCCTCGTCGACCGTCTCGAAGAGTAGGTTCGACTCGCCCGCGCGCGGATCGTTCGCCCAATATTGAGAGGGGTTGTCGAGCACGTAGTGGAAGGCGCCGCCGTTCACGTCGAGCGGCATCGGCTCGCCCGTCTCCATGTCGACGAGGTAGATCGCGTGCTCGGTGAAGGCCGCCTCGGCGTAGGCGGCGCTGCCTCCTCCCTGGCGCCGGAAGAGCTCGCGCGTGTCGAGGTGCTCGTCGAAGGCGACCGTGATGCCGCCGTAGGTCCCCCAGCCGTCGACCTGACCGAAGAGCGTCCGCGTGAGCTCCTCGAAGTCGGTCGGGGCCACGACCGAGACGTTGATGCGGCGCCCGGTCGGCGAGGTCGGGTCGGGCCACGTCGCTGCGTCGTTGGGGAGCGGCAGGTTGGGGAGAGGCTCGTGGTTGAGGTCCCAGACGACCCGTGGGCCATCCCCAGGCGGGGTCGTCGCCCACCCCTCGGGGACACCGTCGGTGCACGCGAGCGCGAGCAAGAGCGAGATCGAGCACGTCTTCGGAGACATGATGCCGCGCAGCATCGCACAGCCGGCCCGTGAACGTGAGTTGCTTTCACGCGCGCCGTGGCGCCCGCGTGCGGGCGCGCTACCGTCGGGGGTGCCCACCGCGATGGAGATCCTCGAAGACCCCCGCCTCGACCGCATCTTCAAGCTGCCCGAGCGGGCGGCGGAGGCGCGCCCGCTGCCGCAGGTCTTGCGGGGGCTCTGCGAAGAGGTCGCCGCCATCCTCCCGGCGGACGTCGTCAGCGTCTACCTGCGCGAGAGCGACGACGAGGGGGACGTGTTGCTCATGCGGGCGAACGTTGGCTTCCCGGTCACGGCGGTGGGCAACGTGGCGCTGCCCTTCGGCGAGGGCATCACCGGGTTCGCTGCGGAGTGCATGCGGCCCGTGATCCGCGAGCAGGCCGCCACCGACACCCACTTCCGCGCGGTCGACGGGCTCGGCGAGGAGCGCTTCCCGGCCTTCTTGGCCTGGCCGGTCGTGCGCGACGGGCGGGCCGAGGGCGTGCTGGTCGTCCAACGCGCGGCGATGCGCCCCTTCTCGGACGAGGATCTCGCGCTCGTGGGGGCGCTCGCGGGCGCCGTGGTGCTCGCCACCACGCTCGCGGAGCAGCGGCGGCGCGAGGCGCACGCGCAGCGGGGCGTGGCGGAGGGTCGCGAGGTCCGGCTCGTGGGTCGGGGCGTCGCGGGCGGGCTCGGCCTCGGCCGCGCGGAGCTCCTCCCGACGCTGCGCGAGCTCGCGGAGGACTACGAGCCATCGATCGAGGGGCTCGCGGCGAGCGAGCTCATCGGCCCGGCGGTGGAGTCGGTGACGCGTCACCTGGAGCGTGGCATCACCCGCCTCGCGCTCGGGGAGAGCTCGCGCGCGGATCTCGCGCGCGCCCGCCTCGTGCTCGAGGACGCGCGCTTTCGCTCCGAGCTCGCGCGCGAGGTCGACGCCCGCGGGCTCGCGCCCGGACTCGCGGCGATCGCCCGCCGCTACGCGCTCACCGCCGCCCAGGCGGCTGACGGCGGCGACTGGCTCGCGGACCGCGCGGCCGAGGTCACGGCGCTCTGTCGGCTGGTCGCCGCGCAGATCGTGGGCAGGCCGCTCTGCCGGCCGGGGTCCGCCGTGCTGCTCGCCGAGCGCCCGGGCTCGCTGCTCGCGCTCGAGCTCGCCGCGCGGCGCGCGAGCGCCGTGATCGTGGCAGACCACCTGCCGCGCGACGCGGCCGCGTCACGCATCCTGCGAGACGCGGGGATCGCGACCGTGTCGGACGTCGCAGGCCTCTACGATTGGTCGCGGCCCGGAGACACTCTGCTCGTCGACGGCGACAAGGGGCTCGTCTGGGTGAGCCCGTCCGAGGCGCGCGTGGCGACGGCGAAGGCCTCCCGCTCAGAGCCCCCGCCGAGCTGAGGCCGAACTGAGGCTGAGCAGCGGCGGTCGGCGCGCAGACGCGCGCGGCGCGGGATGCGGCCTCGGGCGCTCGAACTCTCGAACTCTCGAATGGACGCGGATGCGGACGGAGCGGGGCCGAGTCTCGCTCCGAGCGGGGGCGCTCACTGGACGCAATCATCGCGGGCGGAGGGGCGAGCTCGGGCGCGCAGGACGACGGCGTCGTCGATCCGATCTTCGATCGCCACAATCCGTTATCCTGCCTGGGATGGGGGACTCGTCTTTTCTCGAGGGGCTCTGCGCCGAAGGTCGGTATCGCCGGGTAGGCGCCCTCGGCTCAGGTGCGATGGGCGAGGTCGTCCTGGTCCACGACGATCGCATCGGACGCGAGGTCGCCGCCAAGGTGATGCGCGACACGGAGCTCTCCGAGGAGGACCGCGGCCGCTTCGTCCGGGAGGCGCGGATCCAGGCGCGGCTCGAGCATCCGTCGCTGGTCCCGGTCTACGACATGAGCGACGTCTCCCAACCGGAGGAACGTGCCTGGTTCACCATGCGGCGGGTCCGAGGGACGACGCTCGCGCAGATCCTCCAGCGCCTCGGCGCCGGCGACGACTCCACCCGCTTCGGCCGCACGCGCTTGCTCGCGATCTTCGTGCAGGTCTGCCGAGCGATCGACTATGCGCACAGCCGCGGCGTGCTGCACCGGGACATCACGCCCGCGAACATCATGGTCGGCGAGTTCGGCGAGGTCTACGTGCTCGACTGGGGCATCGCGAAGCTCCTCGGCGCCACGAAGGACGGCCACGCGACCGCCAGCGACATCCCCGACGACGAGCTCTCGCAGACGACCGAGGGCAGCGCCCTCGGCACCCCTGGCTACATGGCACCCGAGCAAGCGCTCGGGGAGCTCGACGTCACCCCCGCGGCCGACGTCTACGCGCTCGGCTGCATCCTCTTCGAGATCCTCACCTACGCGCGTATCAACACGGGCGACGCGACCCGAGAGCGCATCTCGCAGACCATCGAGGGGGTCGACGCCCGGATCGGCAAGCGCTTCCCCGACCGCGAGATCTCTCCCGAGCTCGAGGCGCTCTGCGTCGCCGCGACGCACTACGACCCCACCAAGCGCATCCAGAGCGCCGGTCAGCTCGCCGACCGGCTCGAGGAGTTCTTGGAGGGCGACCGCGACATGGAGCGCCGCCAGCGGCTCGCGTTCCGGCACGTGCGCAACGCCCACGCCGCGCTGGCCGAGGGCGGCGCCGGCCGCTCGGAGGCCACCCGCGAGCTCGCGCGCGCGCTCGCGCTCGACCCAGAGAATGCCGGGGCGGCCGCGGAGCTCGCGCAGCTCCTCCTCGAGCCCCCCGAGGCGCTGCCGCCGGACGCCAAGATCGCCTTCGGGCGCTGGGTCGAGCAAGCGCGCCAATCCGCGGCGCGCGCGACGGCGAGTCGGTACCTGCTCTGGCTCGCCTTCGTGCCGCTCGGCGCGGTGACGCTCGGTGTGAGGATGCCCTGGCACTTCACGGCGGTCGCCATCTGCTTCCTGGTCGCGTCGGTCTGCGCGCTCCTCCAGGCCCGCGGCGTCCTCCGCGGGGTGACGACCACGGTCGTCGGCTTCTCGGCTGCGGCCCTCGGCCTGGTCTTCTTCACGCCGGCCTTCGGGCCCCTCGTGATCATCCCGCCCCTGCTCGCGACCAACCTGATGTACCACGCGGCGCACGTCGGTCGCCGTCAACGCGTGGGCCTCACGCTCGTGTCGCTCGGCGCGACGCTGATCTCGTTCTTCGGAGACCGCGTGGGCCTCTGGCCCTCACCCTTCTCGGTGTCGGAGGCTGGCCTCGTCATCCACGGCGGCCTGGTGGGCATGCCCCCCGACGCGACCTGGTGGATCATGTTGGTGGTCCACGTCTTGGTCGCCACGGTGCCTGCGCTGCACGCTGGCGGGGCGCGCGACGCGCTCGTCGCGGCGGAGCGGCGGCTCGTCGCTCACGCCTGGGCCGTCGAGCAGCTCGTCCCGGAGTCCGTGCGGCGACGCTACGACGGCAGCGAAGGCGTGATCTCGGACACCGGCGTCTGAGCGCCCGCGCGAGCCGAAGGAGCGTCAGGGCGTCGCCGGCTCGCCTCGACCGAGAGCTCCGCGAGCCGAAGGTGCAGAGGCGCCACGGCGCCGCCGACTCGCGTCGACCGAGAGCTCCCACGCGTCGAAGGAGAGGAGCAAACATCGCGACGTCGCCGACTCGTGTCGACCGAGAGCACTGCGAGCCGAAGGAGCGGAGCAGACGCGTCACGGCGCCGCCGACTCGCGTCGACGGCGCCGCGATCGATGGTTACGGGCTCACTCGCCGGCTGGCGCGTGGAGACCGTTGGTGCTGGTGCCCGCGAGGCGGGCGACCAGCTCGACGCGAGAGTGCACCCCCAGCTTGGCGAAGATGCGTTTCATGTACGTATTGATGGTCGAGACCGTCAGCCCCGTGCGATCCGCGATGTCTCGCGTGCTCGCGCCGGAGATGAGCAGCGCCACGACCTCTCGCTCCCGTGGGGTGAGCGGGGAGCGCGCGAGCGCGTCGTCGACGCCCCCGTCCGCGCGCCGACCACCCTCGGTCGCGAGCCGCTCGGTGTAGCTCAACCCCCTCGCGTAGAGGCGCGCCGCCCAACGCGCCACCCGCAGCTCGTCCTCTGCGAGCCGACGGTCTTGAGGAAGAAAGAGCCCGAGCGAGCCGATCACTTCGCGCCCGCTGCGTAGCGGGAGCGTCACCGTGGCTTCCGTCGCGGGCATGTGCTCGCTTCGGAACGGTTCCGTCCCATCTCGTTCGACGACGTAGCCGACTGCTCGCACTGCCCGTGCGACGTGCTCGGCGCCTCTCCTTGCGTACGTCCGAACCGGGTCCAACTGAAGCAGACCCTCTGCGATGTCCATGATGTGGAAGAGCGACACGTTCCTATCCCCCCTTTGCGCCAGCCGACTGTCCCCCGTCGACTGGCGCTGCGGCCAAGTTTGCACAGATCCCCTCCGCTGTCTCAAGCCTCCGTCGGGTGTTTCCCCCGCACCCAGACGGCTACGCTCCCCTCCACGTCGGGGGATCCCCTGCTCAGTGATGGGCCGATCATCGTCCGCTCCGTGTCCACGCGAACGGACGACGTCATCGGATTTTTTTTTTTCGACCTACGAAGCAGGCATGCGCCTGAACACACGCGGGCGAGCGAGTGGTGCCCGAGGGGCATCCCCAGGTGGCGATCGGCGGGTCAATCGCGGCTGGGCTCGCCCGTGCGTGCGTCGATCGCCTCGCCGACTTCGCCCGCTTCGCTCGCTTCGTACGTCTCGATCGTCGGCGCGTCCCCGCCGCCGTCGGCTTCGCTGAAGAGCTCGTCGAAGACGCCACCCTTCCAGAGCAAATACCCGGCGCCCCCGAGCGCGGACGCGAGCACGAGGAGCGAGAACACGGTTACGAGCACCTGGGAGCTCGCGCTCGGTGCAGGGGTGACGTGGGTCGGCGGTGGGGCGTCGCGCTCGCCGGTGGGAGGGGGCGCGAACTGCGCGAAGGTGTTGGGTGCGGCGGGCGGGGGCGAGGGGGTCGCTTGAACGAGCACCCGTGGTGGTGGCGCGGGTGCCGGGCCGCTTGGCCTCGGGGGTGGCGGCGCGGGACGTCCGCCGCTCGGCTTGGGCGGGGGCGGCGCGCTCGCGCGCGACGCGGGCAGCGCAGGCTCGCTGTCCTCCTCCTCGTCGTCGAAGGGGAAGAGGGTGGCCGACGCGGCCATCGTGAGGTTCGCGAGGTGGCTCGACGAGGGCTTCGCCTGCTCGACCGAGAAGGCGTCGCTCCACGAGATGGGCGATTTGTCGATCTCGTCGCCGAGCACGGTGGTGAGCAAGCCCGCGAGCGTCGACGAGTGGATCTGCGCGGCGCCGGGCTGCGCTTGGAGGAGCTGATCGCGGAGTGCCTTGGCGGTCGGCGTGCGGATGGCGGCGTCGGGTCGGAGCGCGGCCATGACCACGCGCTCGAGCGGCTCGGGGACAGCGCCGTGCTCGCTCGGCGGCGCGATCCGTGGGGCTCGGACCATGTCCAACAGGCGAATCTCGTTGTCGGCGCGGAAGAGGCGGCGCGAGGTGAGCATCTCCCAGAGCACGATCCCGAGCGCGTAGACGTCGGTCCGTCGCGTGAGCGGCCGCGCGTTGGCTTGCTCGGGCGACATGTAGCCGACCTTGCCGCGGATGACGCCGACCCGCGTCTTCTCGGCCTGCGCGCGCGACTTCGCGATCCCGAAGTCGATCACCTTCACGTGCCCGTCGTACGAGAGCAGCACGTTCTGCGGGCTGACGTCGCGGTGGACGACCTCGAGCAGCTCACCCTGGTCGTCGCGTAGCTCGTGCGCGGCGTGCAGGCCGTCGGCGATCTGCACGGCGATCCACGCGGCGAGGTCGGGCGAGAGGCGCCGACGCTGCTTGGCGAGCGCCCGCAGCAGCTCGTACAGGCTGCAGCCATGGACGTACTCCATGGCCATGAGGTAGGTGCCGTCGGCCTCGAGCAGCTCCTCCACCCGGACGACGTTTGGGTGTTGGATGCGCACCGCGAGGCGCGCCTCGTCGAGGAACATCCGGATGAACTTCGCGTCACGCGCGAGGTGCGGGTGGACCACCTTGATGGCCACGGGCCGCTGGAAGCCAGCGGCCCCGCGACGGCGCGCGAGATAGAGCGCCGCCATGCCGCCGGACTTCACGTGGCTGACGACCTCGTATCCGGCCAGCGTCTGCCCGGGCTGAAGCTCCATTCACGCACGAGTCTGCGGGCGTGGACGGCCCGGGATCAAGGACGTCGTCGCGACGGACTCTTCAACGAGGGGCCGGGATGCCGTTGGCCGTCACGACGTCCGCGAGGCGGCGGCGCCGCTCGGTCGACCCGCTCGCGAGGCGGGCGAAGTAGAACGTCAAGAACATGCCCGCGGTGCCAGCGAGGTAGCCGAGGACGAGCCCGAGGAGGAGGTCGCTCACTCCTCGAAGGTCGCCATCTCACCCATCGGGGTCCACTTTTCGGCGTCGGTTCGTTGCTGAGAGGAGCCGCGTGTTTTGGGGGAGGCTCCGGTGGGCTTTGCCCACTGGAGGGGGTCTTTTCGAATGACCCCAGAAAGAAGAGGCAGTCCGTTGAGGGACTCGAAGAGTTCTTCAACGGGCTGCTAACCCCGGTCGCTCGTGCTGACGCGTGGGCTTCAGCCGGGCGAGCGATCGCAGTGGCTCGAGACCGCGGCGGGCGTCAGAACCGACCCGTGACCGAGAGAAAGGTCATCTTGTCGTTCGTCTCGCGGAGGCGCGCGGAGAGGATCTTGACGAAATTCCAGAGGATCTCGTAGGCCAGATCGCGGTTGAGGAAGAGCAGATCCTCGAGCGCTTCCTTGGAGATCACGAGCAGCCGACAGCGCTCGTGCACGCGGGCGTCGGCGCTGCGCGGGAAGTCGTCGACGAGCGCCATCTCGCCGAACGCGTCCCCCGGACCGAGCACGGCGAGCGCCTCCTCGCCCATGCCGCTCACCTCGCGGCTGATGCGGACCTTGCCCTCGAGGATGAGGTAGAGCGCGCCACCCGCGTCGCCCTCTCGGAAGACGATCTCGCCGCCGCGGTGGCCCTCTTCGGTCGCGATGGCGGCGATGGCGCGCAGCCCCTCGGGGGCGATGCCCTCGAAGAGGCGAATCTTCGCGAGGGCCGCCTCGACCTCGGCGAGCTCCAGTGTGTCGCTCATGCGCCCACGACGGTACCAGAGTCGGCTCGAGCGAGGCCAAAGACTGACCGCGGAGCCATGGCGAGCGCGCTGGCGTCCATCAGCGCACATCCCACCACCCCCGATCGTAAGTCCCGATTCCGTGACATCGATCACGGTGGATGGTGATATGCTTTCACTGCGGTGCGCTGCTGTCCTCATTGCCGTCGCGTCTGGGTCGAGGCTCACGAGCACTGCCCGGCCGACGGCCGGGCGCTGCACGGCCTCGGTGGCGCCGACGACCCACTCACGGGGTGGGAGATCGACGGGCGGTATCGCCTGCTGAGCCCGCTCGGCGCGGGGGGTATGGGCTTCGTCTACCTCGCCGAGCAGGTCGGTTTGGGACGCAAGGTCGCCGTGAAGATGCTCTACGCGGAGCGAAGCCGCGACCAAGCCTCGGTAAAACGCTTCGCGCGCGAAGCGCGCAGCCTCGCCGCGCTCTCGCACCCCGGGATCGTGCGCGTGCTCGACTACGCGGGCGGCGACCACCCGTTCATCGCGATGGAGCTCGTGCAGGGGCCCTCGCTGCAGCGCCTCATCGGCGGCATGGGCCCGCTCGATCCTGCCACCGCGGTCGGCATCGCGCGAGCGGTGGCGGCAGGGCTCTCGGCGGCGCACCGCGCCGGCGTCACCCACCGCGATCTCAAGCCTGGCAACATCCACTTGGTCGCGAAGACGGAGGGGTTCGAGGTGCGCATCCTCGACTTCGGCCTCGCGGTGCTCGACGAAGGCCGCGACTCGACGACGCGGCTCACGAAGAGCGGCCTCGTCGCGGGCACCCCCGAGTACATGGCGCCCGAGCAGATCCGCAACGAGCCCACAGACGGCCGCGCGGACCTCTACGCCCTGGGCGTGATCCTGTACGAGATGCTCGCTGGCGAGCCCCCCTTCATCGGCGAGTCGGCGACAGCGGTCGTGTCCAAGCACCTCGAAGACCCCGCGCCGCTGCTGCCCGAGCGCGGTCTCGACGCCGAAGTCCAGGCGGACCTTCAGCGTGTCCTCGGTCGCCTCCTCGCCAAGCGCCCAGACGATCGCTACGAGACGGCCGCGCTGCTCGCCCGGGACCTCGGGGTGCTCGAGGTGCACCTCCCGCCGCCCGCCTCGCTCTCGCTCGTTCTCGCGCCGAGCGATCCGAGCGCGCCCACCGTGGACATGCAGCCTCCCGCCGAGCGGCCTGGCGGTCGGACGTCCGAGGCGCCGTGGGCGCTCACGGGCAACGCGGCGGCGGACCGCGAGCTCGAGCAGATGCTCTCCTCGTCGCGTCGCGCGCGCCGCGTGCAGCTCTCGGTTGCGGTCTTGGCGTTGGGCGGGCTCGGCCTCGTGGGCGCTCCGCTGCTTGGCGTGTGGTCGTCACCTCCACCGGTCGTCGTGTCGGGGGAGCCAAGCGAGCTGGCGGGCGACCTAGGACGGCGCGCGGCCGCGCCCGTCCCGCTCGCGCTGGAGCGCCGGCCGATCGTCGATGGGGGCGCGCTCCGGGCGGATGATGAGGATCCTCGCGCGCGTGTCGTCACGACCCAACCAGGCGGCGAGGCGCAGGCGCGGTACGAGGGCGCGCGGCGCGCGTTCGAAGGCACGCTCGCGGCGCGTGGGCTCCGCTTCCGCGACCTTCGTCATCACCCGCGGCTGCGTGCCGACTGGACCGCGCAGGATCGCGCCGCGCGCGAGCTCGACTTCGACGCGGCGGCGGCCGCGCTGGAGTCCCTCGCGGCGTCGACGACGGTGATCTCGGTCGACGCGATCTTGGACGCGCGCCTCCGCGTGACCGAGGCGCGCGTGGCGAGCTCCGCGGGCGATCCGGTCGGCCTCGCGGCCGTCCGCGCGCTGCGGAGCGCGGTCCCCGACGCCTCCCGCGATCGGACGAGCGTGCGCAGCTTCTTGCGGCGCCTGGACGAGGTCGAGGGGTCTTTGGCGCGCGCCGAGGTGCGCTGATGAGCGACCCGGCTCCGCAGTCCGGGCGTCGAGCGCAGGGCTCGCAGGGGCGGTCGAGCGAGCAGGGGCGGTCGAGCGCGCGGGGGTGGTCGAGCGAGCAGGGGCGGTCGAGCGCGCGGGGGCGGTCGAGCGCGCAGGAGTGGTCGAGCGCGCGAGAGTGGTCGAGCGAGCAGGGGCGGTCGAGCGCGCGGGGGCGGTCGTGCGCGCAGAGGCCGTGGGGCGCGCGGCGACGACGTGACGCCAATCGTGGCGCCAATCTTCGCGGCAGGGGCTTGCGAAACCGCCGAACGATCCCATGAGCGTTCGCGTGGACGCACGATGGATGTGGATCGGCGCGCTCTCGGCGAGCCTCTCGTTCGCCGCGCTCGCCCAGCCGCCGACTCGTGAGGCCGTCGCTCCAGCCGCGGGAGCCAACGACGCCTCGTCACCGCGCCGCGAGGGGGCTCCGCCGCGCGCGTTGGTGGTCGTCTCGACCCCGACGGCGCTCGACGCCTTCGTCCCGGCGTTCGCGTACGAGCTCGTCGCCGCGCCGCTGCGAGCCGCCGGCTTCGACGTGATCCCACCGCAGGTCGCAGGCGCGGCGCTCCGCGCCCAACCACGCGGTGAGGCGTGCGCCGCCGACCCCTCGTGCCTGCGCGCGCTCGCACGCTCGGTGGGCGCCGGGACGGTCGTCTCCCTCGTCCTCACGGGCCCACGTGAGGGCGTGGCGCGCTACGGCCACCTGGGGCGCGAGCTCGCCGAGGGCGCGATCGCCGGGTCGAGCGACCGAGCGCTCGCCGACGCGCTGCAGACCGTGGCCGCCACGCTCACCGAGGAGCCCGCGCCGTGTCGCGTGGTCTTCGACGCCGTCGACGTCGCCCCTCGGTGGCGCGTCGATGGGGCGCTGGCCGTCGGGCGCGAGATCTTCGTCGGTCCAGGTGAGCACCGAGTGACCGCCGAGACCGAGGGGCGCGCCCCGTGGCGCGGCACGCTCCGCTGCGAGGGCGGTCGCGGTCTGCGCGTGAGGGCCCGGTGAGGGGGCCGACCGTCGCGAGCGCGTCGGCGCGCGTCGACCAGTCACGCGGGACCGTCACCCCGTCCGGCTCAGCTGCGGGGCTGCCGCCGCTCGCGAAGATGGCCGAGCTGCGCGGCGTGGGCCGGGGTCTGGCAGTTCCAGATCCGCTGCGGCGCCGTCCTCTACCCCGAGGCTGGCGAGCCCTGCTCCACCGGCCGACCCGGAGTCTGCGCCGTGTGCTTCGCCACGCGTCGCACGCGGTCGTCTCCGTGCTCGCGCTCGGCGCCTGCGGGCCACGGGCGGGGGGGACGACGCCCGTCGAGCTCGAGCCGTTGCACGTCGAGATCGTGCCCTTGGTCGCCGAGGACGACTTCTCTCAGGACGAGGCGCAGCGTCTCGCGGACGAGGTGATCGGCAGCCGGCGCGCCCGCGAGCACGGCGCGCTCCCGCCGCTCGAGCGCCGAGGCGACGCCCCACGCGATGAGTGGCCGACGGTGACGATCCGCAACGCCACCGACCACGGCCTCGTCGTCTGGTTCGCGGGGCCCTGCCCCCGCACCTCTGCGCTCGCGCCGCACGCGGAGGCGATCGTGGAGCTCTGCGAGGGCAACTACGACCTCGCCGCCGAGCTCGCGGCCCCGGACTTCCTGCCTTTCGTCAACCAGGGCGACGAGATCGAGGCGGGCTTCGCCTACGAGGTGACGTTCTACGTGGTGCGTCGCCCCGAGGCCGCGCCGCGCCGCCGTCGAGCGCGCTGAGCCTCGGTTGGAGTCGCGTTCGCGGCGCCTCTCCGAGGCGGGGTCGCGACCCGATGACTTCGCTCCACGTGGGTGCGCCGCGACCGTGCTTGGTTCCTTGTCCGGGTCCAGGTCCGCGTCCGGGGCCGTCCGTGTCCGGGTCCGCGTCCGCGCGCGCTTCAGGTGGGGCTGCGACCCACGCGCAGCGCGTAACGCCGCTCTGCGTAAGCGCAATCCTCGATCCAGAGCTTGCGCGCGCGGGCCTCGATCAGCGGGCGCGCGAGCGGCGCGAGCTGGCGGACGAGGCCGAAGCCCCGGCGGTCGCTCGTGGCCAGCGTCGCCTCCACGACGGCGGTGCGCGGACCCGCCGAGTCCACGGGGCTCGCGTGGGTCTCGACCACGCTCCCGACGCCGTCACCGTCGACGATCGTCATCACGATCGAGCGACGCGTCGGCGCGTGGAAGGTGGCGTCGACCTCCACGCAGACCCGGCCCACGACGCGGTAGCTCACGCGCAAGCGGAGGACGTCCTCGTCGACCTCGAGCAGCTCGAGGCGCGCGAAGCTGTGCGGGTGGAAGTGCGCGCCGTGCCAAGGGTCGAGGCGATTGGCGATGACGTCCTCGGCCTCGCAGCGGGCCTCCATGCCGATGACCCCTCCGATGGCCCCCTCGGGCCGCCGAGGCAGCGTCGGAGCGTCGGTCGGCGCCTCGTCGTCGAGCAGGCGAGCCCACACCAGCCAGCCATCGTCGAAGGTCGGTGCGGGTCGCCAATCGCCACGCCCCGCGGGGCCGAGGCGCAGGCCATGCCACGGACAGACGAGGCAACGGTCCTCCACCTTCGCGTCGTGGAGCGGCGCGCCCATGTGAGGGCAGGCGTCGGGCGCGAGGTGTGGGCCGGCGTCGGTCCGCCACACCACCCAGTCGCGGCCCGCCCGTCGGACGCGCCGAGGGGCGGCCGTGACGTTCGCGCTCGCGTCCACGACGACCCAGCCTCCACCCGAGCGCGCGTTTGCGCGCGCGAGCGCGCGCTCGATGAAGCGAGGGTCCGCCTGCACCCAGTCGGGCCGCCCAGCGCCGGGGAGGGCGCTCGGATCGAGGGGAGGGAGCGGGCGACCGAGCTGCAAGAGGCCGTCGTCGAAGCGCATCGCGCGGAGTCTTGGGGCAGCGCGCGCCCTGCGCTAGTACCGCGCGCGCCCTGCGCTAGTACCTCGTTGCAGAGGGTTTGATCGGTTCGAGCCGAGGAAGGAATCGGTACTGGGTACGGGTT
>JAHBWH010000141.1 GCA_019637115.1 Myxococcales bacterium | reverse complement strand
CCGGATGCGCACGTCGCCCGCGAGCTCGGGGCTGCCGCGCAACTCGCGCTCGTAACAGTATCGCACCTCGTTGGAGTGCCGACGGAGGACCCTGTGGACGGCCTCGGTCGACAAATGGCCTCGAATTTCGGGGGCATCCAGGTCGACGCGGACGCTGAAGGCTCCGCTGTCGTCGCCGTCCCCCCTCGGGTCCAGGGCAGGCTCGTGTGGCTTCGAGGCCTGAAGAGCCGGCACTGGGTCGCGCTCGGGTGTCGGCGCGACGGGCAGGGCGGGCGCAGCCTGAAGCGGGGTCGGCGGCACCTCGGCGTGACGCCCGCTCGCACGAGTGAGCACGGTGATGGCGAGGCCGATGACGGCGAGGAGCACCATGGCCCCCACCCAGACGGCCGCGAGCTTGATCAGCGATGGTCTCGCCGGATCGCGACCTCCGAGCTCGGGCCGCGAGAAGGGCGAAACGTCCGCGGGCGTCGATGTCCAGGGTCGGTGATCTCTTCCGGGGGGAGGCGGGGTCTGTCGCATGGCGAGCGTCTCGTCCGTCGCGCGCGCCAGTTGCGTGTCGTCCGCGAATCTCTCGACGAGCTGCGCTGCGTCCGTCAGCCAGGCTCCTCTGCTCTCGGAGCCGAGCAGAGGCGTCCCTCGGGACGAGCTCCAAGATAGCAGTGCCTCCCCGGACGTCCGAACGCGCGGTCCGAACGCGCACGCACCTCCGAACGCGCAGTCCGCGGACTGCGCGTCAGAGGTGCTGAACGCTCAGTTCACGCGAACCATGACGCTCGCGCCGCCCATGACGCTCGCGCCGCCGCCCATTGCGCTCGCGCCGCCGCCGACCATCACGCTCACGCCGCCCATCGGGCTCGGCGGAGGCGGGGGTGCCGGGACGCGCACCGTCGCGCCGCCGCCGCCGCCGCGGACGCGCACGCCGGGCCCGCGCACGTCCACGCCACCGCCGGGCATGTGCACCATCACGCTCGCCCCCGGACCTTCGACGCGCACCTGCGGCCCCGTCACGCGCACACCGGGACCGACGACCCGCACGTCACCGCCGGGGCCTCGCACGACGACGCCCGCTGCTGCAGGCCCGGGATCGATCCGCCCCGGCCGCACCTCGACCGCGGGGCCGCCGACCTGAACGACCGCGCGGCGCTCGTGCCAGCCGCGCAGGCGCGGCGCGTGGGCGACGTGCACGCCGCCGCGGACCCGCCGCCCGCGGTGGACGACCGAGACGCCGATCGGCGCGGCCGAGACGT
This sequence comes from Myxococcales bacterium, assembly GCA_019637115.1. Lineage (GTDB taxonomy): Bacteria > Myxococcota_A > Polyangia > Polyangiales > Houyiibacteriaceae > JACKEH01. The sequence goes on along the minus strand of JAHBWH010000141.1, from coordinate 21,586 downwards.
TCACCGTCGGCTCGACGGCGCCGACGTACGCGCGGACCTCGGGGTTCCAGACGAGCACCACCGGGCGGCGCTCGACGCCGACCACGACGTTGACGGTCGCGCCAGCGGCCGGGGCGCCCGCGGCGTCGATGACGTACGCCTTGAGCTGACCGTCGCCCTCGGGGACGACCTCGACGCTGTAGTCGCCCGCCACGACGACCTCGCCTTGGTGGGCGGGCGGTCGCACGACGCCGAAGGACGCGACGCGCGTCTGGTGCCGAACGCCGCGGCGCTCGACCGTGAAGGCGAGCGGGCCGGGCACGATCGTCACGGTCGGCCGTCCGACATAGGCCGAGAGCTCCGCGTCCCACGCGAGCTCGACGGGGCTCGTCCCGCCCCCCTCGACCGGCACGACGACGCTGATCGTCGCCTCCGGACCCGTGATGCTGCCCTCGGGGGCGTCGACCCAAGCGGTGACCTCGTTCGGCTTCGCGAGGATCTCGGCCGTCATGTCGCCAGCGACGACCAGGGTCCCGCCATGAGACGCGAAGGCCGGCGCCGCCGCGACCTTCTCGAAGCTCGTCGTGAGCTGCTGCCCATCCTTCGCGAACGAGACCTCGACCGACGTCGACTTGGCGAGCTCGACGTCAGGGACGACGCCGACGTAGCGACCGAGCTCGGCGTCGAAGCGGAGGACGACGGATTGGGGCCCGGTCGCGGTCTGCACCTGGGCCTGGATCTCGGGGATGTTCGAGACGAGGTTGCCAGTCGGGTCCACGACGACCGCCTGCACGGTGCCGTCGCGGAGCGGCAAGACCTCGACCGCGAAGCCGCCCGTAGCGGTCGCGCGGATCTGGCCGCCGATGCGCGGCACGAGCGACGCGGTCGCGGTCGTGGGCGAGGCGCCGACGGCGGCGAGGGCCTCCGCCGCGCGTTCGGCGGCCGGCGTCTCCTCGGCGCCACCGCAGCCGAGCGCGATCGCTAGCAAGAGCGCGAGTACGGTGCGAAGGGCGTGGCTGTTCTTCATGGGTGCTCCTCTCGGCGAGCTCGACTCGTACCCCCGTGAACTCCGTCTCGCGTTGCCGTAGATGATCGGCCGCGCGGGCGTCGGGGTGTGCGAGCGCGATTCTGCACGTAACGAGAGTATGAGACGTTCGACCCCACCGCTGTCATTCACTTCCCGACGCCGCTGACAAAAGATCACGAAGGAAAACTACGATGAGCACGGAATCATCCGACCACGTCGCGATCGTGACGGGCTCGAATACGGGCATCGGTGAGGTCACGGCGAAGGAGCTCGCGCGCTCGGGGCGCCAGGTTTGGCTCGCGTGCCGCAGCCTCGAGCGCGCGGAAGCGGCCGTCGCGCGCATCCGCGCGGAGGTGCCCGACGCGCAGCTCGAGATCCTCCCGCTCGACCTCGGCTCGCTCGACGCGGTCCGAAAGAGCGCAGAATCGTTCCTCTCGCGCGGGCTGCCGCTCCACCTCCTCGTGAACAACGCGGGGCTCGCCGGTCAACGCGGTCAGACGAGCGATGGCTTCGAGCTCTCGTTCGGGGTCAACCACCTCGGCCCCTTCCTCTTCACGCGCCTCCTCGAGGATCGCCTGCGCGCGACCGCGCAGCAGGCCGGCGGCGCCCGCATCGTGAACGTCGCGTCTCGCGCGCACACGCGCGCGAGGGGCATCGACTGGGACGCCCTGCGCCGCCCGACGCGCACGATCACGGCCTACCCGGAGTACAGCGTCAGCAAGCTCTGCAACGTGCTCTTCACACGCGCGCACGCGAGGCGCCTCGCGGGCTCGGGCGTGACCACCTACGCGCTGCATCCGGGCGTGGTCGCGAGCGACATCTGGCGCTCGGTGCCCTGGCCCATCCGCCCGATCATGCGCCTCTGGATGATCACCAACGAAGAGGGCGCGAAGACGCAGCTGCACTGCGCGACCTCGCCGGAGGTCGCGAGCGAGTCGGGCCTCTACTACGATCTGTGCAAGCCGCGCGAGCCCTCGTCGGTCGCGCGCGACGAGGCGCTCGCCGAAGAGCTGTGGCGACGCAGCGAGGCCTGGACCGGCCTCAGCGCCGCCTGATCGACGCGCTCGACGCGCCGGCCTCGACACCGACGCGCCGGGCGCGGCTCGCTCAGCCCTTCAGGGACGCGAGCGCGGCGTCGTAGCTCGGCTCCTGGGCGATCTCGGGGACGAGCTCGGCATAGAGCACGGTGTCGTCCTCCGAGAGCACGACCACCGCGCGCGCCGTCAGGCCCTTCAGCGGACCGTCGACGATCTCGACGCCCCAGTCGGCGCCGAACGACGAGCGGAAGCTCGAGAGCGGAACGACCTGCTCGAGCCCCTCCGCCTCGCAGAAGCGCTTCTGCGCGAAGGGGAGGTCGCCGCTGATGAGCAGCACGACCGCGTCCGCGTCGCCCGCCTTTGCGTTGAAGGCGCGCCCGGCCGCCTGGCAGACGCCCGTGTCGTAGCTCGGGTTGATCGTCAGGACCTTCTTCTTGCCCGCGAAGTCCGCGAGGGTCTTCTCCGCGAGGCCGCGGTCCACGAGCGTGAAGCCGGGCGCCTTCGCGCCGACCTTCGGGAGCTCGCCGCTGGTGTGGATGGTATTTCCCTTGAGGGTGATGGCTGCCATGGCGCGCTTGTCGTCCCCTTTGCCTCCGTTGGCAAGGGGGGATCGACGACGCGGCGGCTGACGAAAGGGAGACTCGGGGTCGACGGGCGACGGCTCAGGAGTAGCGGCCCAGGAGCGCGCTCGCCTCCTCCAGCACCTCTCGGCGTGCCTCTTCGGGCCCGACGACCTCGGCGCCGCCACGCCGCGCGCGCACCCAGCGGCGGATGCCGGCGAGAGAGGCGACGGGCCAGGCGCGCTCCTCGCCGCGCTCGCGCACGCGGACCGGCACGAGCTCCCCTTCGAGCTCACCGCGCTCGAGCCGCGCACGGATCGCGTCGAGATCGACCGGGCTCGTTCCAGCCGCGCCGAGCCCCGTTGCGTCGGGTCCCGTCGCCGCGTCGAGCTTTTTCGCGTCGCCTCCCATGCCGGCCGCGGCCTCGCTCCCCACGACCCGGGTCGCGCTGCGGAAGCGCTCGCCCTTGTAGGTCTTGCCGTCGTCGCCGACGCAATACCAGTCGCCTCGGACCTGCAAGAGCCCCACGGGCCGCAGGGTGCGGCGGCCGAAGCTGTCTCGCGTCGCCGTGTAGTAGTCGGCGTCGACCGCGGCGCGATCCCGCACCGCCGCCTCGAGCGTCCTCATCACCTCGGCGCGCTCGTTCCCCTCCGCGTGGACCGTCACGCTCTCGAGCAAGGGCGCGAGCGCGGCCGCGCGCTCCCCCGCCAGCGCGACGAGCCGGTCCGAGAGCTGCTGCGCCTCGTCGCGGAGGCTCGGCAGGGCCGCGCGCCGCAGCGGCGCGAGCGCGACCAGGAGCGCGAGCGTCTCCTCCACGCTGAAGCGTGGGGGGCGGACGAAGCGCTGCGGCAGCGCGACGTGGACGCGATCCCCCTCGAGGTAGATCTCGACCATCTCGTCGGGGGCGCCGTCCGGCGTGCCGACGAACGCGCAGCGCTCGACGAGCGCCATGAGCGCGGCCCGCGTGCAGCTCAGGTGGGCAGCGAGCTCGTCGAGGGGCACCCCCTTCGGTCGGGCCGCGACGTAGGGGACGAGGAAGAGGAAGCGCGCGAGCTCGTCGGGGAGCGACGGGCGGCTGCTCTCGGGGGCGACGCCCAGACTCACGCCGCGCCCCCGTGCGCGCGCACGATCGACGCGAAGACGTCGCGGAGCGCGCGCCGTCCCTCCTCCGGAGACAGGAGCTCGGCGCGCGGGCCGAGCGCGAGCACCTGGTCGAGGACGAAGTCGAGGAAGGTGGTCTCGAAGCGGACGACTCCGTCGTCGTCGGGCGCGCCCCAATCGCGCTCGACGAGGAAGGCGACTTCGGGGTCGACGCGCACCGCGACCTCCACCGGAGGGTGGACGCGATAGCTGAGGGGCGAGTCCTGCATGATGGCCTCGAGGTCGAAGTCGGTCGGCACCTCGTAGTCGGGGGTGCCCGGCCGCTTCGGGTTCTGGGCGACGTCGCTCATCCGGCTCACGCGGAACATCCGCACCTCGTCCGAGCGGTGGTCGTGACCGACGAGGTACCAGGCGCCGCGCTTCAAGAAGACGCCGTAGGGATCCACCTCGCGCTCGGTCGGCGCGTCGCCGCCCGCCTTCTGGTAGCGCATCGTGACGCGCTTTCGCGACGCGAGCGCGCCGCTGAGGCTCTCCACGATGGCGGCGCCGGCTGGCGCGTCGCTCACGCCGAGGCCGATCTGCACGGCGGCCGCCTCGCCGTCGGCTCGGGCGCCGAGCTTCGCCAGCGCGAGGCGGAGGGCGGCCCGATGCGGGAAGCCTGGGTCCGCGAGCGCCGCCCGCGCCGCGGTCGCGAGCAGGCCGTGCTCGGCGTCGCTCATCTGGAGCGCCGGCAAGTAAGTCGCCTCGGTGTCGACCCAATAGCCCGGATCGTCCTCGTCACCGTCGTAGCGGAGCACGATCCCGATGCGGGCGAGCTCGGCCTTGTCGCGCTCGAATTTGCGGCGGACCGCCTCGTCCGAGCCCTCGGCGTAGTCGTCGAAGCGGTCCTTCAGCTCTGCGAGCGAGACCGGCCGCCGCGAGGTCTGGAGCACGTGCACGAGGTCGAGGAGGCGTTCGAGCCGGTTCATGCGGCGGCGAGCTTAGCAGCCCGCGCCCGACCTGGAGGGAGCTGTGATCGAAAGCGCTACACGAGCATTGCCGAGCCTGCTAGACGGGGCGGCCTATGGCGAAGGACCTCGATCAGCTGGCGGTGGACACGATCCGTGCGCTCTCGATGGACGCGGTGCAGGCGGCGAACAGCGGCCACCCCGGCACCCCGATGGCGCTCGCGCCCCTCGGCTGGCTCATCTTCTCGGAGCTCCGCCGGCACGATCCGAAGGCCCCCGACTGGGCGGGTCGCGATCGCTTCGTCCTGAGCTGCGGCCACGCCTCGATGCTGCAGTACTCGCTGCTGCACCTCACGGGCTACGACCTCTCGCTCGACGACCTCCGCCGCTTCCGGCAGTGGGACAGCAAGACGCCGGGCCACCCCGAGGTCTTCCACACCCCCGGCGTCGAGACGACCACGGGCCCGCTCGGCCAGGGCATCGCGAACGCGGTGGGCATGGCGATGGCCGCCCGCCACCTGCAGCGCCGCTTCGGCGCCGAGCTCTTCGACCACCACGTCTGGACGATCGCCTCCGACGGCGACCTGATGGAGGGCGTGGCGTACGAGGCCTGCTCGCTCGCCGGACACCTGAAGCTCGGCCAGCTCATCGTCTTCTACGACGACAACGACATCACGATCGACGGCCGCGCGAGCCTCGCGCTCAGCGAGGACGTCGACGCGCGCTTCGCCGCGCAGGGTTGGCACGTGCAGTTCGTCGCCGACGGCAACGACCTCGCCGCGCTCCGCGCCGCCGCGCTCGCCGCCAAGGCGGATCCCCGCCCGAGCCTGATCCGCGTCAAGACGATCATCGGCTGGCCCGCGCCGAACAAGCAGGACACGCCCGACGCGCACGGCGCGCCGCTCGGCGCGGCCGAGATCTCGGCGACGAAGGCGGCGATGGGCTGGCCCGATGAGGCCTTCGTCGTGCCCGCCGAGCTCGCCGCGGCAACGCAGGCCGTCATGCAGCGCGGGGCCGAGGCGCGCGCCGCGTGGGAGGCCAAGCGCGAGGCGTGGGCCGCGAAGTCGCCGGCGGACGCCGCCGCGCTCGACGAGGCCCTCTCGGGCCGCCTGCCGCAGGGCTGGGAAGACGCGCTGGCGAGCTTCCCGGCGGACGCCAAGGGCACCGCGACGCGCAACACGAGCGGCAAGCTCATCGCGGCGCTGGCCGAGAAGGTCCCGTTCTTCGTCGGCGGCTCGGCCGACCTCACGGGCTCGAACAAGACGAAGATCGCAGGCGCTGACTTCCGCGCCGATCAGACCGGCGCGCCGCGCACGGTCTTCTGGGGCATCCGCGAGCACGGCATGGCCTCGGCGATGAACGGCATGGCGCTGCACGGCGGCGTCGTGCCCTTCGGCGCGACCTTCCTCGTCTTCGCGGACTACATGCGCCCTGCCCTACGGCTCGCGGCGCTGATGGGCCTGCCGACCCGCTACGTGCTCACCCACGACTCGATCGGCCTCGGCGAGGATGGCCCGACGCACCAGCCCATCGAGACGCTCGCTTCGCTGCGCGCGATCCCGGGCTTCACCGTGCTGCGCCCCGCAGACGCGAACGAGACGCGCGAGGCGTGGATCGCGGCGATGCGCTGCGCGGGGCCCGCGGCGCTCGTGCTGACGCGCCAGGACGTGCCCACGCTCGACCGCACGACCCACGGCGCGGCCGAGGGCGTGCACCGCGGCGCCTACGTGCTGAAGGACGCGGAGGATCCGCAGGTCATCCTCGTGGGCACGGGCAGCGAGGTGCACCTCGCGCTCGAGGCCGCCGCGACGCTCGCGGCCGAGGGCGTCCGCGCGCGCGTCGTGAGCATGCCGAGCTGGGAGCTCTTCGCGGCGCAGCCGAAGGCCTACCGCGACGAGGTCTTCCCGCCCGCCGTCCGCGCACGCGTCGTAGTCGAGGCCGCGGCGCGCTTCGGCTGGGAGCGCTGGATCGGCGATGGCGGCTACGTGACGCTCGACCGCTTCGGCGCGTCGGCGCCCGCCGAGGAGCTCTACGAGAAGCTCGGCATCACCGCCGCGCGCGTGGTGGAAGAGGCCAAGCGCCTGCTCTGATCGCGAGCTCCCTCGAGGACGCGAAGACGCCCTCGAAAAGCCCTCGAGCCCGGTGAGACGCCGAGGCTCGGTGGTCCTACGGGCGCGACGGCCACGGGGCGCGACGGCCACGGGGCGCGACGGCCAAGGGGCGCGACGGCCAAGGGGCGAGACGGCCACGGGGCGCGACGGGCCGCGGGCGCGACGGCCACGGCGCAACGGCCAACGGGGCGCGACGGCCACGGGGCGCAGCAGCCACGAACCTGCGGCCCGTAGACGAGACGAAGCCGGTCCCGAGGTCGCGAGGTCCGGAAGGGACCGGGCACGGGCGCCCGCCGACCCCGTGTACTATCGTGCCGGCCCGTCGCGTGGTCGACGGGCCGCGCTCGCCAAGGTTTCGGGTGAGGCGGGGGTCATTGGGCAAGCAGGCATGGGCACGAGCGCGAGCGCCCTCCAGGGCACCATCATCGCAGGTCGCTACCGCGTCGTCCGCGAGCTCGGCGCTGGCGGCATGGGCGCGGTGGTCGAGGTCGAGCACGTCGACCTCGGGCGGCCCTTCGCGCTGAAGCTTCTGCGGCTCGGCCAGCGCGGCGAGGAGATCGAGCAGCGCTTCCGACGAGAGGCGCGCGCGCTCGCGCTCGTGCGCTCGGCGCGGGTGGCCCAGGTCACCGACTTCGGCGTCGATGACACGCTCGGGCCTTGGTACGTGATGGAGCTCGTCGACGGCGAGTCCCTCGAAGACCGCATCATCCGCGAGGGCGCGCTGCCCGTCGCCGAGGTCGCGCGCCTCGGCGCCGCGCTCTGCGAGGCGGTCGCGGACGTGCACGACGCGAGCCTCGTGCACCGCGATCTCAAGCCCTCGAACATTGGGCTGCCGGCGACGGGTCCGGTCGCGGTCAAGCTCATCGACTTCGGCCTCGCGGCGAGCATCGACGACGCCTTCCTCACGCGCATCACGCAGTCGCAGCAGGTCCTCGGCTCGCTCCCCTACATCGCGCCCGAGCAATTCGCTGGCGCGCGACCGTCGCCGGCCGCCGACCTCTGGTCGGTCGGCGTCGTCCTGCACGAGATGCTCACGGGCCGGCTCCCCTTCGAGGCGCCGAGCACCGCCGCGTTGATGCACGCGATCCTCACCGCGCCGCCCCCGCGCGTCTCGGGGCTCCCCGCCGATCTCGACGCGCTGCTGCGTCGCTTGCTCGAGAAGGATCCCGGCGGTCGCCCCGCGAGCGCGCGCGTCGTCGCCGAGCGCCTCGGCGCGCTCGCCGAGTCCCTGTCGAGCGCGCGCGCCCTGCTCCCCACGCGCGCGAGCGCGCTCGACGCGGCGCCGCCCTCGGCGACCACGTCGCCGTTCACCACCACGCCCGATCCCGCGCGGACGTCGCTCTCCGTCGGCGAGTCGACGGATCCGGCGACGCGGACGAGCAGCACGAGCGCGGTGACGATCCCCGCGCGGCCGCGGTGGGGTCTGTGGGTCGGCGTCGCGCTCGCCGCCGCCGCCCTGGCAGGGCTCGGCATCAAATGGGCCCTCGACGCATGGGCACCGCCGCCAGCGAACGTGGAGATGGCGACCCCGCCGCCGCTGATCGAGCCCGCGAGCCTCGTCGCCGCGCCGGCCCCCATCGGGGTCGACGCGGTGGGAGCCGTGGGTACCGACGCCGTGGGGGGTACCGACGCCGCGCGAACCGACGCCGCGCGAAACGACGCCGCGCGAAACGACGCCGTGCGAAACGACGCCGTGGGAGCCGACGCCGCGCGCGCTGGAGGGACGCTCCCAACCGAAGACCCACCTCGTCCCGGAGGCCCCGACGACACGGCGGAGCGTGCCGGCGCGACGCCGAGCACCCCCAGGACCAGCGCCCCTCGCACGAGCTCGGCGATGGCGAGCACGCCACGCCCGCGCGACGACCGCGCTCCCGTCGCGCCCACGACGGAAGATGCGCCCGCGCCGCCGCGTATGCAGGAGGGACGCCCGCAAGGTTGGCGCGGCGGCATCATCGAGGACCCCGAATGAGCAGATCCCTCGCCCTCTTGGTCGCCCTCCTCGGGCCTGCGCTGGCGGGTGGTGCGCACGCACAAGACGAGGCGGGCGAGGGCCGGGAGCTCTTCCGCGCGGGCGTCGAGGCGCTCCGAGAGGGGCGGCACGAGGACGCCGCGCGCGCCTTCCGACGAAGCTACGACGCCGAGCCTCGCGCCGCGACCCTGTGTAACCTCGCGCTGACCTACGAGGAGTGGGGAGACCACGTCGAGCACGCCGCCTCGACCTACGAGCGCTGCGCCGCGGAGGACGACACGGGCCGCTTCGTCGATCACGCCCGCGAGCGTGCGCACGCGCTCCGCGCGGAGCAGCGCGCCGCTGGGGAGCCCGCGCCGCCAGCCCCCGTCGTCCCCATGCACAACCCCTTCGCGGACGAGACCCCAGCCACCACCACCCACGTCGTGATCACGAGCGGTCCGGAGGAGTCGTCCCCCGGCCACGGCTTGCTCTTCGCCGGCGGGGTCACGGCCGCGGTCGGCGGGGTCGCGCTCATCGTCGGCGCCGTCTTCGCGGGGCGCGCGAGCGACGCGGCCGCCACGCTCGACGCGCGCCACCCGGGCGACGGGCCCGTCACCCTCCCCGCGGGCTCCCCGGACGCGGCGTTGCTCGCGGAGGCGGAGCGCGATCGCGGCCGCGCGATCGGCTTCTACGTCGGGGGCGCGACGATCGTGACCCTCGGCGTCGCGCTCGCGATCGTCGACCTGCTGCGCCCACGCGCGCGGCGCGTCGGGGTCGCGGTCGCGCCGGTCGAGGGCGGCGCCTTCGCCACCCTCCGCGCGCGCTTCGACGCCCCCCGCGACGCCGACGCCTTCGACGAGCTCCCCTCCCCACGAGCATTCTGATGCGGACCCACCCGACACGTGCCCCCAACCCGAAGGTCGTTCCGGGTATCCGCGGCCAAGGGCGCGGATCTCGCTCGCCGACCTCCTCGAATGGGCTTCGGCCTGTCCAACGCCTGCGCGGCGAACGACCTCCGCGCCGATCATCCACGGCAACCCGGAACGACCTTCGGGTTGGGGGCGCTCGCATCGCGCGCCGTGCGCTTCCCATCGCGCTCGCGCTGACCCTCGGCTGCCTGCCGGATCTCGGTCGCTTCTCGGTCGAAGGCGAGGGGCGAGACGGCGGCGTGGCGGACGCCGACCCGCGCGTCGACGCACCCCCCGGAACCGACGGCGGCGACCCGGACGGCGGGCGCGACGGCGGCGCGGACACGTGCAGCCCCACCCCCACCTGCGTGGACGGGTGCCCGCTCCCGTGGCTCCTCGCGAGCGTCGAGGCGCTCCCTCCGAACGATTGCCCCGGTCAGATCCTGCGGTGGTCGCTCGAGAGCAACGACCAGAGCTGCGTGTGCGCGGCCCTGCGCGCCGAAGACACGCTGGAGGTGCCCTTCGCGGTCGGCTTCGTCCCTCCGAACCTCGTCGTCGCGGTCGAGCAGAGCGGCGCCGCCGTGGCGATCGACGCCGACACCGACACCGTCCGCTGGCGTGAGCCGGGGGCGGGCCTCCCTCGCGACGTCTTCGCGCTCCGAACCCCAGGCGGCGAGCCGCGCGTCGGGGTCGCGACGCTCCGCACGGGAGGAACCGACATCATCGAAGTCCGCGCGCTCGACACCGTCGATGGTCGCACGACCGACACATGGCGGACGAACGGCACGTTCCCCGGCGGGCTCGGGATCACGTCGATCACGATGAACCCCTACGATCCCAGGCAGGTCCGCGCGCTCAAGGCCACCTCCTTCGCGGCCGCGAACATCGACCCGTGGACCGGCTCCATCGCGACGAGCCCACCTCAGACGGCCGCGCGCAGCGGGTACGATCTGCGCACGATCAGCGCGTTGCACTGGGGCAGCACGTACCGGGTGGTCTGGACGGGGCGCAACGACTCGGGGAACAGCCGGGTCTTCAACCAGAGGTCGATCAACGTCGTCGACGACCAGCGGGTGCCGCTCGGAGACCAATGCCTCCGCAACGCCGACCAGCTCGACTACGGCGCCACCTGCGAATTCGTCCACGCCGTACCGAGCCCGCACCACGACATGGAGAGCTTCGCGCTCTGTGAGCTCTCACCGGTGCGGCGCGTCGTGCGGCTGCGGCACATCAACGACACCTGCCACGACCTCCTCGACGATGCGGCGGTCTTCGGGCGCGCGCGCATCTCGAAGCTCGCGCTCGCGTTGCCGGACTACTGGGCAGGCCGCTGAGCGTGCGGCTCTCGGTCCGCTCGAGCGACGCGACGTGGGCCGACCGACCCCGCTTGCCAGGATGAGCCCCCTTGAGCTTGGCCCCCTTCCGCGCCGATGATGTGCGCCGATGCGTGTCCTCCCCGCCCTCGCGCTGATGGCGGCCCTGCTCTCGCCCGCGACCGTTCAGGCGCAACGAGGCGTGGCTCGGCAGCTCACGCGAGACGCCGTCAGCGAGTTCGATCGTGGCAATTACGCCGAGGCCCGGGCGCTCTTCCTGCGCGCCCACGAGGCGGAGCCGTCGGCGCGCTTGCTGCGAGGTGCCGCCCTCGCCTCCTTCGAGCTGCGCGAGTACGCGCTCGCGTTGCGGCACCTCCAGGCGGCCCTCGACGAGACCCGCCGCGCGCTCACGCCCCGGCAACGCCGCGAGGCGGAGGAGCTGCTCTCGCGGACGCGGACGTTCCTCGGGCGCTTTCGGATCGCGCTCGACCCTGCCGACGCAGAGCTCACGATCGACCTGCGCCCCGTCGAGCCCGAGCCCGACGGCAGCCTGCTGCTCGGCGTGGGGGAGTACGCCCTCGCCGCGCGCGCCCCGGGTCACGAACCGCTCGAGCGTCGCCTCACCGTGCGCGGCGGCGAGGACGACGAGCTCCGGCTGACCATGACGCCGACCCCCATCGCGCTGACCCACGACCCCCCCCGCGAGGACGTCCCGCTCGACCCGCCGCCGCCGCGCCCCCGCACGCTGGAGGCGGCGCTGCTGATCTCGGGCGGGGCCCTGCTGCTCTCGACCATCGCGGGGGCCGTCTGGTGGCGAGGGCGACGGGTGGAGACCGACCGATGTGTGACGGCGAACGCGATGGCCGGGGCGAGCTGCCTGAACCTGGACGTCCTGCAGCGACAGAGCCGCGCGGCGGGGGCCACGACGATTCTGCTCGCGGCGGCTGGGCTGACGATGCTCACCGCGGGTATCCTTCGGCTCACGTGGGGCCAAGAGGACGACGAACGGACGATCGCATGTGGTTTCGGCGGCTGCTCCTGGCAACGGCGGTTCTGAGCGGCTGCACTGACGCGCTCATCGTCTACGAGCGCGACGGCGGCGTGGACGCGGGGCCGGGTCCGGGCGTCGACGGCGGCCCGCGCGACGCCGCGACGGATGGCTGCGCGGTGCCACAAGACCTCACGGGCATCCCCGAGGGATGCGTGCTCGACCGCCCGCCGCCGCGCCCGCGCTGTGTCGAGCCCGGCGAGCACGGCGCGATCGAGGTCGCCTTCGTCGACGCGGACTTCTCGGCCTCGGTCGGCTACGACCTGGACGGCCACTGCACGACCTCCGTCGGCGCGCCGACGAGCTGCACGAACTCGCGCGGCAACGTCCTCGACTCCACGGCGGGCGGCACCGACAACGCCTTCGGCCTGATCCTGATCGAGGGCCTCGAGGTCGCCGCGCCGAGCTTCAGGGACGACTTCGAGCGCACCCTGCGTGAGAGCGGGACGGGCGCGCCCATGCTGCGAATCGAGGGTTGGAACGGCCTCCCCGACGACGACGTCGTCGCCGTCACCCTCGCCGTCGCCGCTGGGACGAGCGACCCCCGCCCGCTCGACTGGGAGACCCCACCGACACTCGATCCCGCCGAGGGCTTCTTCAACAGCTCCGGGGTCCCGCTCGCGCGTGACCTCGACGCTTACGTGTCTGGCGGGCTCCTCGTGGCGGACCTCCCCGACGGAATCCCCTTCGAGCTCATCGCCGAAGGCGTCCGGCTGATGGTCGCCGTGCGCGACGCGCGCTTCGTGGCCCAGATCGACGACACGGGGGTGCGAGACTTCGTCGTCTTCGGCCGCTGGCCGCTCTCGGACGCTCGCGAAGCCGTGGATACGCTCGTCCCGTGCATGACCCCCACGGACATCATCGCGCGCATGGGGGCGATCGCCCTCTTCGAGCGCTCGGCGGACGTGCGCGCCTCGGCCAGCGAAGATCTCTCCGACCTCGAGTGCAACGCCGTCAGCGTGGCCATGCGCTTCCGCGAGGGTCGGCCGATCCGATGGGGCGAGGCTCGCCCGATCGAGGTCATGCCGATGTGCGACTGAGGCGACGCGCGACTGAGGCGACGCGCGACTGGGGCGACGCGCAACCGAGGCGACGCGCGACCGGGGCGACGCGCGACGGCGCGACGCGACGCGACGCGCGACGAAACGACCTGTGACCGAACCTGCCGGCCGCGCGCGAACGAGAATCTCGAAACCGAGGCGCGCTCGCGTTCTTTCACGCGGCGCGCGGGGCGCGACGTCTCTCCTCATCCTTCGCGTCGTTGTGCATACTTCGCGCCGTGCGTACGACGATCTTCTTCGGGTTGGCCCTCGCGCTCGCGGCGTGCGGCGATGACGACGCCCCGGCGACCGACGCGGGCAGCGACGCGAGCGACGACGCCTCCGTCGTCGACGCCGGGATGGACGCGGGGCCCGAGCCCGGACCGAGCCGCCCAGCGACGGCGCCCTACGTCCAGTGGGTCGACCCGCTGATCGGCACCGGCGGCCTCGGCTTCGGCGTCGGGAGCGTCTCTCCTGCGCCGCAGACGCCCTTCGGCCTCGTCCGCCCGGCCCCCGACACCACCCAACACGACGGCGCTCCCGGCTTCAGCCATTGCGCCGGCTACTACTACCCCGACCCGCTCATCATGGGGTTCAGCCAGATCCGCGCGCACGGCATGGGCATCCCCGAGTACGGCCTGATCGCCCTGATGCCCACGGACGGCATGACGAACACCAAGACACACCAGGACGGCTACCGACAGGCCTACGCGCACGAGAACGAGACGGTCGAGGTCGGGCTCTACGACGTGACGATGGACGACGGGATCCGCGCGGAGATCACGGCCAGCGATCACGTCGCCTTCCATCGCTACACCTTCCCGACCGAGACCGACCCGACGGTCATCCTCGATCTCGGGCATCGCCTCGATCAGGTGCAGATCCTCGAGGCCGAGCTGACCATCGACCCCGACGCGCAGGAGGTGTGGGGCTCCGTCCTCGGCGGCGGTGGTTACGCGCGCCGCCGGGGCGGCGTGCGGCTCTACTTCGTCGCGCGCTTCGACTCGCCCTTCGCTTCGCACGGAGTCTTCGTCGACGGGGCCACGCGTGAGGGTGACCACGTCGAGGGGACGACCAGCGGCGCGTACTTCCGCTTCGACGACACGCACGTCGAGGTCGCCGTCGCGCTCTCCTTCACCGACCTCGACGGAGCGCGCGCCAACCTGGAGGCGCAGCTCGCGCCCTTCGATGACGTCCGCGCCAGCACGGTGGAGGCGTGGGAGTCGCACCTCTCGCGAGTGCGCATCAGCGCCCGCAGCGACGAAGAGCTGCGCGTCTTCTACTCTGCGCTCTACCGCTCGCTGCTCATGCCGACGCTCGCGATGGATGTCGACGGGCGCTACCGCGGGCTCGACCACGAGGTCCACCAGGTCCCACTCGACGGAGAGGGCTCGCCCGCTTTCCGCTACTCGACCGACCACTCGCTCTGGGACACCTACCGGACGCAGGTTCCGCTGCTCTCGTGGCTCTTCCCCGAGCTCCAGCGCGACATGGTCCTCTCACTCGTGCAGATGGGCCACGACGGGGGCTACGTCCCTCGATGGCCCTTGGGCACCAACTACACGGGCGGAATGGTCGGCGACGGCGCGGCGCTGCAGGTCGCCGACGCTGCGGTGAAAGGCGTGCAGGGTATCGATTACGCCGACGCGCTCGAGCGCCTGCGGGTCACCGCCGATGGCCCCACGCCGCCCGGCGCGCCCTTCGGCGGGCGGGCCGGCATCACGGGGTACCTCTCCCGCGGCTGGGTGGGAATCGAGGAGGCTGGCGCGAGCGCGAGCTGGACGCTCGAGATGGCGTACGCGGACTTCGCGCTCGCGCGCCTCGCCGAGCACCTCGGCGAAGACGCCCTCCGCGACAGCTACGACGAGCGCGCCGGGTATTGGAGGAACCTCTGGGACGCCGACCGCGGGTTCCTGCTCGGCCGCAACGTCGACGGAAGCTTCCCCGAGTCGAGCACGAACCGCTGGGAAGACTTCTACGCGGAGGGCAACGCGTGGCAGTACCTCTTCTTCGTCCCCCACGATCTCGAGGGGCTCGCGGACGTGCTCGGGGACGACTTCTTCCCGCGCCTCGATCGCTTCTTCCAAGAGTCGACGCGGAACACGAGCACGGTCTTCCCGAACCAGTGGTACTGGCACGGCAACGAGCCCGACATCCACGCGCCCTTCATCTACGCCGCGCTCGACGAGCCCGAGGGCACCTGGCGATGGGGTCGCTGGGTCTCGCGGACCTACTACGACGACACCCCGGACGGCCTGCCCGGCAACGACGACGCCGGCACCCTCTCGGCCTGGTACGTCTTCGCGGCGCTCGGCGTCTACCCGGTCACGGTCGCGGCCGATTGGTACGCGCTCGGGTCGCCGCTCGTGACCTACGCGGAGGTCGATCTGCCGAGCGGCGGCACGTTCGTCGTCGACGCCCGCGACGGGAGCGACCGCGCCTGGCGCGTCCGCGAGGCGCGCTGGAACGACGCCCCGCTCTCGCGCTCGCGCATCGGCCACGCCGAGCTCGCGGCGGGCGGCACGCTCACCTTCGACATGGAGGAGTGAGGCCCGTACGGCGGGGCGGTCACACCCGCCATCCGCGTGGCGACCGCGCCTCGCTCAGCGGAGCTTGGTGAGGCGCGCGAGGTCGCGCGTCATGTTCTTCTGGTGCGCCTCGACGGTGCCGCCACCGATCTCGAGCAGCTTCGCGTCGCGCCAGAGGCGCTCGACGCGGTACTCGCCCGTGTAGCCGTAGCCGCCGAGCACCTGGATGGCGCGGTCGGCGACGTTCTTGCCCATCGTGGCGCAGAAGAGCTTCACGCCGTCGGTGTCGAGACGCTGCCCGGGCTTGGCGAGGTCCATCTGCCCCGCGACCTGATAGGTGTAGGCGCGGCCGGCCATGTACTCCGCGTAGCTCTCGGCGATGTGCCGCTGGATCTGACCGAAGCGGTTGAGCGGCTCACCGAAGCTCTTCCGCTCTCGCGCGTAGTCGTTCATCACCTCGACGGAGCGACGGGCGATACCGAGGCTCATGGCCGCGAGCGTGACACGCTCGATCTCGAGGTTGCGCATCATGTGGAGCATCGCGGTGCCCTCTTCCCCGATGCGGTTCGCGACCGGCACGCGGCACCCCTCGAAGACGAGCTCCGCGGTCGGCGACGCGCGCATCCCGAGCTTGTCCTCGATCTTCTGACCGAGCGAGAAGCCTGGCGTCCCCTTCTCGACGAGGAAGCTCGTCAGCTCCGAGCGCGGGGCCCCTTCCATCCGCGCGTACACGAGGAAGGCGTCGCCGAGCTCGTCCTTGGAGATCGCGCCGTTGGTGATCCACATCTTGGCGCCGTCGAGCACGTAGAAGTCCCCGTCACGACGCGCCGTCGTGCGCAAACCAAGCACGTCGGTCCCCGCGTCCGGCTCGCTCATGCACATGCCGCAGACCTTCGTGCCCTCGCACGCGCCCGGGAGGAAGCGCCTGCGCTGCTCGTCGTTCGCGTTCTGATAGACGTTGTTCACGAAGAGCATCGAGTGCGCGAGGTAGGCGAGCGTGAAGCCCGGGTCCACCGCCGACAGCTCCTCGTGGACGATGCACGCCGCGACCGCGTCGAGGCCGGCGCCGCCGTACTCTTCACCGCAGGTCACGCCGAGCACGCCGAGCTCACCGAGCTTGCGGAAGAGCGGCAAGTTGAAGGTCTCGCTGCGGTCGTGCTCGAGCGCCTGAGGCTCGACCTCGGTCTCCGCGAAGCGGCGAACCATCTCGCGAAGTTGGGCATGCTCGGGGGTGGGGTTGAAGAGGTCGACGGCCATGCGACGCACCTACCAGAGATTGGGTCCCCACCCTCCGGCGCCGCGTGCGATGCCGCACGCCCCCGGCGCGCCGCCGTGTCCGGTTCCGGTTCCGTGTCCGGTTCCGACGTGATCAGAGCGGCTCAGAGCGTCGCGCTGCCGACGTTGCCGAAGCGGTCGATGACCTCGACCGCCGTCGCGCCAGCGGGCGCTTCGACGTCGAAGCGCCCCTCGGCGTCGAGGACCGCGCTCACCTCCTGCGGCCCGCTCGACGTCGAGACCCGCAGCGTCACCTCGCCGTTCGCCGGCACGGGCCGGTTCGAGCGCACGCTCATGTGCAGGAGGCGCCACCCCTGGGCCGCCTCGAAGCGCGCGGCGCCGCGCAGGCGACCGCCCGCGACCGACGCCTCGACCTGGATCGGCGCGGCGACGACCTCGAAGGGCTCGCTGCGCAGCTCGTAGCCGGTGCCCGCGACGTAGAAGCGGTAACGACCGAGCGGAAGGCCGAAGCGGTCCTCGACGCGGTCGAGCTCCGGGGTCCCCCACGGGGTCACGAGCTGCCACTCCACCGCCCAGCGGTGCGTCCGCTGCTGGAGCGGCTCCTCGGGGACGAGCGGGTTCGGGGTGTGGAAGAGCAGCACGTCCTGGTCCTCGACGACGCGTCCGCTGCGACGCCGGAGGATCTCCCAGTCGTCCTCGCCAGGACCGACGTGGCGCTCGATCCGGATGTCCGGGGTGCCCGACTTCGGCGACTCGCCCATCCACGCGAAGGTGGCCGAGGTCAGGCGCGGCAAGCTGGCGCCCGGCTGGTTGCTCTCGAGCACGAGCCCGCGGACGTAGAGCTGCGAGTAGACGACGGGCTCGACGGTGCCCGCCATTGGGGCCGGGTCGGGCGGCGGCACGTCGGACTCGTCGAGGACGCGCGGGACGTAGCGGTCGGCGCCGCCCACCGTCGCGTCCTCCCGCTCGGGCGAGAGCGCGAGGGGGGCGATCGCGAGGATCTGCTCGCCGATGTACTCGCCCTCGAGGGGGCCCCAGACGTTGATGCTCGGCTCGTAGCCCATGAGCAGCCAGTCCTCGACGGTCATCACGTAGCCGACGTGGCTCTGGGCGTAGCCGATCACGAGCGTGCGCTCCTCGGCGATGGGCGAGTTCTGGCGGAGGTAGTCGACGATCGTGGTGTTCGTCTCGCCCGGGACGGTGAGCACGAGGTGGTCGCCGAGGCGGAGCGCGCTCACCACCGTGCGCGTCGTGGCGCACGAGGGCATGTGCTCCTCGAAGGGCAGGTTCATCAGCCGGCTGAGGAAGCGGACCGCGCCGTTGACCTGGGAGCAGCTCGAGTAGGGGTTCGCCTGCCGAACGGTGCCGGGGATCTGGCTGAAGGGGATGAACGAGTTGTTCGCCTCGCCGCAGAGGGCCGCGCCGTAGGGCGCGTTGAAGTCGTCGATGGGCGAGACGACGTTGCCTGCGTCGTCGTAGATGATGTTGTCGACGGGGGTGACTCCGTCCATCGGCGCGTACTCGAGCGCGCCGCCGCGGATGCGGAAGTTCTCCCAGTTGGGCCCGAGCTCGATGTGCCGGGTGACCATCTCGATCGCGAGCTCGTCGACCATCTCGTCGTCGAGCCCCGCCCACGCCGTGAGGATGGCGTCCGCCGCGAGCCGCCCGATCGTCTCGATCCGCGCGAAGTTGTAACAGACGCGCGCGTCGCTGCAGTCGAGGCCGCCGCTGCCCGCTGGCGAGACGTCACCGCCCGCGCCCTGCATGTGCATCACGAGGACCTGGTGATCGAAGCGCTCCTCGATGGCGCGCTCGATGGCGCCAGGCCCTTCGTTGGCGGCGAGCAAGTTCTCGGCGCCGAGCACGGTGCCGTGGATGCCGAAGACCGGCACGATCGCCATCGGCTGGCCGCTCTCGCGGTCGTCGACGCGGATGACGAAGAGGTCGTGATCCTTGCGGGGCCCGCCGTGGAGCACGTCGTTTTGGGGTCGACGATCGCGCGTGATGCGGTCCTCGAGGTCGAACGCGGGATCGTGAGCGATCGCCATGCGTGCGGGGCGCAGGTCGTCGAGCGCCCGGCCCGCGATCTCGACGAGGTCGCTCACCATCCGCTCGAAGACGAGCTGCCGTTGCCGCCCGAGGCCGACCCAGAGCACGGAGTTGACCGTGTACTGCGAGAACTGCGAGTGGCTGTGGCTCGTCGCGAAGAGCACCTTGCCCGAGAGATCGATCCCCCGCGCCAGCCCGACGCGGCGCGCGACCTCGTGCGTGACCGCCTCGTCCGCGAGCCCCATGTCGGCCTTGATGAGCAGCACGGTCTCGCCGCCCGCGCGGAGCGCGAGCACCTTGCCCATCGGGCGCGTCTCGATGCCGAAGGAGGGCAAGAAGGCGTCCGCGAGCTCGTCGTAGCGGTCGTCCGGCGCGCCCGCGCTCCCGAGGAAGTCTGCGCGGGCCGTGTAGGCGCCCAGCGTACTTCCGACTGGAGGCCTCATGATGCCCTCGGCGATGCCCGCCTCGAGGGGCCCCGCCTCGACCATGCCGCCCGCGTTCGCGGTCGCGGGTGGGTCCTCGTAGGTGCAGTGGTCGGTGGAGACCGGCACCGGCGGGCCCGCGTCGACCTCGGCGTCCTCGGGGACCTCCGCGTCCACGTCGACCATTCCGTCGTCGTCTCCGCATCCGAAGGTCAGCGAGAGGAGCATCGCGCAGGGCGAGAGCCACCGAAGGAAAGCAGGCCGCAACATCATCGCGACAGGGTAAACCAGCCTCGGCTTGCGCGTGGTGCGCGATTGCACGTGGCGCATGGAGGAAGCGCGTTCTCGGTTGGCCGTTCTCGGTTGGCCGGTCTCGGTTGGCCGGTCTCGGTTGGCCGGTCTCGGTTGGCCGGTCTCGGTTGGCCGGTCTCGGTTGGCCGGTCTCGATTGGATCAGTGTGCTCGTTCTGAGACGCTCCACTCGCGAAGGCCACCTCCGACGGATCTCGGGGAGAAGAGCCCGCCGAAGGGTCGCAGGGCTGCTACGCTGGCGCCTCGTGCGATCGAGCTCCATCGAAGGGCGGGTCCTCGGCGACTATCGCCTCGGCCGCCGGCTCGGGGCGGGCGGGATCGGCGCCGTCTACGAGGCGACGCACGTCCGCACGGGCCGCGGCTACGCCGTGAAGGTCCTCCTCCCCGAAGCCGCCGACGAGCCGACGGCCGCCGCGCGCTTCCGACGCGAAGCACAAGCGCTCGCGTCAGTCGGCCACCAGGGCATCGTCGCGCTCCACGACTTCGACGTCACGAACGACGGGGTCGCGTACCTCGTCATGGACCAGCTCGAGGGCGAGGATCTCGACGCGCGGCTACAGCGCGGCCCGCTCTCGGTGCGCGGCGCGGTGCAGGTCTTCGACGAGGTCGCGGCCGCGCTCGGGGCCGCGCACGCTGCCGGGATCCTCCACCGCGATCTGAAGCCCTCGAACGTCTTCCTCGCCCGGCGCCCGGGCGCCGCGGAGCACGCCGTGCTGCTCGACTTCGGGCTCGCCAAGCTCACCGAGGGCGAGCACGCGAAGCTCACCGCGACCGGCGCCGCGATGGGCACGCCGATGTACATGTCGCCCGAGCAAGCGCAGGGCTTGAAGGTCGACGTTCGCACCGACGTCTACGCGCTCGCGGCGGTGCTCTTCGAGATGCTCACCGGGCACGCGCCCTTCGAGGGGCCATCCATCACGGCCATCCTCAGCAAGGTGCTGACGCAGCCACCGCCGCGGCTCCGCCACTTCGACCCCGAGCTGCCGGCGACGCTCGAGGCGGTCATCATCCGTGCGCTGGCGAAGGACGCGGCGCAGCGCCCGAGCTCGGTCGACGCCCTCGTCGAGGAGGTCCACGGGGCGCTGGGAGACACGGTGCCGAGCGCGCCGCGACCGCCACGTCGCGCAGCGCCGCCCCCCACCCGGACGACCCCGCTCGTCGTCGAAGCGCCCACGCGCGCGCCGACCAAGGGCTGGATCGGCGGCGGCGCCGCGCTCGCAGCCGCCGTGATCGTCGGGGGCGTCGTCTGGTGGTCGAGCCGAGGCGGTGACGGCGAGGGCGCTGCGCGCGTCGCTCCGGTGCCGGTCGGCGTCCGCGCGCCGGCCGAGGACGTCGGCAACACCCGCGGCACCGATGCCCGCGGCACCGATGCCCACGGCACCGACGTCCGCGCGCCGACCGAGGACGTCGGCGACGCCCGCGACACCGACGCCCGCAACGCCCGCGACACCGATGCCCGCGACACCGATGCCCGCGGCACCGATGCCCGCGACACCGATGCCCGCGACACCGACGCCCGCGACACCGACGCTCGCGACACTGACGACACCGCCGCTCCGGCCGGATCGCTGGTGAGCGCCAAACGCCCCCCCGTGAGCCCGCGGCGCGACGCGCGGCCGAGCACGTCCCTCTCGCTCGAGGGCTTCGACCCGCGCAGCCTGCTGGCGCAGCTCCCCCGCGCGCGCGCCACACTCACGGGGTACGGTCAGGGCCTCGCCGAGCCGAGGCCCCCGTTCTGCGCAATCCCGATGGACACGAGTCCGCTTCGGATCCTGCCCCATGGGACCGAGGTCGTCTCGCGGCTGGAGCGCACCCGCGTCGCCGTCTGCGCGCAGACGCCAGCGAGCGACGAAGCGCGCGCGGCTCATCGCGCGTCCCTCGACGCCGCGCGCGATTGGCTCGCCCAGCTCGAGGCCGCCGCGCGGCGCGAGCCCGCGCGCTGAGGCGGCGTTACACCTGCAGCTCGAGACGCTCTCGCCCCTCGACGATGAGGATCGGTGTCCGCCCGAGCTCCCACC
>JAHBWH010000140.1 GCA_019637115.1 Myxococcales bacterium | reverse complement strand
TGCGCACCCGCGCCCTCTTCGCGGCCGACCACGCGGAGCCCGCGCCGCCCGAGGTCGGCCACCCCGCGGACCCGCTCCGCGTCCGCGGGTCGCACGACGAGCCCCACCTCCCATCGCGCCAGCGTGACGAGCACGAGCGCCTCGGCGGAGCGGAGCCGGCGCACGTCCGCCGTGTTCGCCTCGCCGGTATCGGGGTCGACGAGGTGAACGCCCGCGAGGTGGGCTTCCCCGCGGTCGAGCGCGCCGAGCGCAGCGGCGCTCGAGCGCGAGAGCCACAAAAAGCGCCCGGCCGATGACGGAGTGGCGCGGGCGTTCAGGCGATCGGCGAGGAGCCCGAGCGCCGGCGCGCAGCCCGTCACGACGACGTTGTCGCACGCCTCGGCGAGGGGCCGGAGCGACTCGACCTGCGGCCGAGCCGCGGTCCCACCGGTCACGAAGCCGTCGGCGGCGAGGCGCAGCCCCTGCCCACCGAGCGGCAGGGCGACCCAGCGGCCGCGGATGTGCGCGAGCGCGACGCGCCCCGACGGGCCCGCGGGGCCGTCGGCCGCGACGGCGGAGACTCGCTCGACGCCCTCGTCGCCGAAGAGATCTTCGACGCGGCACCCGACGGCGGCGGCGATTCGCAGCGCGACGTGCACCGACGGCGAGGACCGCCCCGCCTCGATGGCGCCGAGGCTCTGTCGTGTCAGCCCGACCGCCTCGGCGAGCGCGAGCTGGGTGAGTCCGCGCGCCTCGCGGAGCGCTCGGACGCGGTTCGGCGGCGGGGGCGGCATGCAAGGCATGCTTTACACGATGGCGCGTGAGCTTTCCATCCGACGGCACGGCCGAGTTGACGGGGCGCAGACGGAGCCCGTGCCCGCGAACGGCTCGAGCAGTGCGGGACCGCGTTCGACCAAGTGCCGCGCTACGGTGGCGATCTTCCTCGGCGCGCTGGGTCTGCTGGTCGCGATCGCGGTCGTCGTATCGCGCGTCCGGCACGCGCGCGCGATGCGACGAGCGCTCGAAGAATGACGGCGGCCGCTGAGCGGCGCGGCTGAGCACTCAGCACGCCGCCCTTCCGCATGAAGTTCGAGCCGAGTTTCCCGGCGTCAGTCCATCGAGCAGGGGGTCGCGGTTTGAACGTTGCCGCTCGTGCGGACGCGGCGAGCGTCCGCGCTCGGTCGCGAGCAGCCCGTGGTGGAGTCGCCCTGGAAGTAGTGGAAGGCGCCGAGCGCGCCGCAGGTCCAGGTGCCGTCGAGCGTGTTGTCCCGGAACTGGTTGCCCCACGAGGGGCACTCGGGGGTTGGCTTGGTGCAGTCCGTGCGCGCGTCGTGGTCGCAGTACCAGTCGGTGTACCCGGCGTGCGTGCCGACACGGCTCAGCCGGTTGCCCGTGATGACGTTGTCGTTCGAGTAGTCACGCAGGCGAATCGGATCGCCGGTGCTCCGCACGAAGCGGTTGCTCGCGATGGTGTTTCGGTCGCTCATGTGCGCCGCATAGATCGCGTGAATGAGGGCGCCACTGCGCGTGTTCACGACGTCGACGAAGTGGTTGTTCGCGATCTCGTTGTCGTCGCTGTTGACGAGGCGGACGCACGCCGTCGACGGATCCACCGCGTCGTTGAAGAGGTTGCCGATCCGCTCGAAGTAGCACCCGAAGATGCGGTTGTGCCCGTTGCTCCCCGTGGTGGCGTTGCGGTCGCCGTTGAAGCTGATGGCGGTCTGGTAGTTGCGCACGCGCAGGTACCAAAAGTGCAGGTTCGTCGGGGCGCCGCTCGACGAGCGCAGGATGAAGAACGTGCCGCCGGGGCAGCTCCCCGCGGCGGTGCAGCCGTCGAAGATGGGGCGGTCGTTCCGGTCGGCCGCGCGGAAGGTGATGCGATGCTCGGCGTAGGTCGTCTGCCAGACGACCGTCTCACGGCGGTAGACGCCGGGCGCGACCTCCACGTCGACGTCACAGCTCGGCGGATCGGCGCGGAGCAACTCCTGGACACGCGCGAGGGTGCGCAGCGCACGCCCGGGCGAGCGGCCGTCTCGCGCGTCGTCGCCGGTCGGGCTCAAGTAGTAGGTCCGTGGGCAAGGCTCCCCCGCGTCCATGTCCATGCTCGCGTCGGCTTCGAGGGTCGCGTCGGTGGGGCCTGCATCGCCGAGGTCCACGTCAGGGGCGCCGTCCGGAGCGCCGCCGTCCGTAGCGTCGATGTCTCGTCCGCCGTCGGGAGCCTGCGCGTCCGGCGACGTGGCGGCGTCGGGCGTGGTGCTCGGATCACCCACGGAGTCGGCCCCGCAGCCGAGAAGGCCGAGAAGGCCGAGGGCCAGGAAGGATGAGAGTCGAACCTCGTTCACGAGGCGGGCCCGATGCAATCGATGGGCCGCCCGAAAAAGCCTCGATCCCTGGGCCACGTCCCTCGTGGCGCGCCCACCTGTCACGGTGGCGGGTCGAAGAACGTCCAAGCCACGGACGGTCGTCACTTCAACGCGCCGTGGGGCTTCCCCGTCGCATCCAGAACGTCGCCGGACCGTCCCCACCGACGACCCGCCCGAGGAACGTGGCGCCGCCCGGCCCAAAGCGGCCTTGGTCCCTTTACCGTACCTGCGGTACAGACTGTGATGATGCGTATCGTCTCGTTGTTGCTCTTGGCCGCGCTCGCTTGTGGAGACGACGACGCCCCCCTCGACGCGACCGTTCCCTCCGACGCGGCGGACGACACCGCGGTCTTGGACGCGAGCGCGGGTCCGCTCGCGCTGTCGATCGTCTCCAGTCGCCCGGACATGATCACAGGGGGCACCACGCTCGCGCGAATCACCGCGGTCGATGGAGTGCTCGACGGCGTCGCGCTGCACCTAGACGACGCGCCCCTGGCGGTCGACCTCCACCTCGTAGAGGGCGCGCTCCTGGCGCGCATCGACGACCTCCCCCAGGGATCGCACCGGCTCGAAGCCACGCGCGGCGACGAGACGGCGGCGATCGAGATCGAGGTCCACCCGATCACCGGACCGGTCTTCTCCGGGCCCCACGAGACGCCGTACTACTGCACCACCGAGCTGCAGGGGCTCGCGGTCGCGATGGACGAGAACTGCTCGATCTCACCCGCGGTCGTGCACTTTCGGAAGACCAACGCGGGCGCGTGGGAGCTCCTCGCGAACCCGGCGGTGCCGCCCGCCGACACCGCCACGGCGCAGACCCTCGGGGGGCGCCGCGTGCCCTTCGTCGGACGCCTCGAGGTCGGCACCATCAACCGCGCGATCTACTGGATCGCCACCCTCTACGATCCCGACGCGACCGAGCCCTTCGAGCCCTGGAGCCGACCGAGCACGTGGGACGGTGGGGCGATCTACTACTTCGGCGGAGGCTGCGGCAGCGGGTACACGCAGGGCGACGCCAGCCTCGGCCTCGCGATGAACGACATCGTCGGCACCGGGATCGCGTGGATGCATGCCTCGCTCAACACGCTCAACAACAACTGCAACGACGTGCTCTCGGCCGAGACGCTGATGATGGTTCGCGAGCACTTCATCGCGGAGTACGGCGAGCCCGACTACCTGATGGGTTTCGGCGGATCGGGCGGCTCGATCCAGCAACACCTCATCGCCGACAACTACCCCGGCTTGCTCGACGGCATCCTTCCGTCCGCGAGCTACCCCGACGTCTGGACCATCCTTCCGGACATCGTCGACTGCCGTCTCCTCTACGACTACTTCGACGCCGAGGAGGCGCGTTTCCCGACCGAGGCGGAGCGTACGGCGGTCACCGGCTTCGCGCGGGACCGAACATGCCGAGGCTGGACCGAGATCCTCGGCAACATCTTGCAGCCCGACGAGGGGTGCCTCCCTTGGGTGCCAGGCGACGCGGTCTATGATCGCGATTCCAACCCGACCGGGGCGCGCTGCACGCTCGAGGACCACAACGTCAACATCTTCGGTCGTGACGAGGCGACGGGCTTCGCACGGCGGGCGTGGAGCAACGTCGGCGTGCAATACGGCCTGCGCGCGCTGAACGATGGCGACATCACCTTCGAGCAGTTCCTTCACCTCAACGAGCACGTAGGCAGCTTCGACGTGCACGGGGACCACCACGTCGCGCGCGAGCCCGGAGACGCTCAGGCGTTCGAGCGCGCCTATGCCACCGGCCGCGTGCTCGACGGAGCGCGGCTCGCGCAGATCCCGATCATCGACGTGCGCGGGTACAACGACGTCACGATCGGCGACTTCCACGACTCGGTCCGCACCTGGGCGATCCGCGCACGCCTCGCGCGCCACGGCGACACGGACAACCACGTGTCGTTCATGGGCGCAAACGACGCCGCGACGGGACGAGCGGGCTTCGACAGCCTGCTCGCGATGGACGGCTGGCTCCGCGCGCTCGCCGCCGATCCCGATCCGGACCGTGCGGCCGCCGCACGTCGCACGAAGCCCACCGGCCTCGGCGACCGATGCTACCCGACCACCACGCCAACCGAAGGCGCGTGCACGGACGTCTTCGTGCCGCACGCGACGCCGCGGATGGTCGCGGGTGGCCCGCTCGAGGGCGATCTCATCCGCTGCTCGCTTCGAGCCATCGACGCGACCGACTACCCCACCGCGCCGACCGCCGAGCAGAGGGCGCGCCTCGAAGCCGTCTTCCCGACGGGCGTGTGTGATTGGAGCACGCCGCCAGCCGAGCGCGTCGCCCACGCGGGCCCTTGGCAGCGGTTCTGATCCTTCTCGGCGCGCACCCGTCGGCCGTGGGTCGCTCTCCTCCCGCCGCCGCGCCGATGGTTCAGTAGCGCGCTTCGATGCGGGTCTGGATCGCGACCTCGACGGGCATGTTGCCACCGCCCGGCGCGCCGCCCCGAGGGACGGTGACCTCGGCGTCGAGCTGCACCTCGAGGTAGTGCTCGATGTGCCATTGCAGGCTGACCGCTGCGGCGCGCGCGCCGCGCACGGACACGTCGGGATCGGCGAAGATCGGGAAGCTGCGCGGGTCGATGTAGAGCTCGTGGTAGCGCAGCGAGACCGTCGCGCCGCCCCACTGCCCCTCGCTCGGGCGGAAGGGGCGGCTCGGTTTGACGCCGAAGAAGCTGTTCTTGTCGCCGGGGACGAGCGTCATGCCGAGCTGCAGCTGCCAGGCGTGGTTGGCGAGGTTCCGCACCTGGGCGGGCTCACCGTCTTCGAGCCCACGCGCCACGGTCTGCGCCGCACGTGTGTACTCGAAGAGCGCCAGATACCGTTTGTGGTGCCAGAGCAGCTGCACGCCTTGGCGGTCTCGCCTGCCGTGGGCGAAGACCGGCTCGGCGTTGGGGTCGTCGCGGTACTGGAAGAGCATGCGGCCGCCGTAGACCGAGCGCCGCGGGGTCGCGCGGATGACACCGAGCCGCCGGTCGCTCTCGGACCCCAGCTCGCTGCCGATGGTCCACGAGAGCCCGACGCCGAAGTTCCGCAGCACGTCGAGCCCACGCGCGAGCCGGAAGGGGTGGAAGTGGAGCCGCCCTGCGAGCTCGGGGGTGCCGCGGAACTCCGTCAACACGCCGAGGTTCTCGGCGCCCGCGACGCCAGCGATGTCGTACGAGAAGAAGCCGTCTTCGGACTGGCCGTAGACGAACACGCCCATGTCGCGGTTGGGGGCGAGGGCGGTGGGGAAGCCGCGCTCGATGAAGGGGAGCGCGCGTAGGAGCGGGCCCGCCGCTCGAGGCTGAAGGGCGACTTGAAGCCGCCGACGCGCACGTTGAACGCGGGGTACTTCCGCCAGTCGAGGTGCCAGTCGTAGGGCATCAAGGGATCGATCATCAGATCCCACATGAACCGGTACTCGAAATCTCCGAATGCGCGGCCGTCGAGCGTGAGGCGAACACGACGCCAGAAGATGTTGCGCTCGGCGTCTTGGTCGTCGTCCTCCGAGGTGAAGCCAAAGCGGGTGTCGAGGTGCACGAACCCGGACATGCGGAAGGTGAACGAGCGATCGGGCGTGCCGACCCAGATGCCCTTGCCGTCGATGATCGCGAGGTTCTCCGGGTAGAGACCCGGCATGGTCTCGAGGCGGCGTTCTCTCGAGGGCCGCTCGGGCTCGGAGGCGGGCTCGGAGGCGGGCTCGTCCGTCGCTTGCTCCTCCGCGGTCGCGAGCTCGTGCGCTTCGGCCGAGGAGCCTTCGTCCTCGGCGGTTTGGGCCGAGGCGCTCCCGCCGAGCCCAGCCGAGGCGGTCAGCACGAGGAGGAGCGCGTACGCAGAGGCGTGGCGAGTCTCCGAGGACTTCGGTTCGGAGCGTGAGGTCACGAGCGAGGGTGCGTGCGCCGGCGGGAGGGGGGGAACGTGGAGCGATCGAACATCACCGGTGCAGGAGGGTGATCGCCAGCGGGTCGCTTCGCAAGCGAATCTCGGCCCAGATCGAGGGTCGACGCGTAGAATCTCCAAGGATTCGCGGGAAATCGTGCGTGTTCATTTGTGGCGCGGCCGCATTCGTTCTATGACGAGCGGCACGCACGGTCGGTGGTCCGATTGGCTCCGACGCATGCGCGGGAGAACGGATGCGCGGTACGGTTCGTAGCTCGGCCTCATGGGCGCTCTTCATGTTCGTGATCTCGGTCGCTTCCTCCACGAGCGCGCAAGAACCGAGCGATGAGGGAGAGAGCGAGCGAGCGACCTCCGAAGTCGAGGAGATCGCGAACGGTCGGCGAGAGCGGCGGCACGTGCTCCACAACTCGTGGAGCGGATCCGTCGGGGGCCTTCACGTCGTCGACGCGGGCTCTGGCGCCGTCGGCGCGTTCCGGGTGCATCTCTCCGGGCGACTCTTCGTGATCGACGATTGGCTCGCGGACGACGACCACCACCGGCACTTCATGGGCAACCTCGGCGTCAGCTGGACGGCGTCCGAGAACGTCGAGATCTACGGCTTCGCCGGCTTCTGGCAGAACACCAACAACGCCGTCGACCGGCGCTTCTTCCAGCTCACGGGCGAGACCTGGCTCGGCGTGAAGGCGTTCCATCGTTTCCACCCGATCGTGACCGCGGGCGCCGACCTGGCGGTGGGTCTCCCCCTCAACCGCGTCGTCGATTCGGGCACGACCTTCCGCAGCACCAACGTCAGCCTTCGGGCGAACCTCGCGTTCGACTTGCGTGACCTGCTTGGGCGCGAAGCGCGCATCCCCTTCATCGCGCGGCTGAACGTCGGCTACATGCTCGACAACACGGCGCAGAGCGTCCGGGCGCTCGAGCGCAGCCGCTACGACGCGTTGCCGACGGAGGGCGAGGAGATGCGACGGCCGATCGGCGAGGAGGATCGGCACCTGATCACGCCGGTCGAGCGCTTCGGCTACCAGGTCGATCGGCGCGATCGCGTCACCTTGGGTGTCGGCTTCGAGTGGCCCATCGAGCTCGCGGAGCACCTCGTGCTCAGCCCCATCGCCGAGTGGGTGCTGAGCATCCCCGTGGATCGACGGGGGGACCCCTGTCCCCCGTCCGTGGGCGTGGGCAGCGACGCTTGCCTCGCGGACCGCGGGTTCGGCGCGTACCGCCAGAGCGTCTCGGTGGGCGCGAGGCTCACCCCGCGCACGCGCGACTTCAGCGTCTTCGTGGCGGCCGACGTCGGCCTCACGGGAGTGCGCACGCCCGTCAGAGAGCTCGCGGCGCAACACCCCTACGCGATCTACGTCGGGCTGGCCTACGCCTACGACCCACGGGCGCCCGGGCGTTGAGGCGAAGCTCGCGACGCGTCGAACGCGACATCGGCGGCGTCCCGTAGGCGGTTGGCAGCGCAGCGCGGAGCACCTCACGAGGGGGTGCGCGGGTGCACGCTCGGACTCGGAGGCTCGTCTCCTCGCCCGTCCTCATCCTGCCCATGACGGGGATGGACGCGGCCGCCGCCGTTGTCGTGGTAGGTGACGTTCGGCTCGTCCTCCACGCGCTCGATCGAGACGTCCCCGAGGTAGACCGTGTCGAGGCGCAGCGCGTCACCCGCGACGTCGACGTGCGCGAACGCGAGGCTCGAGAGGTTCACGACGAGGCGACGGCGAGGGGCCGCGCTCCACTCGCGGAGCTTGTTCTCGAGGCTCGCCCGCGTGGCGTCGACGCGGGGTCGCAGATCCCAATGCGCCAGCCCCAGCACGTCCTCTCGGATCGTCTCCGGGTCGAACCACGGGCGGCGCTCCACCGAGAGGTTCAGGTCCTCCACCTCGTCGTAGAGCAACGCGAGCTCGGCGGCCGAGTCCGGCGTGAACTGCAGATCGGCCACGTCGATCCGCACATTCTCCGGATCCAGCTCGACCTGCGCGACCAAGAACACGTCACCGCGTGCGCTGCCTTCGAAGACGAGGCGAACGACGAGCTGTCCCGCCGAGCCGTAGAGCTCGACGTTCGAGACGCGGATGAAGCGAGGACCTCGTGCCGGGTAGCGTCGTCCGATCAGCGGTCGGAAGACCGCGACGGCCTCCGCCAGCGGACGCTCGACCAGCGCCGCGATCCGAAAGCCCTCGGCGCGCTGCTCCGTCGTGGGGGCTTCGGGGGCGTCCGGGATGGTCACGTCGGTGGTGGAGGGCACGACGCGAGGCCGAAGCGCGTAGCGGATTGGGACCAGCAGGTGCGTGTCGCTGGTGCCGAGCGTGCCGACCTTCGCGGTCTTCGGGCGGAGATGAAGCACCTGCTCGCCCTCCAAGGGGACAGGCTGCGCCAGCGCGCTCCAGAAGCGCGCGACCCCGTCGGAGATCAGCGTGGACGCGCCCACCTCCGCGTCGATCCCACGCGCGAGCTCTTCTGCGACCTCGCCGAGGGGCTCGAGGAGGCGCGGGAGCGCGTCCAGCGCGACGCCGTCCGCGGTCGCGCCCAGATCGCACGGCAGCTCGTCGTGCACCAGCTCGGCCACCGTCGCCGAGCGGAGCCCCCAGGCGTCATCGCGCGCCTCGAAGGTCGTCCGCAGACGCACCGTGACGTTCACCTCCGGCTGGGTGCCTCCGCCGCACCACGCTTCACCGCGGCAACCGCAGCTGCGAACGATCGGCGGCCGATTCCTCCGGCGATGCGGGACGACCACGACCGTGCTCAGGCGGAGCGGGAGCTCGCCGACGAGGCGCCCCTCCTCGTCGAACGCGAGCGAGGGTTCGCCTGGCACGACATGGCCTCGCACGGGCACGTCCTCCACCAGCGTCTCCCAGCGCGCGAGCGCCTCCGCGTCGTCGATCGGCGGCGCGTCGTCTCCGTGCGCGTCGGTGCGCGCGAATCGGCCGGCATCGAGCAAGAACGAGCGGATGTCCAGGCGCAGCGTGGTCGTGATGACGGAGTCGTCCAGCACCAGGCCGCCCGCGAGTCGGCCAGGGGGCTCGGGGGTTGGCGGCGTGGTGCGGATCGAGAGGGCACCGCTGACGCAGCCGCCGAGGAGCAGCGACGCGATCAGCCATCCCGGGAGCAGCCGCTTCGTGGTCCGGCGCGGAGCGCGCCGGCGACGAGAGGTTCTGTCTACCATCGCGTTCACCCTGAGGGTTCGTCGACGAGGGGGCAAGCGCTCTCCGCGCACGGAGCTCATCCTGGTGGGGTGAACGTCGATGCTCTGGAGCTTCGTCTCGTGCGCGATCTCGGCGGTCGTCGTGGACGCGGGCCGAAGCGGCGCTCGGAGACGCGGAACCGCGTGCTCGTCCCGTCGCGGTGCGGTCGCTTCGACGTCGTGGCGCTCAGGTCGGCGGCGGCGTCCGCGGGTGGACGCTCGCCTCGTCTTCTCGGCGGTCCCTCGGCTCTCCGCCCGGAGCCTGCCGGGGGTGCACTCGAAGGCGCGACTCGCTCGGCGTCGAGGGCTCTCCGTTGACGCGCGAGAGCGAGAGCTCGCCGAGGAAGACGGTGTCGAGGCGGAGCTCGTCGGCGGTGACGACGACGTTCGCGATCGCGACGTCCGTCAGCTGCACGGCGAGGTAGCGCGATCGGGGGGCGTCGTGTCGAAGCGCCGCCTCGAGCGCCACACGGCGTGACTCGACGGCGGCGCGCATGTCCCAGACGCAGCGGCGCGCGACGTCGCGTCGCAGGGTCTCGGGATCGAACCACCGACGTCGTCGAATGGTCGCGTCGGGCTGCTCGATCTCGTCGTAGAGGATGTCGAGCGCTTCCCGCGAGCCGGGGGCGAAGTCGAGCTGCTCGATGGTCAGCCTGGCGGTGTCTGGGTCGAGCACCAGCGCGCCGTGGAGGAAGATGTCGCCCAGCGCGCTGCCGTCGAGCTGGAGGTGGACCACGAGCTCGCCTCCGGAGCCGTAGAGCCTCGCGTTGGCAATCCGCACGTAGCGCGGGCCCCGGCTCGGGTAACGGTTGCCGAGGAGGGGGCGGAGCTGTCCGGCCGCGTCGGTGAGGGAGCGTTTGACGGCCGAGGCGATGCGGAACCCTTCTCCTCGCGGCTCTGCCGCTGGTGCCTCCGGAAGCGCCGTGGGCTCGATCTCCGCGCCCTCGGGGAGGATGCGCGGCCGAAGGGTGAACCAGACCGGGACCCGGAGGTGCGGAGGGCGACCCTCGAAGGGACCAAAGCCGACGGCCTTCGGCTGTAGGAGGATCTGTCCAGCCTCGAACGGTACTGGCTCGTTCAGGTTTACCCAGAAGCGCTCGACGCTCTCGCGGAGGAGCGGCGCGCTCGCGACGGCTTCGTCGACCCGCGACGCGAGCTCGTCGGCGACGGGCTGGAGCGGTCCGACGAGCTCGCTCAGCGCGTCCAAGGGGACGCCCTCCACGGTCTCTCCGAGCGCGCAGCTCAGATCGTCGTGCACGACCTCCGCCGTCGTCGTCGACACGAGCCCGAAGCGGCGCTCTGCGCTTCGGAAGCGGGTCCGCAGGCGCACCTTCGCCTCGAGCGGTGCTTGCGTCGCGCCTCCACACCACTCGCCGCCATCACAGCCGCAGCTCCGCAGGACGGGGGGGCGGTTGCGACGACGGACGGGTACCACCACGACCGCCGCCAGGCGGAGCGTGAGCTCGCTGACGAGCGCGCCTTCCTCGTCGAAGTCGAGCGTCGGCTCGCCGGGGACCACGCGCACGCGCATCGGCACGTTCTCGACGAGCGTCGACCACGAGGCCAACGCCTCGGCGTCGTCGATGGGGGGAGCGCCCTCGTGATCTTCGCCTCGCGCGAAGGGCAAGGTCGCGAGCGCGAGGGGTCGGACGTCGAAGCGCAGCGTCGTGCCGACGCGCGAGTCCTCCAACACGAGGCCGGCGGGGTCGGTGCGACCTGGTGTGTCCGGGCGCGGGTGCTCGGGATGCAGCCGCAGCGCGCCGTTCAGGCAACCGGCGGCGAGCGCCAAGACCCCCCACAGCCACGCGCGATGGCCTCGTGGCCTCCATGAGTGCAACCCGCCCCGCATCAGTACCTCGCTTCCGTGCGTATCATCCCGATGATCTCGCCTGGTGCGTTCGCGCCCCCCGGAGCGCCCCCTCTGAACCACACGTACTCGACGTCGAACTGAAGCTCCAAGAGAACGTTCAGATGCCACTGAAGGCTGAGCGCCGTGGCATGAGCGCTGCGGACCGAAGCATCCGGGTCTGCGAAGATCGGGAAGGCGCGACGATCCGAGCGGTACTCGCCGTAGCGAGCCGAGAGCGTGGCGCCGCCCCACTGTCCCTGCGCCGGGGCGAACGGCCGCTTCGGCTTCACGCCGAAGAAGGCGTTCTCCTCGTCGGTCAGCGAGACGCTGCCGTAGAGCTGCCACGCTTGTCGCGCGAGCTGTTGGGAGGTCTCGCCGAGGGTGATGCGCTGCGCGGACCAGACGTACTCGAAGAACGCTTGGTAGCGCTCGTGACGCCAGTGGACCTGCGCCGAGTAGCGGTGGCGGTAGCCGTCCGAGTAGGCCGTGCCGTCGAGCGTGCCGTCGTCGCGATATCCGAAGACGCGGCGGCGTCCGGTCGTCCGCACCCCTCCGAGGTGCGGGGCATCGACCGAGCCGTGCTCGACGCCCTGGGTCATCGAGAAGCCGAAGCCGAGGTGGTGGAGCGCGGGGTAGCGATCCGTGAGCCGGAAGGGCATGACGTAGATGCGCCCGGCGACCTCGGGCGGGCCTCGGAACTGGTCGAGCACCTCGCCGTCGGCCGCACCCGCGGCGATCGAGGCCTCGTACGAGAAGAACCCGTCGACCGTCTGGCCATAGATGAAGAGCCCGAGATCGCGGTTCGGCGAGATGATGGTCGGGAAGGTCCGCTCGTTGAAGAGGATCGAGTACGCGCGGTTGCGGCGCTCGAGGCCGAAGACGGACTTGAACTTGCCGAACCGGAGGTTGAAGCCTGGCGTGCGGCGCCAGTCGATGTGCAAGTCGTAGGGGACGTAGGGGCTGATCACGACGTCGTAGAGCACGCGGAGATCGATCTCGCCGAAGAGGGTGGCCTCTGCGCCGAAGCGCGCGCGGCGCCAGAAGAGCGTGGCTTGCGCGGGCTCGCCATCAGCGGCCCAGACGCGCGAGTCGAGGTGGACGAAGCCGCCCGCGCGGAGAACGAAGCGCCTGTCGGGGGTTCCGATCCACAAGCCCCGATCTTCGAAGATACCCGTGGATCGTGGGTAGAAGCCGGGGAGCACCTCGAGCGGGGGGCGAACCCGCGTCGTGTGCGGCAAGTAGAGCGCCTCCTCGTCCGGCTCCTCGTCCTCTTCCTCTTCCTCGACAGGGGCGCTCTCGGGGAGAGGCTCCCACGCGGGTTCGCGCGGCTCATCGGCCGCGTCGTGCTCGGTGGGGTCGACCTCGTCGGCGCCGGGGCCTTCGGGCGTCTGCGCCATCGCGACGCTGACCGAGGCGAAGGTCAGCAGGAGCACCCAAGGGGAGACCGGACGGAAGCGCGACGAACGTAAACGCATGGAAAGGCGGGCCGATCTCCCCAATACGGCCTCGACGACCCTGACCCTGGATGTGCGCGCGCGCAACCGACAGTATCCAAAAATGCGGGTCTTCCGGCTTCGCGGAGCGCGGCTCGCGCCGCCGATCCCTCGCCTTGGCCGAGAAATTGTCGCGGGAGCGCAGGAGCGAGCCGCGACGCCGGACGTGGGGCGATTCCCCTCGACGGATCCAAGCGCGACGATCGCGTGGCGCGAGGCAAAACGCCTCGAGTCTCAGCGCGCGCGCGGCGGCGGCAGCGCGGGGCGCTTGCCTCGGAGGCGCGTGAGGAGCGCCGTCCAGAGCCGTCGCCACCACGGGATCCGCGGCCCGAGGACGTCCGCCAGCACGTTCAGGATCTCTTGGCCGCCGAGGCCCGTGCCGGTGTCTCGCGGCGCGCCGCCAATGTCGCCCGAGCCGCCCCAGAGGTTCGGGCTCGTCGCGCGCGCATCGGCCTTCGGGTCGACGCGGTTCAGCGCCTTGTACACGGCCTCGAGGTTCCTCGGCAGGAACGCATCGACGAGGCGGAGCGTGTAGCGATGTTCTCCCGTGCGCAGCGCGATCACGCCGAGCGTCGCGCCGTAGCGCTCCTTGAGGCGCTCTTCGACCTCGTAGATCCCGAGTGTGGACTCGATGAGCACGGCGATGCGATCGTTGAAGAGCGCCGCGCGGCCGACCTCCTGCAGCTCGAGGAGCGCGTCGACCGCGCTGTCGGGCATGAGCTCGGCGTCCATGCGCTCGAGCTGCTCGCGTGCGTACTCGACCCAGTCGACCTCCATCCAGCGCCGGGTCGCCTTGAGCTCGCGCTCGATCGCCATCAGCCGTTCGAGCTGCGCCTTGGCGGCCGCGAGCGCGTCGTCGGGGAGGGCCGCGAGGATCTCGCGGTCGGTGCCGTGCGCGTCGATCACGCCCTCGAGGCGGATGGCGGGCATCGCGCGCCGAAGCAGCGCGCGATCATCACGCAGCAGCTCGACGTGGTTCATCAAGACCCACGCGGCGAGCATCGAGTCGAGGTCGGGGTCGTTTACCCAGAGCGTCCACGCGCCGCTCGAGAGCGGCAGGCCCTGAAGCAGCATCACCGTCGCTTGCTCGCAGGTCGCGAGGGTGAAGGTGCGTACGCAGCCGGCGTGATGGTCGAGCGAGTATTGGCGCGCCTCGTTGTCGCAGAACGGCGCGCCCGTGTAGACGCCGTCGAGGAAGATCGCGCGAGCCCCGTACCGTTTGCGCGACCCGCCGTCGATGCTGAGCCCTCGCTCGACGTGGAGCTCCACGTTGGGGGCGTTGCCAGAGACCACGAAGCGGCGTCCCTCACGCTCGACGATGCGATAGCGCCCACGCGCCGTCATCGCGGAGGCGACGTCGGCGCCGACCTCCGTGGGGGACGTGGGTTCCGCCGGCGTGGTTGGGGCCTCTCGCGCGGCGGGCGCGCGGACCTCTGCTGGCTCGGCGGGGGCGGCCCCAGGTTCCTGCGCCGCGAGGGCGGTCGACTCGCGCTCGGCGGAGGCCTGAGGCGTAGGTGCAGCGAGGGCAGTCGAGTCCGGCTCGGCGGTGGCCTGAGGTGCCTGCGCGGCGAGGGCAGCCTCAGTGGATTCGGCGGGGGTGGCCCGGGAGGTCACCGCGCTGGTGGTCACCACGCGGGCGCTGCGGGTCTCTGCGACCTTTGGGCGCGTGGTGGTCGACTCGGCGCTCGTCTGCAGCCGGACGGACGGCTCGCGCCCCGCGGGGGTCGCGTCGGGCTCGGTCTCCGCGACCGCGCCCCCAGGGGTCGCGGGCATCGCTTGCGCCGGCTCGCTCATCGGGCTCTAGCCTACCCGAGCGGGGCGTCTTCGTCGATTCGTGTGTCCTCCGCCGTGGTCGGGCCATCAGAAGGTCGCGTCGAGCAGGACGTGGAGGGTGTGGTCGGCGGCTTCCATCGAGAAGGTCGGGGGCATGCGGGCGACCCAGTCGGCTTGGAGCTTCAGCTTGTGTCCGTTGAAGTACACGTTCGCGCCGAGCACCAGCTCGCCTCCGTAGCGGGCGAGGTGCGCCGCGAGCTCCGGATCGGTCCCCGTCAGCGGGAGGGTTCGCGCGAGCCGGGCGACGAGCTCCACTGGGAGCGCGAGGACGTACGAGGCCTGGGCGACCCAGCCGTGCGCCGATCGGGTCGGCTCTCTCTGCACGTTGCCCTCGGGATCCCGAGAGACGATCTCGTGGACCGACGCGCGGCGATGAAGGTACGCGGCTTGGAGCGCAAACCCGCGCCACTTGAAGACGAGGTCGACCGCGCCGTGGACGAAGTCCGTGGTGCCCCCCACGAAGCGGGGCCCCGTGGTGCCACGGGCCCGGTCGGTGTTGACGCTGCCGGCGACCGCGCCGCCGATCGCGAGCGCGGGTCGCGGACGCCGCGCGAGATCGCCGTCGACGTCGTCGTCGAGCTCGCCGAGCGGACGAAGCTCCACGCGCGAGACCCAGAGCGCCCCCAGCGGCTTGGTGGCTGAGCGGTGGAGCCCTCCGCCACCGAAGACCCCGACGCGCCACGCCACCGGCGACCGATCGCCGAGGAAGTGCTCGGAGTAGAGCATCAGGCCGACGTCGCGATCGAGCGAGAGCTCCCATACGAGCGCCGAGCGATCGGCCAGCTGGGTCGCCCACTCGCGGATCGTGCGCAAGCGGTCGAAGGGGACGAAGAACTGACCGACGCGGACGTTGAAGTCGCGGTGCGCGCGCCAGTCGACGTAGGCATCGTAGATGGGCGAGCGCGCGCCGTCGCGGAAGTCACGGTCGGCGAGGGCGAGCTGCAGCATGAACGTGAGCTCGGGGCGGATCACGTGCCCCGAGATCCACAGCCGCGCCGTCCCCACACTTGCGGCCTGCTGCAGCTCGCGCGCGCCGCGCTCGTCATCGGCGACCTCGAGCTGGTAACGAAGCTGCATCCGAGCGCGGAGGTTGAGCGAGAAGCGCTCGCCGAACGCGAAGGTCACGCCGGAGCCGGGGGCTGCGGTGAGCTCGAAGGGGAGGCGTCGCTCGTCGGCGGAGCTCGGCGAGGTCGTCGGGGCCGGCGCCGATGCGTCGTGCGAAGGGCTCGACGCGGCTTTGGGGGCGCGTGGCGTGTCGTCGAGCGCGGCAGCTCGAGCGCGTGGGGTGAGGATCAAGACGAGGAGGAGAAGCGAAGCGCGGGCCACCGACCCCGCGCCTGAGCACCGAGCGTGCCACCCGGGTTCTGTGCGAAATTTGCGGGTCTCGAGAGGAGACGGCTCAGAAGCCGACAAGTATGACGGTGGCGAGCCGTGAAATATCGCGGTGCGACAGCGGGTGCGCCGTGGTATTTGACGGGGCGATCATGGCTTCGTCGCGTCGATCCCTTCCTCGCGCCCCCTCCGAGCCGACGCAGGCGCTCGCCCTCCAGCTCTGGCGAGAGGCTTCGACCGCGGAGCTGCCACGAGCCCTCGCGCACGCGGGGGCCCTCCTCGCAAGTCTGATCCGCGTCCGCGGGCTCGTCGTGGCACGCCTCGAGGCGCCGGCGGATGCGGGGGGCGGCGGACGCTTCGAGCCCGTCGCGATCTGGGGCGACGTCCCCGACCACCTCCGACGACCTCTCGCCCTGAGCCGACGTGCGCTCTCGTCCGCTCGTCGCGAGGCGGTCCGCGCGTTCGTTGGGGCGGCCGACCCCGAGCGCCCCTTGGGCGTCGCGCCCGGTCGTCGCCCGAGCGCGGTGGTGGTCTTGCCCCTGCCCCAGAGCGAGGCCCTGCTCTACGTCGTCGGGCAGGAGGAGCTCGGCGCCGAGACGCTGGAGCGCCTCGTCGAGCCCATCGACGCGACGGTCGCGAACGATCGCCGGATGCACGAGCTGAGGCGCTTGCGCGAAGCCACCGAGGCCGAGAACCGGGCGCTGCTCTCGCGCCTCCACCGCGGCTCGATCGTCGACGGTCTCGTCGGCGAGGAGGGAGGCTTGCGGATGGTCATGGAGCGGGTCGCGCAGGTCGCGGCGACGGACGTCCCGGTGCTGCTCTTCGGCGAGACGGGCTCGGGCAAGGAGGTCGTGGCGCGGGCGATACACGAGCGCTCGCCGCGCCACGCGGGGCCGATGGTCCGCGTGAACTGCGGCGCGATCCCTCCCCAGCTCGTCGACTCGTCCCTCTTCGGGCACGAGCGCGGGAGCTTCACCGGCGCGACCGAGACCCGACGCGGTTGGTTCGAGCGGGCGGACGGGGGGACGCTCTTGCTGGACGAGATCGGCGAGCTGCCCTTGGACGCGCAGGTCCGGCTGCTGCGCGTGCTCCAAGAGGGCAGCATCGAGCGCGTCGGCGGCCAGCGCGCGCTCCGTGTGGACGTGCGCGTCGTCGCGGCGACGCACCGCGATCTCTACGCGATGGTCCGCGACGGGCGCTTCCGAGAGGATCTCTGGTACCGCCTCAGCGTCTTCCCGCTGGTGATCCCTCCGTTGCGCGACCGGCTCGAAGACCTCCCGGCGCTGGCGACGCAGTTCGCGTCGCGGGCGGGGCTGCGACTCGGCGCGGCGCCGCTCACGCCGACCGCGACCGATCTGGCGCTGCTGCGCGCCTACGATTGGCCAGGCAACGTCCGTGAGCTCGCGGCCGTGATCGACCGCGCCGTCATCCTCGGCCACGGCCGGCGGCTCGAGGTCGCGGCGGCGCTCGGCGCCGGAGTGGCGGCGCGAGGTCCGGCGTCGGCACCCGCGAGCGCGCCGGGGCGATCGCGTGCTCGCGAGGCGCTCCGGCTGGACGATGTCGTCGCGGCCCACGTCCGAGAGGTGCTCGGGCGCACCCGAGGTCGCATCGAGGGCAAGGGAGGGGCGGCCGAGCTGTTGGGGGTCAACCCCGGCACGTTGCGGGCGAAGCTCCGGAAGCTCGGCGTGGTGTGGTCCGAGTTCCGTGGCGACGGGTTGCCCTGAAGGGTTGCGTTCGGGGTCGACGGCGTCCGGAAGCTCCTGGTGCCCCCCATCGCTCGGCCCGTGTACCGTCACGGCCGTGACCCCTCGAACGAAGGTCTTGCTCGCGCTCTGCACGGTCTCGGGGCTCTCGGTCGGCGTGTTCGCGACCTACGAGTCCCGCTACTCCATGACTCCGCCGGTCCCTCCCGCCGTCGCGGCGAGCGCTTTCGAGCGCGAGCTCGGCGTGGCGGAGGCGCTCGGCTTCGCCCGCGAGCGTGTCGCGAAGGTGCGCTTGCCGAGCCACGACTACGACATCGGAGGCTACGAGGAGGTCGTCGTGGTCGACGCGGGCGAGTGCGTCGCCGTCGTCGCCGCGATCGAAGGGCGCTATCGGCTCCAGCGCATCGGCCTCGGCCGCTCGTGCGCGTTCGGGGCGTGGGGCTCGCGGTGGGAGAGCTTGACGCAGGAGGACTCGGGCCGCGGCGGTGGCGGCGTGGTCGCGCACGCGCAGTACTGCAGCGACGTGCGGGAGCCGCTTCGGCTCTGTGTCGAGGCGAGGCCGGGCGACTACTCCTACGACGACCGATCGGGGCAGGGCGTGACGGCGACGATCGGCATCGCGCGGGTGAGCGAGGCGGCCCTCGGTGGGCGTGGGAGGTTGAACCGTGGGCTCATCGCAGGTCTGTGAAGGGAAGCGCGGTCGCCTTCGCGAGCGGCTCCGCGGGAGCGGCGAGAGGCAAACGGGCGGTCGGCTGGCAGCCCGCCGAGCCGTGCTGGACGGCGCGCAGCGAGCGGAGGATCGTGCTTGCCGCGCGCGCTCCCACGAGCAGACGTGGGCGTCGGTAGGGACCGCGCTCCAATCGTGGGCGCGTCGGGTGGGTCGTGTCGCCGCTTTCGTGGTCGCGCTGTACGCCCAGGGGCCCGCAGGCGAGGTGGCGGCGCAGTCGACGGGTGGACGCGTCGGCGGGTTCAGCAGCGGCGGAGGGAGCAGCGGGAGCAGCAGCTATCGTGTCCGCCCGTCGACGAGCAGCGGCAGCAGCGGCAGCACGTGGATGGTCTCGCCCGAAGAGGAGCGACGCGCGTCCGAGGCGCGCGCCCACGAGAACACGGCCTATCAGGCCTGGAGCGCGCGCCGCACGCGCGTGGGCGAGGCCCAGCTCACCGAGGCCGAGCGCGCCGCCGTCGCGTCACGGCGCGTGCTGACGATGGAGAGCTGGGTGCAGGGGCTCCTCGGCTTCGGCGCCGGGTTCCTCGGCATGTTCGCGCTCGGCGGGCTCGTGCTCGCGTTCCTGCCGGCCCGCCGCGCGACGCGACGGATCTCGATCGCGTTCGGGCCCGAGGCGCGCCCAGTGCTGCAGCGGCGGCTGAAGGAGATCGCGGCGAGCGCGAACGCCCACACCTTCCCGGGGAGACGCGCGCTCGTGAAGGCCACGCTCGAGCTCCTCCGCGCGCACCTCCACTCGGCTCGCTACGTGGTCTGGCAGGAGCACGAGGAGCCGAAGGCGAAGGCCGAGCCGAGGTTCCTCACGACCGCGAGCGACCTCCGGGCGCGTTACAAGCACGAGACGGTCGGCGCGGCGCGGGCGGCGCGGCCCGACCTCGCGCCCCGCCCCGAGGAGGGGCCCGGCCTGATCGTCGTCTCGCTGCTCGTGCTCGACACCACGCGCCGCGGCCTGCCCACGACGCTCGACCTCGACGCTGCCCTCGCGGCCTTCGAGGGCGTCGACCTCGGCGTGGAGCTGATCTGGTCGCCGTCGGAGGACGCCGACCGGATGAGCTCCGCCGAGGCCGAGGCGCTCTACCCCGAGCTCGTCCGGATCACCGCCGACGTCGGCCGCGTCGCGTGCCGCTTCTGCGGCGCGATCCACGCGCGCGAGCTCGGCCGCTGCCCGGCGTGTGGCGCGCCGGGGGACGGCGCGGCGCTGCCCGAGCCGCGGGGCGAGCTGGTCGACCTCGTGCTCGAGTCCGCTGGCTCGCAGAAGATCGCCGTCATCAAGGTCGTCCGCGAGCTCACCGGGCTCGGCCTCGCGGAGACGAAGGCGCTGGTCGAGTCCGCGCCGACGATGCTGCGCCAGCGCGCGCCGAGGCCCGAGGCCGAGGAGGCCGCAGAGAAGCTTCGAGAGGTCGGCGCGTCGGTCTCGTTGCGTTGACGGAGCGAGTGATGGCCACGGCGGCGCGAGCTCGACACCACGCTCGTTCACCTGGATCGTGTGGATCGCTGTCGGGCACTCGCCGTCGTCGGCGCCATGCGAGGTCGCTGCAGTTCGGATGTCGCCTCCTCGCGAACGATGCCCGTTGCCATCGGCGTACCGACTCGGTAGGGCACGATCATGCCGAGTGACGACCCCTGCACCGAGCTCGAAGGAGCCTACGGCCAAACCCTAACGAAGCGCCTGCGCCGTTTCTTCGAGTCGAGCGAGCACGAGGACCACGAGGGAAAGAAGGTCGCCGGGTTGCCCGGGTTCGCGAGCGACGTGACGAAGGCGGTCACGTTCGACGTGGACACGCTCTGCGAGGCGCAGGACATCTTCACCGACCTGTACCAGGACGCAGCGGGGGCGTGGGGGGTGGTCGGGGTTCTCGGTGAGCTCGAGGACGGGCTATGCCTCCTGGTCGCCGATCTCACCAAGCCCGACGTGCCCGTTCGAATCTTCGAGCACGACGAGGGGCTGCTGGCCTACGCCGAGAGCTTCGAAGCGTTCCTCCGCGGACTGCTCGGCAAGGACGAGCCTTCGCCGGTCGAACGTCTCCAGGCGGCCTACGACGCCGCCATGGACGTCCACCAGCGCGATGCGAGCGCCGAGATCCCCGCCGCGTGCGAGCGCCTCGCCGCCGCGCTCGCCCCCGTCGCCGCGGACCCGCCGGCCGGCTTCGACAGCTTCGCGCGCTACGTGGGTGGCGGGTACGACCTGCTGGGTCGGCTGCAGCGCAAGGTGGGAGACGACGCGGGCGCGGCCGCGTCGTTTCGGGCAGGTCTCGACCACCGAAGCTACCGAGCCGGCGTGAGCTTGCTCGAGCTTCACGACGCGCAGGGAGACCTCGACGCGCTCGTCGAGCTCGGTGAGCACCTGCGCGGCTACGTCCCGTGGATGCTCGACGAGTACGTCTGGGAACACTCGCGGCGTCAGCTCGTGCGCGCCTACGTCCGGCGCGGCGACGAGCGGAACGCCGTGATCGCCCTGCACGATCTCCGCGTCATGTTCGCCGAATACGCCGCGAGGCGCGAGGCGACGGCGAGCGACCTGCGCGCGCTCGTCGAGGGTCCGCAGGGAGAGATCGCGAAGCGCGCGCTCCGCTGGTTTGCGCCAGCGACTCCCGAACCTACGCCAGACGAGGTCGCGCGCATCGAGGACGCCTGGGCGCGTCTGCCGCGCGGCGTGCAACGCGCCGCGAAGCTGGCGGCGAAGGTCGAGACCAAAGACCCGAACGTCGATGAGCTCGGGCAGATCCTACGCGCCGAGACGCTCGACCTGCGATCGCTGAAGCTCGACGATCTGAGCTTCCTCGAGGCGTTCCCTCGGCTGCGCCGCGTGGATCTCGGCAAGAACCGCCTGCGCACCCTCCGCACGCTGCCGGCCCTCGACTCGCTCGAGGTGCTCGAGGTCGCCGAGAACGAGCTCGAGACGCTCGACGGCCTCGCGCACGTGCCGCACCTCGCACGCCTCCACTGCGCGGAGAACCAGCTCACTTCGCTGGCTGGCGTCGAGGTGCTCGTCGAGCTCCAGGATCTCGACGCCGACGACAATCGGATCTCCGACCTCGGGCCGGTCGGCGGGCTGCGAGAGTTGGAGAAACTCTCGATCCGCGACAACGCGATCACGGACCTCTCGCCCCTCGCCGGATGCCCGCGGCTCGAGGACGTCTCGTGCTCGTCGAACCCCCTCGAGCGCGGCCTGCTGGCCCTGGCTTCGCTCCGTTGGCTCGAAGACGTCGAGGACCTCGTCGACGAGCTGCCCGACGAGGCGGAGGCCTTCTGGGCGGCGCGGCGGGTGGCGCTCGGGGCCGATGCGCCGCGCGAGGGGAGCGACGCGGGCGAGGCAGCCTCGAGCGACGCCAACGAGGCGCTGCTCGATTGGTGGCGCACCCTTCCGGAGGGGTGGAAGCGTCCATTCCGTCGCCGGGTCGAGGCGGGCGGCGAAGCGACGGCCGCGAGCCTGGCCGAGCTCTGTCGCGAGGACATGGTCATGGTCACGGGCAAGGGCGTGACCGACCTCGAGCCCATCCGCCGCTTCGAGCGCGCGACCTTCGTGGACGTGAGCTCGAACGAGCTCGAAGATCTCGAGCCACTGCGCGCGCTGACGCGGCTCCGTACGCTCAACGTCTCCGACGCGCGCGTCTCCACCCTGGCGCCGCTCGCCTCGTGTCTTCACCTCGAGTCGCTGCGCGCCGCGCGCAACCGCATCACGTCGTTGGCGGGGCTCGAAGGGTCCTGCGCGCTGCGCGAGCTCACCTTGACGGGCAACGCGATCGATGACCTCGGAGCGCTCGCGGACAAGATCGAGCTCCGTTCCTGCGCGCTCGGCCTGAACGCGATCGAGGACCTCGCGCCGCTCCGCGGGCTGACGAAGCTCCGAATGCTCTTGGTTCAGGGCAATCGCGTCCGCGACCTCGGCCCGCTCGCGAGGTGTGCCGCGCTCGAGGTGCTCGTCTGCTTCGCGAACCAGGGGCTCTCGGGTCTCATGGCGCTCGTCGAGCTCCCACGCTTGCGGCAAGTGCACACGCACTGCGGCGTACCCGAGGACGAGCTCGCGCGGTTCCGAGCCGCCCGGCCCGACGTCGACCTGACGTGAGCTCCGCTACTGCGTCGGTGTCTCGACCCGACGGTGGAGGCCACGCTCGCGCAGGGCGGACGCCCGGCCCCACGGTGCTGACTCGCGATGGAGCGCGTGCTCAACGATCGGGCGTGCGCGCGCCGACGCGGCCGAGGTGGGTGTCGTGGAAGCGCGTCGTGTACTTCAGGCCGTAGCCGAGCGCGCGGTCGAAGCCGATGTGCGCGAACCAGATCAGGGCGACGAGGAGCAGCGTGGGCTGCGCGAGCGTGAGCGCGCTGGCCGCGAGCGCGCCGGGGGTCAGCAGGCTGTGCCCGGCGTTGTACGCGAGGGCCCCGACGCGTGGTCCGGTGAGGTAGCCGAGCATCGAGAGGTCGGGGAGGAGGAAGAGCGCGCCGAAGGTGATCCAGCTCGCGCCGAGGTGCGCGTAGACGGAGACGCTCGCGGCCAGCAGGAGCGCGCCTTCCAGCCGTAGGAGCACACGCGGGTCGCCCGTGACGGGGCTCGCTCGGACGTCGTTGGTGAGCGCCGCGGGGGGCTCGAACGGCGCGGGGGGGGCCATGAGGATCGCGGGCGCGGTGCTGTGCGTCGCGGAGGGCGGCGCGGCGGGGTTGATGAGGGTGGTGGACGTCGTGGTGGGCGTCGTGGTGGGCGTCGTGGTGGGCGTCGTGGTGGGCGTCGTGGTGGGCGT
>JAHBWH010000014.1 GCA_019637115.1 Myxococcales bacterium | reverse complement strand
GGCCCGCGGCGGCCGCGCCGAGGGCAGCCCTCCCCCAGGGGGCGGCGGCGGCACGGAGGGGGCCGGGGGCGCGGGCACTGCGTTGGGGCTCGAGCGGGGCGCGGGCGGGAGGGCCGAGGGCGGGAG
This sequence comes from Myxococcales bacterium, assembly GCA_019637115.1. Classification (GTDB taxonomy): domain Bacteria; phylum Myxococcota_A; class Polyangia; order Polyangiales; family Houyiibacteriaceae; genus JACKEH01. The sequence goes on along the minus strand of JAHBWH010000014.1, from coordinate 74,602 downwards.
GACTGGGGGCAACCCGAGCAAGGTGGACTTCGTGCCGCGCTTGTCGGGCGGCGAGCGATGCTCGTTCGTCTGCGTGACCTCTGCTTCGAAGTCGGGCGCGAGCTCGATCGACGCCAACCCCTCGTCGAGGCCTCGGGTCGCGGGCGCCGAGGGGGCGTCGGGCGTCTCGACCCGAGTTGGCTCCTCGGGGAACCAGCGCTCGATCGTCTCGAGCGGGGCCATCTCCTCGACGACGTCGCCGGACTCGTCGAGCAGATCGCGCGCCTCGTCGTCGTCGGGATCGAGCCGGAGCGCCTCCTTGAGCGCGGCGATCGCCTGCTGCTTCTTTCCCCCGCGGAGCAGGGCCTCGCCCAACAAGCGGTGGGCCGCCCCGACGTCGGGCGACTTCTTCAGGAGCGCCTGCATCTCGACGCGTACCTCGTCGTGCCGACCGAGCGCGAGGAGCGCCTGCGCGAGGAGCACCCGCATCGACGCCTCGTCGGGCCGCGAGAGCAGCACACGACGGCAAGCGCGGACGGCGTCTTGGTACTTCCGTTCGGAGATCAGCTGCTTGGCGCGGGCGGCAGCATCTTGGACGTTCGGCCCCACGGGCCTGCCAGTCTACCAAGAGGGCCGGCCCGACCGCGAGCCTTCTTCTTCGCACCCCCTCCCATTCGAGGGACGTGTCCGTGGGAGCTTCGCGCGAAGGACGTCGTGTGGCGCTTGGCGACGCGTAGACTCGCTCCTGAGACAGGGCGGCGCGCTCGGAGGTCGAGGGCGCGCTCGCGCGGGGCTCGCGCGGGTGCGAGCACGCAGCGCGTGGTACGACCGAGCGCTCGATGATGGACACCCGCTCGGACACCTCCGTCTACGTCCACTTCCCGTGGTGTGCGCGGAAGTGTCCCTACTGCGACTTCGCGACCGTAGTCCCTTCGCCCGCGTCAGCAGCGCCCGGCCGAGCGCTCGACGTCGTCGCCGACGTCCCGCACGAGGCCTACGCGGACGCGCTGGTCCGCGAGCTCGAGCTGCGGCGTGACGCGCTGCGTGGGCGGCGCCTCGTGAGCGTCTTTTTTGGCGGAGGCACGCCGTCGCTCTGGGAGCCGAGGGCGCTCGGGCGAGTGTTGCGCGAGCTCTTGGGCGCCTTCGACGCGCGCGTCGACGACGTCGAGATCAGCGCGGAGTGCAATCCGTCGAGCCTCGACGAGGCGCGCGCCGCGGGGCTCGCCGAGGCTGGGGTCCACCGGATCAGCCTCGGCGTGCAGTCGCTGCGGGACGAGCACCTCCGGTTCTTGGGCCGCCTGCACGATCGCGCCGAGGCCCTCCGCGCCGTCCGCGCAGCTCAGGCCGTGGTCCCACGCGTGAGCGCCGATCTGATGTTCGGCATGCCCGGTCAGACGTCCGAGGGGCTCCGCGCCGAGATCGGCGAGCTGCTGGACGAGGGCCTCGATCACGTGTCGGCGTACGCGCTCACGATCGAGCCGGGGACCCAGTTCGGCACCCTGCATCGGCTCGGGCGGCTCCGCGTCGCCGACGAGGACGCCTACGCCTCGATGTACGAGCACGCCGAGCGCGCCTTCGCGGACGCTGGGCTCGCGCACTACGAGGTGAGCAACTACGCGCGAAGCGGGCAGGAGGCGCGCCACAACCTCCACTATTGGCGCGGGGGGGCCTACCTCGGCCTCGGCGCCGCGGCGGTCGGGATGCTGGACGAGGGCGGGCGCGGCTTCCGCTGGACGAACCGCAAGGACCCCGCCCGGTACCTGGGCGCCATCGCCGAAGGGCGGCTCGAGCACGAGGAAGAAGAGACGCTCTCGGCCGAGGACCGGATCCGCGAGGCGCTGATGCTCGGGCTGCGGACCGCCGAGGGTGTCGACCTCGATGTGCTCGAGGCGCGCGTGGCGCAGCCGTGGATCCGTGGCCGCGAGCGCGCCGTCGCGCGGCGCCTCGACGCGGGCGATCTGGCTCGAGAGGGGCGACGCCTTCGGGTGCCGCGGGAGCGCTGGCTCCGCCTCGACGGGATCGTCGCGGACCTCTTCTGAGAGTGGAGCTTGGCCGTTCTTGCGGGCCATCCCACGAGCCTGGGTCGGTTCCACGCTCTCGCGTGGCCGACACTCTCGTGGAATCGTTCAGCTCCGTGGACTTCGTCCGCTGCGCTTCGAACGATCCACTTCGAAGCGCTTCGCTCGCTGCGCGCCGCCTAGTAAGGCGGCCCGGCGCCGGGGGCTCGACGGCGACGTTGACCCGCCGCGACGGGGGTGAGACGAATCGCGCATGCCCTCGATCCTGACGACCCTCGTCATCGACGCCCCGCACGAGAAGGTCTGGTCGGTCCTCGCCGACTTCGCGTCCTACGACGCTTGGAATCCGCTCGTGCGGCGGGTGCGGGGGCGCGCCGAGGTCGGCGCCGCGCTCGACTTCCAGCTCCAGGTCGGGCCGATCCGCGCGCCGATCGACGCGCGCGTGGTCCGGGCCGACGGCCGGGAGCTGCGCTGGGAGGGGCCGCGGCGGCGGGCGCTCTCGCCGCTCGGGCGCGGCTCGCACTACTTCAGGCTCGAGCCCGCGACCGAGGGTCGGACGCGGCTCGTCCACGGGGAGGATTTCGGCGGGCCGCTCTTCGCGCTCCCTTGGCCGCTCCTCGGGCCCCGGCTCGAGGCGGGCTACGCTGCCCTCAACCGCGCCCTCGCGGACGAAGTGCGGCGACGAGCGCGCGCGTCCTGAGCGAAGGCTCGACCGAGCGCGTGAGAATCACGCACGAGCGCTGCGCAGCGCTCGTGCGTCGCCGCCCATCGGATGGTGCGCGGCTCGGGCCTTCCTCGCGCACGCGCGCGCGTGGAGGGCGCGACCGCCGCCTCGAAGCGACGACGTTCGGTCAGAGCGCGGCGAAGGCGGCGCGCAGGCCGTCCCAGAGGATGCGGTGCCAGGCTCGTGTCGCGGAAGGGACGGGGAGCGAGGGCGGGGTCGCGGGCGCGGCGCTCGCCGGCGGGACGTGCCCACGGTACGTCGCGTCATCGAGGATCGTGGGCGCGTAGGGGAGCGTCGATTCGCGACGCTCGATCGCGTAGGGCACGGTCGAGTCTCGCCGCTCGGCGCGTCCGCACGCGGCCTCCCGTTGCGACGGATCCTGCGACGGATCCTGCGACGGCGCGCTCGCGAAGCTCAGCGTCGGCTCGTCACCGCGGCCCTCGTAGCGGAAGTCGAGCACGAGGCTCGGGGTGCCGTCGCGGAGCGCGACGCCGACGCTCGCGAGCGTCGCGACCCGGCCGTCCTCGTCGCGCATCTTCCGGGTGAGCTGAAGGAAGGGCAGCTCCTGGCGGAGCGTGACCCCGCCGTCGTCCCGGCTCGCGACGTGCGCGCGGACGGGGGCGTCGAGCCCTTCGAGGAAGAACCGCGCGCCGCTCGTGCGCGCGAGGGGAGGAACGCTCGTCGAGGCGGGGCTGGAGTGCGGCATACCCCGAGGTGATCCGAAAGCTCTCTCGGCGTCCAGAAAACGGCGGATGGGATGCGTGGCCGGGCGAACCCAACTCATGTTCGGTCAGCCCCCCGGCGGGCCTCCGCGAGGTGGCGCGAGGGGCTCGCGCGAGGTAGACGCGCGCCATGACCTTCGACGTGCAGCGGGTCCTCGTCACCGTCACCGGCCCGGACACCCCGGGCATCACCTCGTCGCTCACCGGCGCGCTCGCCGAGAACCACGCCGAGCTCCACGACATCGAGCAGGTGGTCGTGCAGGGGCAGCTCACGCTCTGCCTCCTGGTCGGCCTCGATCCCGCGCGGGGGAAGGGCGAGCCGGTCCTCAAGGACCTCCTCTTCCTCGCCAAGCGCATGGGCCTCGACATGCAGTTCCTCGTGCTCGAGCCGAACGAGGGGCTCTCGCAGCCGCCCGCACCGCGCTTGCACCGCTACGCCGTCACCGCCATCGGCGACGGGCTGACGGCGGCGGGCGTGCACCGGATCACCACCGTGCTGGCGCAGGCCGAGGCCAACATCGAGAACATCCGGCGCCTCTCGAGCGGGCGCCTGCTCTCGCTGGAGATCATCTTGTCGCTCCACGGCGACGACAAGGCGCACGAGCTGCGCCGAGCGCTCATCGACGCGACGAGCGACATCGACATCGACATCGCCGTGCAGCGAGAGAAGCTCACGCGGCGCAGCAAGCGGCTCGTCGTGATGGACATGGACTCGACGCTCATCCAGATCGAGATCATCGACGAGCTCGCGCGCCTGCACGGCGTCGTCGACGAGGTCTCGGGGATCACGCGGCGCGCGATGGCGGGCGAGCTCGACTTCGAGCAGAGCCTCCGCGCGCGCGTGGCGTTGCTCGAGGGCATGCCCTGGGACCAGGTGCTCTCCCTCGCCCGGAACCTGCCCGTCACCGACGGCGCCCGCGAGATGCTGCGCGTCCTGCGCGTGCTCGGCTACAAGACGGGCGTCATCAGCGGAGGCTTCACCTTCGCCGCGAACGCGCTCCGCGACGAGCTCGGCCTCGACTACGCCTACGCGAACCAGCTCGAGGTGAAGGACGGCGTGCTCACGGGGCGCGTGCTCGATCCGGTCGTCACCCCGCAGCGCAAGGCCGACCTGCTCGACGCCATCGCCCAGCGCGAGGGCATCGCGCTCGAGCAGACCATCGCGATCGGCGACGGCGCGAACGACCTCACGATGCTGGAGCGCGCCGGCCTCGGCATCGCGTTCCACGCCAAGCCCAAGCTCAAGGAGGCGGCGGACACCTCCGTCAGCGCGGGCGGCCTCGACCGCATCCTCTACCTCCTCGGGCTCCACGCGCGGGACGTCGAAGAGCTCCTGCACTGAATCGCAGCGCCGCGGGGGCCGACCGTCGCAGCTCGCGCCGATGCGCTCAATCCTCGCCGATGCGCTCGTCCCTCGGGCGCAGCGCGGGTGGATGCGCTCATCCCTCGGCCGCCGAAGCGCCCATCACAGGGCGGGTGCGTGGGGCAGCAGCGCGCCGCTCAAGGTGCGTGGCCCGGCGGCGGCCAGGGGACCTTGGGCGGTGGGAAGTTGGGCCGCGCCAGGAAGTAGCCCTGGCCGTAGTGCGCGCCGCAGTCGATGACGGCCTTCAGCTCGTCGAGCGTCTCGATCCCCTCCGCCACGACCTGGGCCTCGAGGTCGGAGCAGAGGCGGACGACGTTGGCGACGAGGATGCGCTGGCGCGGGTGCTTGTCCAGGTCGCGGACCAGCTCGCGGTCGAGCTTCACGACGGCGGGGCGCAGGTCGACGATCCGGCGGAGGTTGCTGTGCCCCGCCCCGAGGTCGTCGACGACGATCTTCGCGCCGGTGCGCGCGCAGACCTCGGCGAGCACGCTCTGGCAGAGCTCGAAGTAGCTCATCGCCGCCGCCTCGGTGATCTCTAGGTAGAGGGGCCCTGGGTAGGTGTTGAGCGGGTCATCGGGGCGCACGAGCCAGCGGCTCTGGAGCTCTTCGGGGTGGAGGTTGACGAAGACCGCGCCGCGCTCGTCGACGGGGAGGGCGACCTCGCGGATGAGCCGGCCGAGGTAGCCGATCGAGCGCTCGCGGACCGCGGCCTCGAGGAGGACGTCCGGGCGCTCGAAGCCGGGGCGCCGGCACCGGACGAGCGCCTCTTGGGCGAAGATCCGACCCGTCGCGAGGTCGACGATCGGCTGGAAGTGCACGCCGACCTCGTCGACGCCGAGGGTCCGGGTCGCGCGGGGCGTCTCTTCGGACAGCAGCTCGTCCGCGTCGGTGATGGTCCAAACCGGGCCCCGGGTCACGTCATCATCCCCCGCCATACCCCCGCGCGCGAACCTGCGTCGCCGGAGGCATCGTAGCAGATGCGCCTGCCCCTCCGTGCGGGCAAAAACCCCGACGAGCTTTCTCCGAAGAACCGGGCCCATCGGGTCGACACGGCGTGGGCGGATCAGGCCCATGGGGGCGAAACCGCGTCGGGTCGAGAAATCCTTGTCCCTCCGCGGGCAGGGTATTACTACCTCGGCCGAGCGAGGGGGAGGGGGGCCGAGGGCGTCCCTCCAGAGGGCTCAGGAGCATATCGGCATGAACCCGACGACCGCAGTCGAAGGCGCGGCCACCGTGGCCGAGCACGGGCACGACATCCTGCCCATGGTGGTCCTGGGCGTCATCATGACGGCCACCTACGTCGTGATCGCGTTCGAGTGGCTGCACAAGGCCCTCGCGGCGTCGCTCGGCGCCTTCGTGGCCGTGATCGCGGCGCTCGCCTTCGGGCTCTTCCCGATCCCCGAGGGCGCGCGGACCGCGTACGTCCACGTCCACGAGATCGTCGGGCACGAGCTCGGCGTGCTCGGCGTCATCGTGGGCACGTCGATCCTGGTCGACGTGTCGAGCCACTCGGGGCTCTTCCACTTCATCGCCGTCAAGATCGTCAAGCGGACGCAGGGCGATCCGAAGAAGCTCTTCTTCTTCATCACGATGATGACGATGGTCTTCGTCACCTTCCTGACCATCGCGCCGGGCAGCCTCATCGTCGTCTCGCTCGCGCTCGTCGTCACGAAGGCGCTCGACATCAACCCGCGCCCCTACGTCATGGCGGTCGCGATCGTCGCGAACTCGGCGGCGTTGATGACGCTCGCGTCAGGCGTCTGCACCCTCATGCTCGCGACGGCGTCGCAGCTCCCCTACGTCTCGTTCTTCCGGGTGACCACGCCGCTCGCCTTCATCAGCGCGGCGATCGCGTACTTCGTGCTCAAGCGCTTCTACGGCCACCTCATCACGGCCCCGGGCACCGCCGAGGAGCGCGCCGAGCGTGTGAAGACCTTCGACGAGTGGGCGCTCGTGAAGGACCGCCGCGTCTTCTACCGCTGCGCGATCATCCTCGGCCTCACCATCATCGGCTTCGCGACCGCGCAGACCATCGGCGTCGGCCTCGACTTCATCGCCCTCGGCGGAGGCCTCGCGGCGCTGCTCTTCTCCGGTCACAACCCCGAGAAGTCCATCAAGGTCGTGAAGTGGGACACGATCATCTTCTTCGTCGCCCTCTTCGTGATCATCGGCTCGGTCGAGGAGAGCCACCTGCTCGACGTCCTGGCGAACAGCATCGTCGAGCTCTCGGGCGGCGAGGCGACGACGACGATGCTCTTCATCTCGGTCTTCGTCCTCGTCCTGAGCGGCATCGTCGACAACATCCCGGTCGCCGCGACGCTCATCCCCGTCGTCCGCAACCTCGAGACCCAGGGCTTCGCGGTCGACCCGATCTGGTGGGCGCTCATCATCTCGGCCAACCTCGGCGGCAACTCCACCCCCGTGGGCTCGATCTCGTCGGTCATCGCGGTGAGCTCGCTGGAGAAGGAGCGCGGCATCAAGATCGGCTGGGGCGAGTTCCTCAAGGTCGGCTGTCTGATCCTGCTCCTGCAGGGCATCGTCGCGATCGGTTACCTTTACGCGTTCGCGCGCTTCGACCTCTTCCCCGTGCGATGAGCTCGCACCCTCCGCCGTACCCCAGGAGCCAACGATGGACTTCAGCGATCTGAACGACAGCCTCGGCCAGTTCGAGAGCGCGCTCTCGGGTGAGAAGGTCACGCTCGAGAGCCCTGCGCCCAAGACGATCCTGCTCGCGCTCGACGGCTCGAACCAGGACGCGACCGCCCTGGCGCTCGCGGGAGAGCTCGCGCGCCGCTTCAAGGCGCGCGTCGTGGTGACGCGAGGCTGCGAGGGCGAGGCGCCCGAGGCCGTGCGCGAGCAGGTCGAGGCGGCCAAGGGCGAGCTGGCGGCGCAACCCTACGGCGTCGACTCCGCCGTGATCTTCAAGAGCGCGCCGCTGCCGGCGCAGCAGATCCTGGCCGCGCAGCAGAAGCTCGGCGCGGACCTCGTCGTCATCCCCGCGCCCTATCTGCGCGACGTCGGGCTGCTCGGCGATGAAAGCCTCTCGAGCCCGATCGACATGCTGCTCGCGGAGTGCACGGCGCCCTTGCTGCTCGTGCGCCACCCGCTCGACGCGCCCAAGGCGGCGCTCCGCCGCATGCTCATCCCGATGACCGTCAACGTCCCCGCGCTCGGGGCGGCGGCGGGCTGGGCGTTCAAGATGGTCGACCCCGACGGGAAGGTCGAGCTCTACGCCGTCGCCGACGAGGCGGCGGTCGAGGACGCGCGCAAGCTGATGGGCGTCGACGAAGAGCTCACGGCCGACGCCCTCCTGCGCGCCGAGAGCAAGCTCGCCGGCGGCATGACGTCAGCGGTGCAGCAGAAGGGCACCGAGACGGGCGTGACGGTCGTGGTCGACGTCGCCGTGGGCAAGGCGCTCAAGCTCACGCTCGGGCGAATCCACGAGGCCCCCTGCATCGTCTGCACCGGGACGCCCCTCGACCGGACGACGCGCGCGTTCAACCGTGTGCAGAACGTGACGTTGGGCTCCAAATACCCGGTCCTGGTCGTCCGCCGCTGAGCCGCTCGCCGGACCCGACGAAGGCCTCCCGGGCCCCGCGGCGAACAGGCTGATGGTGCCCGCGGCGAGCAGGCTCATGTTCGAGGCGTGACGCGCGCGGGCACACCCGCTCGCGGCGCGCTACATGCTCGAGGTCATGAGCCCCGACGAGATGGAGCGCCCCGACCCTGTGGTGCTCACCTACTGGCGCCTGTCGCTCGCGCCGCGCGCGCTGGTGCTCGTCGCGCTGGTCGGGAGCGTCGGGGGCGGGGCGGCGCCGAAGGTCGCGTGGCTCGGGCCGGCGCTCGCGGCGATCGTGCTCGCGCTCGCGGTCTTCTGGGTGATCGTGGTGCCAGGCCTGCGGTACCGACGGCTCCGCTTCGCGGTCGAGGCCGACGCGCTCCGCGTGCGCTACGGCGTCCTCATCCACCGCGAAAAGTACGTGCCGGCCTCGCGCCTGCAGCACGTCGACGTCAGCCGCGGCCCCATCGAGCGGGTCTTCGGCCTCGCCTCGCTCGCGGTCTTCACCGCCGGTGGGACCGCCGCGACCTATCGCATCGAGGGCCTCCGCCCCGAGCGCGCCGAGGCGCTCCGCGCACAGATCCTCGCCGCCGCAAAAGCAAGCGAAGAGTCCCCTGCCCCTGCCCCTGCCCTTGCCCAGACCCCGGACCCGGCCCCAACCCCGGACCCGGCCCCAACCCCGGACCCGGCCCCAACCCCAGCCCCGGCCCAAACCCCCACGGACACGGACACGGCCACGGACACGGACACGGACACGGACACGGACACGGACACGGACACGGACACGGCCCCAGCCCCAGACACAGCCACGAACGTCGGCCGACACCAGCCATGACCGCGTTCCATCCCTCCCCCGAGCTACAGATCCTCCTCGCGGGACGGCTCCACCCCGCGACCTTCGTGATCCAGGCCGCGCAGACGCTGCGGCGCTCCGTCCTCATCATCGCGGTCCTCGCCTACCAAGCCGCCCGCGGAGAGCTCGCCGCGCGTGTCGCGACGTTCTCGATGCTCGTGCTGCTCTTCGGGATGGCGGCCGTGGGATCGCTCATCTACTGGGTGCGCTATCGCTGGCGGCTCACGGACGACGCGCTCCTGCTCACGAGCGGCATCCTCTCACGCCAAGATCGCCGCATCCCGATCGCGCGGATCCAGGATCTGAGCGTCTCGGCGGGCCCGCTCCATCGGCTCTTCGGCGTGGTGGCCGTCTCGGTGCAGACCTCGTCGACGCAGAAGTCCGAGGCGGTGCTCGACGCGATCTCGCGGGCGGACGCGGAGGCCCTGCAGGCCGCCCTCGAGGGCGCGCGCACGCGGACGATGCCGTGGGAGCCGCGCGCGGCGGAGGTGGCGGCTCCGGCGGAGGTCCTCGCGCGCGTCTCGACCGCGATGCTCGTGCTCCGCGGGCTCACGGACAACCGCGCTGGCCTCGTGCTCGCGGGTGTGCTCGCGATCGTCGAGCGCGCCGCGGAGGGCGGAGAGTCGACGCTGCGCGAGCTCTTCGCGGGCGCCCGAGAGGCCGCGCTCCCTTGGCTGGGCGAGGGGACGATGGGAGTCGCGGCCCTCGTCGTCGGCGGCGCGCTCGCCGTGTTGATCGTGGGCTACGTCGTCTCGGCGATCGTGAACGTGCTCGCCTTCCACGACTTCGAGCTCTCCTTCAGCGAGCGCGACGGCGGCGACGGCCGCCGCGAGGCCGTCTTCATCCGGCGGCATGGGCTGCTCACCTTGCGGCGACAGGTCCTGCCGCGCCGCCGCATCCAGGCGGTGCGCGTGCGCCAGACCTTCGCGCGCCGCCTCCTCGGCGTCGCGACGCTGCAGGTCGACGACATGGGCTCGAGCGCGGACGAAGAGAGCACGAAGCGTACGGGCGCCGATGTCTTCGTGCCCGCGGCGCGGCCGGAGGTGCTCGACACCATCGTGCCGCGCGCCCTCGTCGGCCTCGAGCTCGCCGCGTTGCCCTGGCGTCCGGTCTCGTCGCGCATGGTCCGCCGCTCCGCCGCGAGAGGAGCCTTGCTCGGGGCCGCCATCGCCGCGCCGCTCGTGCTCCGCGTCGGCGCGGCCGGGCTCCTCGTCGTCCCCGCGCTCGGCCTCGCCCTCGGGCTCTGGGGCGCGGCCGCGCACGCGCGCCTGCGCTACGCGTACGACGGACGCTTCTTCGCGATCCGCTCCGGGGTGCTCGGCCGCCTCGCGGTCTATGTGCCCGCCGGGAAGGTGCAGGCGGCGGTCACCACGCGCACCCCGCTCGACCGCTGGCATCGGGTGGCGACCGTCCGCGTGACGGTCGGGGGAGGCGCGAGCTTCCACGTCGCGAACGTCCCCGACGCCGAGGCGGACGCGCTGATCGACGCGCTCGGTCGCGACGAGGCGGGCGCGCTGGCGCCCGCCCTCGGTTGAGGCCGCGCGGTCCTCCCGTCTCAGGGCCTCGGGATCGCGACGACGTCTCGGCGGCCCGGGTGCTCGGCGGGCGTCCAGAGGCGGTCGCGGGCGTCGCGGTAGAGATCCTCCGCGCCGTAGACCCAGGGCACGCTCGTCGTGCCCGACGTCGTCGCGCGGTAGAGGCGGCCGTTCGAGCCGTCCTGACTCGACGACGAGAGGTACCAGGCGTCGCCGACGCGAAGCGCGCCTTGCACGCGGGTCTGTCCGACCACCGCCGCGGCGCGCGCCCACGCCACGCCCGTGGCGTCGACCGCGAGCTCGGCGCCGTCGAGCGGCCACGCCATGACGCGAGCGCTGACGTCGTTCGCGCGATAGTCGCCCGAGACGAGCGCGGGCGCGCCGCCGACGTCCCCGCGTGCGACGAAGGAGAAGCGCGCCGCGCATGCGCCGCCGGCGTTCCGCCAGCGCCCGACCCGCGGGACGGCGTAGGCGTAGCCATGCGCGTCGCTCCGCCCAGCCGAGACGCCGATGCGGGCGTTGTCGTTCGTCGCGCTCGGGCGGAAGATGCGGGAGAGGTCGTAGACGCGCAGGCCCTGCGCGGTGTCGGCCACGTAGAGGTTGTCTCCGACCCAGGCGATGCCGCCTGCGTGCAGCGCGCCGCCGCTGTCGTACTCGGCGGGTCCGAAGTCGGGGCCCTCGGGGCCGTCGACGGGATCGACCAACAAGAGGTGCCGGTAGCGCGGGCTCGAGAGGTCGCTGACGTCGGCGAGCGTGATGCGCGCGCCGCGCGTCGGGCGCTCGTCGGTGCGGTGGTACCAGCTCACGATCAGGAGCTCGTCCGCGCGCCCCGCGTCCGCGGATCCCGTGATGCCCTGGGGGTACCAATAGTCGACGGCGTCGTCCCCCGTGTTCCAACGAAAGCCAACCGGCGACAGGCCGGACAGGCGCGTGGTGGTTTGGGAGGTCAGCCCGGCGCGGCCGGTGCGGTTGAGGTCGGCGGCGACCTGCGCGAGCGTGCGGCGCTGCCCGAGGCCGGCGGACTCGAGGCGCGCCAGCAGCGCGTCGGCGAGCGCGCGGCCCTCGGCGAGCGGGCGCTGCAGCCGCAGGCCGTGCGCGCACTCGTCGTAGCTGCGGAGGCGACCGAGGGTGGTGGTCGGGATCGACGCGCAGTCGACCGGGCCGCACGCAGGCTGGGGCGGGCCCGCGTCGGGCGCCGCGGGATCGGGCGCGTCCGGGGCCACGGCATCCGAAGGGACGCCGCCGTCATCGAGCGCTGGCGCCGCGTCCGGCTCCTCATTGGCGTCGTGCGCGCTGGCGTCGCGCGAGCTGGGAGGCGCGCCGTCCGGGAGCGCGGCGTCTCGTCCTGCGCCCTCGTCCTCGGCGACCCCCGCGCACGCGGACAGCGCGCCGAGGAACAGCACGTGCGCCAACACGTCGCGGAGCGGAGCGCGGGCGTCCAAGATCCGAGCCGAGCGGGGGCCCTCGTCAGGCGACGTCGTCGCGAGCGTTGTTCGCGGATTTCGCCGTGGAAGCACGGCCTGAGGCGAGATCCGGCGGGTCACGGAGGGCATCGTACGTGGCCTTCGCAACCCGCGTGCCATACCCAGGGAAGCATCGGCGGCGCTGGTCGTACGTGAGGCCGTGTGAAGGCGCTGAATCGTGCTCGTCCGCCCGCCGTCCGTCGGACATCCTCCGACCCTCACCCGAGGTCGCTCATGCCCTACCGTCTTCTCTTCGTCTGCCTCCTCTCCCTCGCCGCCGTCGGCTGCGGCAAGCGCCTCGACGTGGTGATGCGACACCCGCTCGAGGTCGGCCAAGTCGACCAGCCGAACACCATCTACCAGCGGACCTGGCACGCGACGCTGACGCGCCTGGATCCCGAGGCGGTCTGCGTCGACGTCACGTTCGACGTCGAGCAGCCGCACGAGCCGCCGGACGCCGAGCTGCCGAACCAGAACCTCCTCATGAAGGCCGGGGAGCACTGGTACCAGGACGCGGAGATCGTCGAGATGCGCCCAACCGAGGTGTCGTCGTACGCCGGGCGCGTGCTCGAGCAGTACCAGGTCGGCACCTCGAACGAGTGTGTCGCCCGCGACTCGAACAACAACTGCCAGCGGTGGGAGCAGCGGCCCGTCTACGAGTCCCGCTGGGTTCCGGCCACGTGGTTCCGGAGCGTCGGCAGCGGCGTGGTCTGCTTTGCCAACCACGGCCGGGTGACCTTGGCGACCGACCGCGTCGTCTTCTCGATCAACCGCGTGAACTTCCGCTGGGGCTTCGAGAGCATCGCGACGACGCCGACGAGCGGCGGCGAGCGGACCGACGTGGTCGTCGAGACGACGGAGGGCGGCGTCGAGATCGTCGAGTCCGTCGAGCCGCCGAGCTGAGCGCCGCGCCGCGGACGCCGATCCGAACGAGACCACCCGGACCCGGACCCGGACCCGGAAACGGAAACGGAAACGGAAACGGACCTCTCCCCGGAGGCGGAACCCGACACGAACGCGGAGCGCAGATGCAGGCCGCAGCTCGTGCGCCCGCACTCCTCGCCTGTTAGCGTGCCCCCCATGACGAGCTGGGGAGAGATCGTCGCCGAGGCCGTGACCCTTCGGCGCGCGCTCCACGCCCGCCCGGAGCTGCCCTGGGCCGAGGTCGAGACCGCGCGGACGATCCGCGCGCGTCTCGCGGCGCTCGGGATCGCGTGGCAGGCCTTCGCGGACACCGGGACGGTCGCGACGCTGGCGCCGCGCGCGCCCGGCCGCCACATCGCGCTCCGTGCCGACATCGACGCCTTGCCCATCCACGAAGCGACCGGCGCGCCTTGGGCCTCCGAGCACGACGGCAAGATGCACGCGTGCGGCCACGACGGGCACGCGGCGACCCTCCTCGCCGCCGCGCAATGGCTCGTCCAGCACGAGCGCGCCCTCCCTGGCCCCGTCACCCTCGTCTTCCAGCCGGCCGAGGAGGGCGGCCATGGCGCCAAGCGGATGCTGGAAGCGGGCGCCCTCGAGGGCGTCGAGGCCATCTACGGCTGGCACAACTGGCCCGCCATCCCGCGCGGCCAGGCCGTCTGCCCCGACGGCCCCGTGATGTCGGCGAACGGCACCTTCCGCATCCTCGTGTCGGGCGCGGGAGGGCACGCGAGCCAACCCGAGCGGTGCGCCGATCCCGTCCTGGCGGCGGCCGCGATCACCTTGGCGTTGCAGCAGATCGTCAGCCGCCGCGTCGCGCCGCAGTCGGCCGTGGTGGTCGCGGTGACCTCGATCGTCGCGCCGAGCGCCGAGACCGTCACGCCCCACGAGGCCGTGCTCGCCGGGAGCATCCGGCTCGCGGACGACGCCCTTCGTCCCTCCGTAGATCGCTGGATCGCCGAGATCGCCGAGCAGACCGCGCGCGCCTATGGGGTCCGCGCGGAGGTCGAGTCGCGACCCCGTTATGGCGCTACCACGAACCACCCCCCGGAGGCCGAGGCGATGCGCGCCGCCCTCGCCGCCGAGCTCGGGCCCACGTGGCGGAGCGAGATCCCGGCGCCGATCATGGCCTCGGAGGACTTCAGCTACTACCTCGCGGCGATCCCCGGCGCGTTCGCGCTCGTGGGCTCGGGCAAGGGCGAGGACGATCCGCCCTGCCACAGCCCGCACTACGACTTCGACGACGCCCTCATCGCTCGTGTCGCGCGCGTCTACGTGCGCCTCGCGGGTGCGCCGCTGCCGCCGCTCGAGTGAGGGCGACCCTCCGGCGAAGCGCGCCCTGACGTCTGCGCGCTGAACGGCGCGTCGGCGCCGTCGGCGCCATCGGTCGGGTGGGCGCCGGTCCGTCGAACGTGGCGACGGGAGCGCGAACTCGCGAATCCTCCGAGAAACTCGGACGAAATCTCGGGCTTCGGGGAGCGCGTTTGCATTCGACGCGTACCTCGTGGTATCGCCTATTCGTTGTCGTCGATCCTCGATCGGCGGCGTCATTTCGTCTTCGCTTCGAGCGCGGCACGGTGCCGCCAGTGAGCGTGGGCATTTGAACCAAGAGTCGTGACCCAGAGAGGGTCGCTGGCTTGCTCGACGAACCTGCTCCCCCCGACCGGGGTCGAGCTTCCGTCCGTCGAGCGAGAACGGAGCGCTAGATGCAGGTCTTCGAACGATGGGAGTCTGAGATTCGCGGGTACTGCCGCGCCTACCCGACGGTCTTTGCGTCGGCGTCGGGGTCGCGGCAGGTCGACGAAGCGGGGCGATCGTACATCGACTTCTTCGCGGGCGCGGGGGTCCTCAACTTCGGTCACAACGACCCGAAGATGAAGCGCGCGATCATCGCATTCCTCGAGTCAGACGGCGTCGCGCACAGCCTCGACATGTACACGAGTGCGAAGCGCGACTTCGTGCGGACCTTCGCGGAGACGATCCTCGTTCCACGGAAGATGACGCACAAGATGCAGTTCACCGGACCCACCGGCACGAACGCCGTGGAGGCGGCGCTCAAGCTCGCGCGGCGGGTCACGGGGCGCCCCAACGTCCTCGCGTTCAGCCACGGGTTCCACGGGATGACGCTCGGCGCGCTCGCCTGCACCGCCAACGATTACTTCCGACAGGCCGCGGGCGTCCCGCTCCCGCACGTCGATCGCATCCCCTTCGAGAGCGCCCCTGGCGGGGGCCTCGAGGGGCTCGAGGCCTACCGCGCGGCGCTCGCCGATCCGTCGAGCGGGCTGCGGCCTCCGGCGGCGATCCTGGTCGAGCCGATCCAAGCCGAGGGGGGCGTGAACGTCGCGAGCGAGGCGTGGCTCCGCCGCGTGCAAGAGATCGCGCGCGAGCACGGCGCGCTCTTCGTCATCGACGACATCCAGGCGGGCTGTGGTCGAACGGGCTCGTACTTCAGCTTCGACGGAATGGGGCTCGACCCCGACATCGTGACGCTCGCGAAGGGCATCGGCGGCTTCGGCACGCCGCTCGCGATGAACCTCGTCAAGCCCGAGCACGACGCGCATTGGTCGCCTGGCGAGCACACCGGCACCTTCCGCGGACAAGGTCTCTCCTTCGTCGCCGGTCGCGTCGCGCTCGAGTACTTCCAGGACGATACGCTCATGAGCGAGGTGCGCGAGAAGGGCGCCGTCATGCGGCGCTGCGTCGACGAGCTCGCGAAAAGATACGAAGCGCGCGGCGCCGCTGCCCGCGGCAAGGGGATGATGCAGGCGCTGGACGTCGTGGACGGTGCCAAGGCGAAGGCCGTCGCGGCGAGGTGCTTCGAGCGGGGCCTGCTGATCGGCCCCTGCGGCAGCGGTGGGCGCGTGCTCAAGCTGATCCCACCGCTGACCACCCCGAGCGCCGACCTGAACGAAGGGCTCGAGATCTTCCGCGGCGCCGTCCGCGACGTGCTGGAGGCCGCATGAGGCGCCGCGACGACATGACCTTCTCCTTCGAGGAGCACGAGCGGCGGCTGCGCGAGCTGCGCGAGCGCATGGCGAAGCGCCTGCTCGACGCGGTCGTCATCACCGACCCCGAGAACCTCACCTACCTCACCGAGTACCAGACGACAGGATACTCGTTCTTTCAGGCGCTCGTGGTCCCGCTCGAGGGCGAGCCCTTCATGATCACGCGCGCGCTCGAGGAGTCGAACGTGCATGCGCGCACGTGGGTCGAGCTCACGCGGCCTTATCCCGACACGGGCGATGCCATCCAGATGCTCGTCTCGAGCCTCTACGAGTTCGGCCTCGCGGGCCGCAACGTCGGCTACGAGCGCAACAGCTACTTCTTCCCCGCTTACCAGCAAGACCGCATCCACACCTCGTTCACCGACGGCCACCTCCTCGACTGTTTCGGCATCGTCGAGCAGGGACGCGTTCGCAAGTCGGAGGAAGAGATCGAGGTGATGCGCAAGGCCGCGCGGGCGACCGAGGCCGGGATGGTCGCTGGCTTCGACGCGTGCGCGCCCGGCGTCACCGAGAATGAGATCGGCGCCGCCATCAGCGCGGCGATGTTCCGCGCCGGAGGCGAGCCGCCGGCCGTGATGCCCTACGTCACCTCGGGGCCGCGCACGATGATCGGTCACGCGACCTGGGAGGGCCGCAAGGTGGAGCCCGGAGAGCACGTCTTCCTCGAGGTCGGTGGCTGCTACCGCCGCTACCACACGGCGATGATGCGCACGGTGATCCTCGGCGAGCTCTCTCCAGCGATGGAGCGGGCACAACGCCGGATGAAGCTCGCGCTGGCCGAGATCCGCGCGGCGATTCGGCCAGGCCTCACGGTGTCGGACGCCGACAACCTCGTGCGGAAGATCATCACGCAGAACGATGTCGGCGCGAAGCTGATCACGCGCTCGGGCTACTCGATCGGCATCGCCTTCCCGCCGAGCTGGGACGAGGGCTACATCATCAGCCTCAAGCAAGGGGACTCGACGGTGCTCGAGGAGGGGATGACCTTCCACATCATCCCGTGGATGTGGGGCGTCGAGGGCGACAAGACCTGCGGCATCTCCGACACGGTCTACGTGACCGAGAAGGGTTGTGCGTCGTTCTTCGAGCTCTCCGAGGACTTCGTGGTGAAGCCGCCGATGAACCGGCTGCCGGAGCACGCGGGCGGCGCGAACGGCGCGTCGGACGAGGAGGCGGCGTCATGAGCGGCGTGCTTCGGGCGACGGATCCGTCGACGGGCGAGGTCGTGCGCGAGGTGAAGGCCGCCACCCCCGCCGAGACCGAGGCGATCCTCGCGTCGGCGAACGAGGCGTTCGGGGGCTGGCGCGCGAGGAGCTTCGATGAGCGCGCGCGCGTGCTCCGCGACGTCGCGGCGCGGATGCGCGAGGACGTCGAGCGGCTGGCCCTCCTGATGACCGAGGAGATGGGCAAGCCCATCCGCGAGGCGCGCGCCGAGGTGCAGAAGTCCGCGTGGTGTGCCGAGCACTACGCCGAGCACGCCGCGCGTTACCTCGAGACGGACGTCATCGGCTCGGACGCGACACGCAGCTACGTGCAGTACCTGCCCCTCGGGCCAGTGCTCGGGATCTTGCCGTGGAACGCGCCCTTCTGGTTGGCGTTCCGCTTCTGCGCGCCCGCGCTCATGGCCGGCAACACGTGCGTGATGAAGCACGACCCTCACGTGCCGGGCTGCGCCGCGGCGATCGCGCGGGTCTTCGAAGAGGCCGGCGCGCCCAAGGGCGTGATGTCGAACCTCCCGATCGAGACGTCGGCCGTCGAGGCGGTGATCCGCGACCCGCGGATCGAGGGCGTCTCGTTCACGGGCTCGACCCGAGGCGGCGCCGCGGTGGCCTCGATCGCGGGCTCGGAGGTGAAGAGAACCATCCTCGAGCTCGGCGGCTCCGACCCCTCGCTCGTCTTCGAGGACGCGGATCTCGCCGCGGCCGCGGACGCGCTGGCGCGCACGCGAATCATCAACGCGGGGCAGTCGTGCATCGCGCCCAAGCGCATCCTCGCGGTGCCCTCGGTGCACGACCAGCTCGTCGAGCTCTTGCGGGAGCGCCTCGAACCGCTCGTCGTCGGCGACCCGCGCGAGGAGCGCACGGACGTCGGGCCGATCGCGCGCGCCGACCTCCGCGCGGAGCTGCACCGACAGGTGCATGACACCGTCGAGGCGGGCGCGGCCGCCGTGTTGGGCGGTTCGCTCCCCGAGGGGGCTGGATACTTCTACCCCGTGACCTTGCTGACGGGCGTCACGGCGGCGATGCCGGCCGCGCGTGAGGAGACCTTTGGCCCCGTCGCGGTCGTGATGCGGGTCGAGGACGAGGCGCACGCTGTGCGGGTCGCGAACGACACGCCTTACGGGCTCGCGGCGAGCGTGTGGACGTCAGCCGAGCGTGGTGAGGCCTTGGCCAAGGAGATCTTCGCCGGGCAGGTGGTGGTCAACGGCCTCGTGAAGACCGACCCCCGCCTCCCGAGCGGGGGCATCAAGCGCTCGGGCTATGGTCGTGAGCTCGGGCCGCATGGCATCCGCGAGCTCGTCAACGCGCAGCAGGTCTGGGTCGGCCCCGCGCGTTGACGGACCGGCGTGCGTGTCGTTCGACGTCCGCCGTCAGGGATCCGCCGGCTTGCATCGTGTCCGTTGTTGGCGAAAACTTCCTGCATGGATGTAACGCAGCGCGGACGGAAACTCGACATCCTCATGGTGCTCCTGGGCGCCGTCGCGCTCGCGGGGTGTGAGCGCGGGAGCCTGGCGCAGCACCACACCGACGCAGGGACGTCGGAGCGCCCCGACGTCGGACCGACTGGTGACGCAGGGTGCGTCGAGTGGGGCGGCGAGTTCGCGCAGGCCTGCCCGGACGCGGGGAGCGGCCTGCCGGGCTGGGGGACGGATCCCAACCCGAGCCTCCCCACGCCGTCGCGGCCGCTCCCGCTCCCCGATCCGGGTTTCATGCCCAACCTGATCCCGCCGCCCGAGCTCCCGCTCCCGCTCCCCGACCCCGGCTTCGTCCCCACCCCGACTCCGAGCTGCGAGCCCGACTCCGTGCGCCTCTGCTACCCCGGGCCGACCGACGCCCCACCCGCGGGCTGCGCGTGGGGCAGCCAGGTCTGCGAGGCCGACGGGCGCTGGGGACACTGCGCCGGGGGCACGATGCCGCCGGAGGGTGAAGACAGCTGCGAGTGCGTGGCCGAAGGCGGCGTGCACACCGTCTACGACGCCTACCTCGCCGCGTACACGGCCGCCGAGATGCCGAGGACCGCGACGGAGCTCGGCGCGTATCGGCCGAGCCTGGCTGCGTACCCCATGGCCGCACGGCATCTGAACCCGGGCAACGAGCTCGTCGACCGCTCTCGCGGCGGCCTCACGCACGCCAACCTTCGAGAGGGGCTCGCGCGGTCCCGGACCTCGGCCCTCGCGACGGCGCCCGCGGGCTCGAGCATCCTCGCCGAGGTCACGAGCCCCATCGGCCGCCTCGTCACCGGCGCGAACCACCCCGAGGCGGCGGCGGGCACGTGCAACGGCGTGGGCTGGCTGTGGGGGTCGATCCTCTTCCGCGCGCCCGACGCGAGCGTCGGCGAGCTCGTCTTTCACTACGTCGGCGTGTGCGTGGCCTCCGGCGACGGCGAGCTCTTCACGCACCTGAGCGCGCCGGCGCACCACTGCACGCCGCCGCTCGCCTTCTGACGCGCCGGCGCGGCCTGCGAGGACGGCGTCGCGCGACGCGACACGAACCTTTTGCGATGCGAGCCACTACGTGGGGTATCGTCGTGTGATGGTCGTTCGCGTTCGCTTGGTTCTGTCGTTGCTACTCTCGATGCTCGTCGCCTGCGGGGACGACGACGGCCCGCTCCCCGACGCGGGCGCCGACGCTGGAGAGGACGCGGGGGTGGACGCCGGACCCGGATGCACCTGGGAGGGCGAGCCCGCCGAGCCGCTGACCGATCCAGCGCGGCACACGCCTCGCTGGGCGTTCGAGCCGTGGATCTCGAAGGACATCTCGGACCGCGACGACACCTACTCGTTCGTCCAGGGTTTCCTCGATCGCGACATCCCCGTCGGGGTCGTCGTGATCGACTCCCCATGGGAGACCCACTACAACACCTTCGTCCCGAACCCCTCGCGCTACCCGGAGTTCCCGGAGATGGTCGAGTGGCTGCACGAGCGCGACGTCCGCATCGTGATGTGGATCACCCAGATGGTGAACCGCTTCAGCTTCGACGCCGAGGACGGCGGGGACGCCTACCGCGGCCCATCGCCGAACTACAGCGAGGGGCAGCGCTGCGGCTTCTTCGTCAACGACGGGCGCGACTACGCGTGGTGGAAGGGCAACGGCGCGGCCCTCGACTTCTTCAACCCGCTGGCGGTCGCGTGGTGGCGCGAACAGCAGGATCTCGTCCTCGACGCGGGCATCGACGGATGGAAGCTCGACTTCGGAGAGAGCTACATCCGCCGCGCGCCCTTCACCCACGAGGACGTGACGACCGCTGCCGGGCCGCGCACCCATCAGGAGTACTCGGAGGCCTACTACGCGGACTTCCTTCGCTACGGCGTCGCGCGCCGCGGCCGCGACTTCCTCACGATGGTGCGCGCGTGGGACGTCTCCTACGACCACCCCGCGCGCTTCCACGCGCGCCCCGAGCACGCGCCCGTCGTCTGGGTCGGTGACAACCACCGCGACTGGACCGGCGTCGTCGACGTGCTGGACCACTCGTTCCGATCGGCCGTCGAGGGCTACGTCGTGATCGGGAGCGACGTCGGTGGCTACCTCGATCGTCGCGAAGACAACCTCCTCGAGATCATCCCTTACGACAGCGAGGTCTTCGGCCGCTGGATCGCGCTCGCGGGCATGATGCCCTTCTTCCAGCTCCACGGTCGCGCCAACCTCGAGCCGTGGAACGTCGAGGACGCCGAGCGGATCCTTCCCGCCTACACGTACTGGGCGACGCTGCACTCCGAGATGGTGCCCTTCTGGTACTCGCTCGCCGAGGAGGCGTACGCCGGGCGCGCGACGATGATGGCGCCCGTGGTGAGCGAGGTCGCGGGTTGGGACGATGACTGGCGCTTCCTCGTCGGCGACGCCTTCTTGGTCGCGCCGATCTTCGAGCCCGGCGACGCCACGCGGCCGGTCGGCGTCCGCGACGTCGCGCTGCCTGCGCTGCCGGAGGGTGACCGCTGGCACGATTGGTACGAGCTCACGGCGAGCTACGCCGGCGGAACGACGCTCGAGGCCTTCGCTGGCGCCGAGGCCTTCGGTCGCGTGCCAGTCTTCGTGAGGAGCGGCGCCATCGTCCCGCTGCGGCCTCGCAACGCCGTCACGGGCTTCGGCGTCGATGGGGCCAACGTCCCCACCGTGCTCGCGTGGGAGAGCGTCGCTGGCTCGACCTTCGTCGTGCACGACGAAGACGACGAGACGACGACGCTCTCTTTCGGCTCGAGCGCCTTCACGCTCTCGCGCGTGCGCGAGCCGACGTTGCTGCGGCTGGTGCCCCGCGCGGTGCCCGCGAGCGTCCGCGTCGACGGTGAGGCCCTCGCGTCCGCTGCCGATCTCGAAGCGCTCCGGGCCGCCGCGAGCGGCTATTGGATCGACGGGGAGGCCGTCTGGGTGAAGCTCGCCGCGAGCGCGGCAGAGCTCGTGGTCACGCTCGGCGACTGAAGCGTCGTTTCAGGGAGTCGCGCCGCTTCGCGGACTGCGTCCGATCCGTCTCGCACGGCGCCACTTCGAACTGCCTGGGAGCTGGGCGGCCCCAACGGGGAGCCGATCAGAGCGCGCAGGCGAGGTCGGGAGGCAAGCAGACCCACGGCTCGTCCACGCGGCACGCGGTGCAGCTGTGTCGGTCCGGGCAACCCGTGGTCCGGCAATCACCGTCGGGGAGCCGCTCGCAGGTGTAGCCGTCCACGCAGACCCAGCAGCCGTCCACCACGATCGCCGTGCCGCTCGCGCCGCACTCGGGTCGGACGGCGCGGCAGGTCGGGTGCTCGCCGGTCGCGCAGCGGCTCGGCGCGCAAGCTTGCACGCAGTCCGCGCAGAAGGGGCACGAGCCGCGCGCGCAACCATCGCACCACTGGTCGAGGCCACACTCGCCGTCGAGCTCGCAGGTCGGGAGGCAGCTCCAGGTCGCCTCGACGCACGCCGCGAGCGTCGGGTAGAGGCGGCCGCAATCGGCGCCCGAGCAAGAGCAGCCGCTCAGCGTGTGGCAGCGCCCGCCGTCGTACACGACGCCCAGCTCGGCGTCGCAGGGGCCGACGCCGGCCGCGTCCATCGGGGCGCAGGGGCCGGGGTTCGGACAGGCCGCGCATGGGCCCGACGTGCAGTAGCCTTCGCCCGTCGTGCAGTCGGTGCAGCACGCGCCGCTCTCGCAGTCGGCCGACGTCTCGCAACCTGGGTGCGGGCACTCGATCTCCGGGCAGCCGAGCTCGGGCGAGACGCAGAGGTAGCCGTCATCGCATGTCGGACAGCAGAGCTGGCCGTCGCCGCACTCACCGGCCGCGCAGCCAGGGCACGCGACCGGCAGGCACTCTCCGCCGGGGCCCGCGCAGGTCGCGCGCTCGCCGGGGCAGCCAGGACAGCACTCGGCGGTGCCCACCGGGCAGACCTGCCCGCCGCACGTCACGGGCGCGCAGAACTCTTCGGTGCACGAACCACCGGGGGCGACGCAATGCCCGCACGACTCGTTGCAGCACTCGGTGCCCGGGGCGCAGACGTTCGGGCCGCACGGCGTGCCCGGCGAGCCGCCGTCGCGCGCGCCAGCGTCGTCCTCGCCAATCAACACCCGGCTGTTCGTGCACCCGATCGAGAGGAGCGCCGCCGACAAGAGCAGGGTCCGCGCGGCGTCGTAGAGGATGGTTCGCATGGGAGGCTCCAAGGAAGACGTCGAAGGCATCGGGGGAACTCGCTCCGAACGCGGGGCGCGCGCGGTCGAGGGCATCACGGGGATCAGGGGGACTCGCACGCGCTTCGGACGCGGGGCACGAGCGGCGAGCGCGGGTGCGCGGCGGCGAAGCGGCGCGACTCGTCGGCGCCGGCTCGGCCGGACTCGCAGCGGATGATGGCGCGTGTGCCGTCCCGCTCGGCGGCGAGCGCGCCGTCGGCGTGGTCGCGAGCGTGCTCGTCGAGGAGCGCGAGCGCGCCGACCGCGTCGCCCGCGGCGTAGCGGGCGCGCGCGCGGCGCAGGAGCGCGAGCTCGGCGGCCAGCGTCTCGGGAGATCCCGCGGTGGCCGCTGCGGACGGTTCGGCGGCGGGTCGTGGCGTCGCTGCCTCGCTCGGGCTCGGGGCGACGCGGGGGCGACGGACGCTCGGGTCTACGCGCGTTTCGGAGGGCGCGGCCCCGTTCGCGCTCGAGACCGCGAGGCGGTCGTCGAGCGCGCCGTCGACGGCGAGGTCGGAGACTTCGTCGAGGGCCTCGTCGAGGGCCTCGTCGAGGGCCTCGTCGCGGGCCTCGTCCGGGGTCTCGTCCGAGAGCCCGGAAGGCGTCGCGCCGGGGCGCGAGTCCGGCGTTGTGGCCAACGCGGCCACAGTGGCCGTCGTGCCCTCGGTCTCGACGCTCGCGACCGTGCTGGACGCCGAGTCGCCGGTAGCGACCCACACGCCGCCGCTGGTCGCGCCGACCACCGCGAGCGCGAGGAGCACCTTGGTGGTGAGCCCGCCGGTCCCGACCACGCTCGCGCCGGTGGCCATCCCCGTCGCGCCGCTGACGACCGCCGCGGTGCTTCCTGCCGTGGCGCCTCCGCCCGCGACCGACGCCGCGCTGGGGGCGACGCTCGCTGCCGCGCCGCTCGCGACGCCCACACCGACCGCGCTCGCGCCGAGCGCCGCGACGAGCGCCCGGTGCACGCGCTCGCGATCCTTCGGCGTCGGGTCGTCGACGTCTCTCGCCGCGTCCAGGAGCGACTTCGCCTCGGGGCTCAACTCCTTCATGACCCTCTCCCCGCGCGGGCGCGGTGACGCGCGACGCATCGTTCGAAGCCCTCGCGCGCGAGTCGCAGGCGAGAGTAGACCGTGTTCACGTTCGCTCCGGTCGCCTCGGCGATCTCGGGAGCGGTCATCTGCTCGAGCTCGGCCAGGACGAAGACCTCGCGCTGCTCGTCCGGCAGCGAGTCGAGGAAGTCGTGCAGCACGCAGGCGGCCTCTTGCCGGACGGCGTCGCGGTGCGGCGTGCCGTGGCCGGCGAGCGTCTCGGGCAGGGGCGTGTGGGGGCGGCGCTGTCGCGCCGAGCGTCGGTGGTCGCTGATGACGCGGCGGGTGATCGCGAAGAGCCACGTCTCGAGGCGGCTGCGCCCCTCGAACTCCGCGAGCTTGCGGTGCACGACCAAGAAGACCTCTTGGACCACGTCGTCGATGACGTCGTCCCCGACGCCGAGCCGGCGCGCGCTCCGCCAGACGAAGTCGAAGCGGGTCCGGTACACCTCCTCGAAGGACGTCGCCGGCTGCGGACGAACGCCGCTCGCCTCACTAGCCGCCTTTCGATCTGGGGATCCCACCGCGAGCACAACTCCTCCGTGGACGCCTCCGCCCACTTCCGTCACCGAGATTGTCGCCCGCCGCCCCGCCAAGCGCGACCCCAGCCCCCAACCCGCCCCAGACCCCCGCCCCAGACCTCCGCCATCATCGAAAGAAAGCGCCCACGCGCAGCAAGAACCGCCCAACCACCGGGCTCGCGCGGTGGACCTCGCCAGCCGGTTCCAGGACGAAGGCTGGCCGCCAGAGGGGCAGCCGCGCGTCGGCCGACAAGCCGACGAGCGCGCGTTGCCCGAGCCGCACGTCCACATGCGCGCCGAGGCCGACCGCGATCCAGGGGGCCCAACCGAGCCGCGGGTCGCTGACCCCGCGACCGCGGGCGCCGACCACACCGAGCTCCGCGAGCACGACCGGGGCGAGGCGGAGCGGACCGACCGCGAAAGGCACGAGCAGCGCGCCACGCAGGGCCCCTGCGCCCAGGCGTCCCCCGCGGCCCGGCGTGTCCCCGACGAGCGCAGCCTCGCGGGGCAACGAGACCACCGCGCCCGCCTCGAGCGCGAGGCGTCCGAGCTGCGCCCGAACGTCGGCGCTGAACGTCGCGTTCGCGGCCGGGAGGGCGCCGATCTCGACGCCGCCAGTGGCGAGGACGCCGCGCGCCTCGAGCGGCGGCGCGGATACTCGGCGAGCGGCGCGCGATCGGGCCCGATCAACTCGAGCATCCCGCGTGCGCGGGGGGTCACTTCGATCGTCGCGCGCGCGCGGCGGGCCCGGCGCATCAGCGCGATCGTCGTCGGGTGCCAGGCGGCGCGGCGTGGCCTGCGCTCGAGCCCGCACGGCGGGGTCCTCGGGCCGGACGAGCGCCTCGCCCGGGACGCCCCGTGGGATCCCGAGCGCACCAGGGGTCTCCCCGCGATCCACCCCGCGCGATCGGGCGGGCGGTGGCTCGACCGCCCCCGAGGTAGCCGGCCCCTCGTCGACCTCGACGACTCGCACGGGGTCGATGGCGAGGGCCAGGATCAGCGCGGTCGCCTCGGCCAAGAGGCGGCACTCATGAGCGACGAGCACGCGCTCGCCTTCGGCGCCGACGCGCAGCCGGAGCTCCCAGCCGTCGGCGGTGCGGACGATCTCACCCGACGCCGCGAGCGCGGGGACCTCGCCGCCGAGCAGACGATCGACGTCGGCTCGCACCGCGTCCGCGCGGGGACATCCCGCGGGCGCCCGCCACTCGAGCGCGAGCTGTGCGTGGGCCGTCGACGCCGCGGCGACGAGCCACAAGGCGCAGACCGAGGCGGCCCAGCGCGGCGTCCTCCATCCCACGCCAGGGTCATAGCGCGGCGACCGCCGGCCTCGCCAGCCCCAGCCGTCCTCGGGCGAGGCCGTCGAGCCGCGGCAGCTTCGTCTTCGGTCACGGCCGCGCCGCATCTTGGCCGCGCTCCGGCCCGCGTCCCCGCGCTTCAGCCCGCGCTCCTTCGTACGAGCAGCGTGAGGACCTACATCCTCAGGCGGCTCCATGGGCCGTTCGGCCAGGTTCGTTGTCCCCAGTCGATCAGGCTGTTCACGACCGAGTTGGACACCCCGATCTCACGCAACAGAGGAATCACTCGATAGGTATTTCTGCCCTGGAGCGGTCCCAGGTCGAACGTGCACGGGTTCCCGCACGTCGAGAAGTCCGTGCTGTTTCTCGGCTGAACCGCTCGGTTTTGAGTGGCGCTCGCCCAGTCTTCGGGTGTTGCCCGATTGGCATCGGCAACGAAGTCCTCGATCATGGCCTGTGCAAACCTGCCCCACAAAGGCTGTCCAACACTGGATTGCGTGTCTGTGTTCGTTCTGCCCCTTGCGGTGCCATAGTACACGTAGGGCTGAGCGGTCCGCAGATCGAGACCTGCCTCGACACCGTATCGGCCATTGGTCTGAAGCTGCCGCTGCTTGATCATGGTTGCCCAGAACCGGTATCCTTGGTCGACTCCAGAGAGGCGCTGAAGCCATTCGACGTGGCTGTACGTGTAGGCAAAATGCGAAGGCATGCTCACCCGGTAACCTGGGTTCAGAATCATGTTTAGATGGTACCACGAGTTGCTCTCGAAGACGCCCTCCATCTCTGTCTGGCTGACGTACGCACGGCCCGGCATGACGCCGAGAAAGTGCGCCGTGCGATCGAAGACGTTTCTGCCGTCGGCTACCCAACCGCGAGGCTCGCTGCCGTCGACACAGGTGCTGCCGATGCAGATTCGTCTTCCTACGTTCCTTGATTCTTCTTCGAGTCCGTTGGTGTGAATTACTTCCCACATCTTGACGGAAGCCCACGATAGGAGTCCGCGCTTGGCGTGCTCGAGGTTGGCCAATGAAGCGCGATTTATGCTGGTACAGTTGCTGTTCGTCACGGACGGCGATGGCAGCCTGAGCGAGCTAAGGACGCCGCCGTTTAGGCCCCGAATGGGTTCTCCTGAATTGAGCCCTGATGTCGAGCAGGTCATGCCACGACGCAGCCATTCTTTGATGCCGCGCGAGAACCCGCCTAGGGTGGCTGGCGTCGGGTTCGATACGGCGTCATTGTGTATCTTCGTATAGTATGGCATGTTCACATTGATGCCTCGGTGATCCGATCGAATGGGTGTCGCCGATGTGTTGAAAGCGTCATCGGGGTGAATTCTGGGCAGCCACTCTTTCCACTCCGGCATCGGAATGTTGATTGGAAGTTCTCTGAGGTTCAGCGTTGCGTAGCGATCTACGACGGCGCGCACCTCGTTCATGGAGTTGCCGCGCGGCAACAGGTAGGGGGCCAGGTCTCGGTCGCGGTCGAGGATGGCGTCGACGCCCGCGCCGGCGGCCCATTCGTAAACGGGGCGGCTGTCCATTCCCGGGCCTGGTTGGTATGCCGGATTCCACGGACGAGCCTGTGCGACGAACGGAATGTCCAGGCTGCGAATATACGATGCGATGTTCTCGCCTTCCGCTCGGGTTAGCTCGTGAAATCGGGATCTTTCGATGATGGAGCGGTTCGAGTAGTTGAAGTACTTCAGATCCCGTCCGTCAGAAGCGTGGCAGTCCGCGCATGACGCGCGCATTCGTCCGTTGATGGGGCCTCGCCCATTGCCCTCGCCGTCGGTCATGTCGAGTCCGACGTCGTAGAGCCGATCGCGTTGATGCCACAACGCAGCGCCCGCAGCGATGTCCGCTGCGCGGCTCGATGGGGGACGCCACGACGCCGGATCGTCGTGAATGACGTCGCGGTCCGTGAGCACTCTGTCGGAGAGTGAGCCTCGCCGAAGAAAATCCATCTCGATGATTCGGTATC
Source organism: Myxococcales bacterium (assembly GCA_019637115.1). Taxonomy (GTDB): domain Bacteria; phylum Myxococcota_A; class Polyangia; order Polyangiales; family Houyiibacteriaceae; genus JACKEH01. The sequence goes on along the minus strand of JAHBWH010000014.1, from coordinate 46,727 downwards.
CGATGCTCGGCGGTGCGGGCGTCGTATGCTCGAAGGTGATGGTGTTGAGGCCCGCGACGAGCCCCGTCACCGGAACCATGAGACGCGTGGTTCGGAACGCGCCGCCGATGCCGCCGTAGTCGGCCTCGCCGCCGATCACTTGGATGTTCCGGTTACCGACGAGGCTGCCGCCACCCGTGTAGTGCTTGATCGAGATCGCGGGGCCACCGTTGATGCGCACGGTCGCTTTGACCATGGAGGCGTTCCCGTCGAGCCTCGTGTCGTGGTAGCCGCAGCCGTTGCAGCGAAGGTATAGGTGCGTGATCCCGCTCGGGTCAGCGATGTGGAATTGTTCGGTCTCGCGAGTGCCGGCGGGACCAAGCACCTCGATCGGAAGCGTGATCCGCGGACCCGCGGGAGGGGCAGGTTCCGGAACACTCCGGCTGGGCGCACCCCAAACCTGTACCTCGGCGAGCGAGAGGTAGTTCGTGCCCCGCAGTCGCACGCGGACGGCATGGACGTCATCGACCCCGAAGGCGAATTCCGTGGACCCGAAGGCCGTGCCTGGATGATGTGTCGCAGCGATCACCTCGTCGGCCGCGTTCAGCAACTCGACGTCGAAGTCGGAGAGGCGGTCGACACAGCAGTCCGTTCGGTTGAACAACGTCACGCGCTCGACCCAATGGCTACCATCGAGGTCGACCATCCACCACGGGCGGGTCGTGTACGTCGTATGCGTCACGGATCGGTCGGCGTATCGCCCACTCGTGTTGTCATCCACCGCGCGGTCGGGGGTTCCTCCGTGGTCGACCGACACTTGGCTCGCGCGTTTGCCGAGCGCGACGTTCTCGATCGCCACCGGCGACGCCGTGGGGCGCGTCGTGCGCAGCTGCGAGGTCGGGATGATCGGCTCCGCGGCTGCGCCGAGGCTCGGTCGAGCGCAACGCAGCTCCACCAACGCCGTGCCGCGATTCTCGAAGTATTCGAGCTTGATCGGATAGGCCTCGCCCGCCACCAGCTCGATGCTCTCCCGGACGGTCACCGCCGACTGGTTGCGCCAGTTCGCGAGTAGTGGCGCCCCGTCTACATCGCCCACCCAGAGCCGCATGCCATCGTCCGACCGCACGGCGAACCGGTGGAGCCCCGTCTCTTCGGCGACGAAGAAACCCTGCCAGCGCACCGAGAAGCCATCCACCGGGATGCTCGAGCCTGGCGAGGATCGACCCCAGTCGAAGTCGATCGTCGGGTCCACGCGCACGAGTGGCTCCCCTGAGAGATCGATGGTGGGATAGTAGCTCCCGACGAGTCCCGGCTGGGCCGTCGGGTACCGGACCCGGAGCTGCGAGGCCGGAACGATTGGCTCCTCGGAGCGTGCGCGGAGGCTGGGCGGAGCGCAGCGCAGCTCCACCAGCGCTCCGCCGCGATTCTCGTAGTACTCGAGCTTGATCGGATAGACCTCACCCGCCACCAACTCGATGCTCTCCCGAACGGTCACTGGCGCTTGGTCCCGCCAGTTCTCGACCAGCGGCTCACCATCCACATCTCCCACCCACAGCCGCATGCCGTCATCCGACCGCACGGCAAACCGATGCGGGCCCGTCTCTTCGGCGACGAAGAAGCCCTGCCAGCGCACCGAGAAGCCGTCCACCGGGATGCTCGGGTCGGGAGAGGACCGGCCCCAATCGAAGTCGATCGTCGAGTCCACTCGGACGAGCTCGTCGCCCGAGAGGTCGTTGGTTCGGAAGTAGGTCCCGAGGAGTCCACGGGCGTGCTCGAGCGAGTCGTCGGCGAAGTCGACCGCGTTGGGGTCGTCCGGGGCCAGCGACGCCACGCAGCCGCAGCTGACCGAAAGGGCGATAGTGATGGGGATGACAACCTTCATATGAGCCTCCGACACGACCGAGTCCGAACGAGACGAGACGGATGGGTTCCGAACGCGGATGCACCCCACGAGGGGGCGAGCCGTCGCCGAGCACCGAGTCTTCTCGCGTCGGAGTTGGAGCAGCATCCGTGCCGAACGACTTCGCTCGCGAATGCGAGCCCCGTTGTGCAAGGTCCTGCACGTCGAACACCCGCGTCGGCACACGGTTGTGCAACCCACGGACCTCCGCGAGCCACGCACCTCCGTGGTACCGGTCCGCAGACCGTCCGAGCGAGGTGAGCGGAGCGGACCCGGAAGGCGAGCGGGCGGAACGCCGGAAGGCGATCAAGCAGACCGGCGGGCCCGCGCGGCAACTCGCCATCATCGGTCGGGTCGATGGCTCGGTGTCAGCTTCCTATGAGGGTCGCCAGCCCCTCCCCCACGGGGCATGGTTCGAACGGAATCGTGCGAGGCGAAGCGGACGTACTCCGCGAAGCTGCACGATTCCGCGAGACAGTCGCAACCGCGCGACAGCGCGGTGCGACGAAGCCCCGCGGGGCCCCCTCCCACGAGCCTACGCTCGCTCCGCTCGCTGCGCGCCGTCCGGTAGGGCGGCTTGCGAAATCGACTGAACTTCTAGGCCGCTGGACGGAATGGATCTGCCGAACTTTCGGGGAACTGTACTCAGTCCGCGAAGGGCGCCACCCAAGCTTCGCTGCGCTCCCAGAGCTCGCGCGCGAGCGTCGCGTCTCGTGCGAGCGCCGTCGGCGTGCGCTCTCGGCGATCGTCGTAGTAGCGGCCCGTCTCGCCGGAGAGCTCCGGCGCGGCCGCGCACCAGATCGAGGTGCGCGCGCCTTCCTCGTTCGAGATCATGCCGCGGGTCGCGATCGCGCGGATCGGCCACGGCACGCGGCGCCATAGATCCGACGCGATGACCCCGGGGTGCAGCGCGTAGGCGTGGACCCGTCGAGGCGTCTCGCGACGCGCGAGCTCGGAGACGTGCCAGATGTTGCAGAGCTTGCTGACCGCGTACTCGCGCCAGCCCGTGCGCGTGGCGGTCGGCCGTCGCAGCGCCTCCCAGTCGACGCGCTTGGCGTTCACGTGCGCCTTGCTCGCCACGTTGACGACGCGCGAGGGAGCGTCTCGCTCGGCGGCGCCCCGCGCGAGCAGGTCGAGCAAGCCGCGCGTCAGCAAGAAATGCCCGAGGTGGTTCGTCCCGAACGCGAGCTCGAAGCCCTGCGCCGTGACCCCGTGGCTCCCGACGAGGCCGGCGTTGTTCAGGAGGACGTGCAGCGGCTCGTCCCGGTCGCGCAGGGCACGCACCGCGCGCTGCACCGACGCGAGGTCGCCCAGATCGAGGGGCAGGTGCTCGGCCGAGCCGCGCCCGAGCGCAGCGATCTCGTCGAGCGCTTCGCGCGTGCGCTCGAGCGAGCGGGTGGCGAGGAGCACGTGCGCACCGCGCGCGGCGAGCTCTCGCGCCGTCACCCGCCCGATCCCCGTGTTGGCACCCGTGACGAGGACGCGGCTACCCGCGAGGTCTTGCATCGGGGCGAGGATGCGACGTCGGCGTCGCCCGGATCAACCTCGGCGCTGGGCCAGCGCAGTCTGCCGAGTCCGGGACGCGTGGCCTCCTTCTGGAGTCGCTCGGTTCCTCGCGGCGCGCGAGCCCGCGCAGTCGCGGCGTCGACGCACGCCGCTCCACCTGGAATCGCTCGGCTCCATCGCGACGCGCGGGCCAGCGGAGTCGCGGCGTCGACGCGCAGCGCGCCCAGCGCAGCGTCCATCGACCGCGGAACGACGTCGCCGACGCCGAGTCGGCGGCGGCCCCTCTGCCAGCTCGTCACCGACTCCGCGGCGGCCCCTCCGTCAGCTCGTCACCGACTCCGCGGATCCCAGCGGTCGCGGAGCGCGTCGCCCGCCAGGTTGAAGCCCAGGACCGTCAGCGCGATCGCCGCGCCGCTGACGAGCGCGACGTGGGGGAAACGAAGGAGCACCGCGCTGCCCTGGTCGAGGAGGGCGCCCCAGCTGATCCCGTCGCTCGGGCCGAGCCCGAGGAAGGAGAGCGTGGACTCGGCCAGGATCACGCCGCCGAAGGCGGTCGTCGCCTGCACCACGATCGGCCCCATTAGGTTCGGGAGCACGTGTCGCAGCAGCACGCGCGCGTGGCTCGCGCCCAGCGCCCGCGCGGCCTGCACATACTCGGCCTCGCGCAGCTTCATCGCCTCGGCGCGCGCGATGCGGCCGTAGAGGACCCAGCCGGGGATGCAGAGGGCGATGACCACGTGCCGCACGCCCGGCGCGTCGACGAGCGCGAGGATCGCCACGTTGAGGACGAGGCCGGGGAAGGCCTGCAGCAGATCGGCCAGCGCGCCGAAGGCCTCGTCGACCTTGCCGCCGACGTAGCCCGCGAGCGCGCCGAGGGCGGTGCCGACCGTGACGGTGAAGCCGACCACGAGCAGCCCGACGACGCCCGCGAGCCGCGCGCCATGAAGCACCACGCTCGCGAGATCGACGCCGTTGTCGCCGGTGCCGAGCGGGTGCGCGGCCGAGGGCGGGGCGTAGGCGTCGCGCAACGCGATGGCCTGCGGGTCGTGCGGCGCGATCCACGGGCCGACGAGCGCGGCCAGCGTGAAGAGGATCACGAGGGGGAGGCCGAGCCGCATCAGGCGAGCCGGATCCGCGGGTCGAGCGCGGCGTAGAGCGCGTCGAGCACGAGGTTGACGGCGACGGTGACGAGCGCGATGACGAGCACGCAGCCCTGCACCACCGGGATGTCGCGCGCGAAGAAGGCGTCGAGGAAGAGCGCGCCGAGGCCGGGGCGCTCGAAGATCTTCTCGACGACGACCGCCCCCGAGAGGAGCGCCGCGACCTGGGCGCTCGCGACCGTGAGCAGCGGCAGCGCGGCGTTGGGGAGCGCGTGCCGGAAGAGCACGACGCGCTCGGAGAGGCCGCGCGCTCGCGCCGCGGTGGCGTAGGGCATCGAGAGCGACTCGGCGACCGCGGCCCGCGTCTGGCGCGTGAGCGCGGCCGCGAGCGCGGTGCCGAGGGTGAGCGCGGGCAGGACGAGGCCCGCGAGGCCGACGGCGTCGTCGCCAGGGATCGGCAGCCAACGGAGCGCGACGCCGAAGAGCAGGATGAGGAGCGGACCGAGCCAGAGGTTCGGGATCGCGAGGCCGAGCACCGCGGTCGTGCTCGCGATCCGGTCGGGCCAGCGCCCTCGAAAGCGCGCGGCGAGCACCCCGAGCGGGATCGCGAGGGTCCACGCGACGAGGAGAGACGCGAGGGCGAGCGCGGCGGTGTCGGGCAGCACCTCGGCGATGCGCGCGGACACCGTCCGATCGTCTCGGAAGGAGCGCCCGAGCGTGCCGCTCGCGACGTCGGACCAGAAGGCGCGGAGCTGCGCGGGCAACGGCGCGTCCAGGTGGAGGCGCTCCCGTAAGGCAGCGCGCTCCTCGGGGGAGGCGTGATCACCGAGGATGGTGGCGACCGGATCGCCCGGGACCAGCCGCACGAGGAGGAAGACGGCCAGGACGACGCCCGCCGCCGTGAGGAGGGCGCGAAGGGAGCGACGGACCAGGCGCCCGCCGCGTGTAGAGCCGCCGCGCATGCGTCGACGCTACTTGGTCCCGCGGACGGGGCCAGAAAGCGACGAGCGCCGGCCCGAGGGGCGGCTGAGCGCGGCGTTGGGGCGCTGGCGACGACGCGCGCTCGAGCGCGAGGACGTGGCCGTCAACCCTCGCGGCGCTTCGGGTCGTCCACGTCGACGGACAGGACCCCGCTCTGCTCCCGCCGCCACACGCGCAAGGCGAAGCGCTCGGCCTCCTCGAGGGTGGGGAAGAGGCGGAAGGGCCACGGGGGACGGTAGGCGTGCGCGATCACGGCGAACCGACCGCGGGCGAGGAAGCCGTCGTGCACGACGACCTCGGCGGCGAGGCGGCCGCCGTGCTTTCGCTGGTAGCGGCGGAGGAAGCTCGTGACGAGGGTGCGGAGGACGCCGCTGAAGGATTGGGCGGTCAGCGCGCGCGCGTCGACGACGTTGACGTAGCGGGACTGGCGCCGCTCGGCCTCCTCGATGGCGCGCTCGTAGTAGCGCTCGAGGTCGGCGGGCGTGAGGGTGCGGCCGATCCGGACGACGACCAGGGGCCAGCGGGTGCGATCGATCTCGAAACCCCGCTCCGGATACGAGCCGATCACCTCGTGGTCCGTGGACAGCTCGGGTATCACGGTCGGTATCTTCGAAGTGGAAGAGGTGTTTTGCAACCCCCTTCAGGCATCTAGGGAGTAATTTTTCGCTGAACGTGGAAGTGTCCGCGTCTGAGGTCGGTGAGTGGGTTCGAGCCGCGTGGACCGAGCAACGGAACGACGGTGGAGCGAGCGACGGTAGATGGAGCGACGGTAGACCGAGCGTCGGTGGATGGAGGAGCTGGCTCGGAGGCGCGCGTTCGGAGGAGCGCGCTCGGAGAGCCGGGCGCCGCTTGACACGATCCCCCGATGCAGGCAGCGAACGACGATGCACGTCCACCTCATCGGCGTCGCCGGGACCGGGATGGGAGCGCTCGCGGGTCTGCTGAAGGCGCAGGGGCACCGGGTGAGCGGCAGCGACCTCGCGTTCTATCCTCCGATGGGCCCGGCGCTCCGCCGATGGGGGATCGAGCTGCTCGAGGGCTGGGACCCCGCGCACCTGGATCCCGCCCCCGACCTCGTCGTGGTCGGCAACGTCTGCCGGCCCACCAACCCCGAGGCCCGCGCCGCGATCGACGGGGGCCTGCGCGTGATGAGCTTCCCGCAGGTGATGGAGGAGCTCTTCCTCGCCGGCGCCGGCCGGCCTGGCTACGTGGTCGCCGGCACCCACGGGAAGACGACGACGACGAGCTTGCTCGCTTTCGTTCTGCGGGAAGCGGGCGTCGACCCCGGCCTGCTCGTCGGGGGCATCCCGCGGGACTTCGACGTGAGCTACCGGCTCGGGGGGAAGGGCGCCCCCTTCGTCATCGAGGGCGACGAATACGACAGCGCGTTCTTCGAGAAGAGCCCGAAGTTCTGGCGTTATTGCCCCTTCGCCGTCGTGCTCACGAGCTGCGAGCACGACCACATCGACATCTACCCCGACGAGGCGAGCTACCTCGCCGCGTTCGAGGGGCTCGTCGATCGCATCCCTTCGGATGGGCTCCTCGTCGCGTGGGCGGGTGACCCAAACGTGCGCCAGCTCGCGGCCCGCGCGCGGTGCAGGGTGCGCTTCTACGGCATCGAGGGGGACGACTTCGGGGACACGGCGCCGATCTGGTTCGCGGCCCCCGCGCGCGCGAGCGCCGGCGTGCAGCCCTTCGATCTCTACGGCGGCGGGACCTTCCTCGGGCGCGTGTCGAGCCCGATGCCCGGCGCCCACAACGTGCGCAACGCGCTCGCGGCGATCGCGCTCGCCACCGAGGGCGCGGGCGCGGACGCCGCGACGGTCATGAACGCGGTCGCGCGCTTCGGCGGGGTGCGCCGGCGCCAGGAGCGAATCGGCGTCGCGGGGGGCGTCTACGTCTACGAGGACTTCGCGCACCACCCGACCGCGGTGGAGGAGACCCTCCGCGCCATCGCGTCGTTTCACCCCGAAGGCCGCGTGATCTGCGCGTTCGAGCCGCGCAGCGCGACGGCGTCGCGACGGATCCATCAGGCCCGCTACGAGGTGGCGTTCGACGCCGCCTCGTTGACGTTGATCGCCCCCGTCGGTCGGCCCGAGATCCCTGACGATGAGCGGCTCGACGTCGGCGCGATCGCGCGCGCGATCGCGAGCCGAGGTGGCGACGCCGAGGCCTGCGCCGACCTCGACGCGATCGTCGCGAGGATCGGGGCGACCGCCCGTTCAGGAGACGCCGTCGTGTTGATGAGCAACGGGAGCTTCGGCGGCATCTACGACCGCGTGCTCGCGCGCTTGACGCCCACCCGCGCTTGAGCCGCGCTCGAGCCGCGCGTCGCCTCGATTGCCCCCCTCGGCGCTTCGTGGGATAGGATGGGGCCGTGACCAAGCCGTCCGACGCCGATCTGCGAGCCAACCTCCGCGAGCGCGGGCTCCGCGCCACGGGGGCGCGCGTCGCGGTGTTGCGCGTCTTGCTCGACGCCGACCGACCGCTCAGCCACGCCGACGTCTGTGACCTCGTCGAGGGCGGCGGGTTCGATCGCGCCACCGTCTATCGCAACCTCACGGACCTGGTCGACGTCGGCCTCGCGCGACGATCCGACCACGGGGACCACGTCTGGCGCTTCGAGCACTCCGGCGCCGAGCTGCACGAGCACGCGCACTTCGTCTGCACGGAGTGCGGCACCGTCGCGTGCCTCCCGCCCGAGGCGGTGAAGGTCGAGGGGGTCGCCCACGTGCAGGACGTCCACCTCCGCGGCGTCTGCGTCACGTGCGCGGATTGAACGAGCGTTGAAGCGCGCGCCCGCTTCGCGCGTCTCGAACCCCATGGACGATCGACGCGCGACGAACGAGCGCGCTTCGCGCATGTCCCCACACGCGGCCGCGGGACGCCCGATTGACGCTGCGGTTTGGCACGACGCGTCATTGGCTGCTAAAGGCAAAAGGATGCGGTCGGGAACCGTCGTGGCGCTCTTGCTGGCGCTCGTGCCAGCGTTCGTCGCGTCGACTGGGCGCGGGCAGCTCTCCATTCGCACGCCGCTCACGAGCGCCGAGCGAGCGCAGCTCGAGCGCGGGCAGATCGTCCTTCGGCGGACCACGGAGCGACGTGGGCCCCTCACCTTGATCGGCGGGACGAGCTTCCAAGTCGTCGATCTGCCGCCCGGCGCGGTCTGGCGGGCCCTGCACGACGACCCGGACCACCTCCGGCAGATGTTGCCTCAGGTGCACGCGGCCCGCATCGTGCGTCGGGCGGAGAACCTCCGCGTCATCCGCTTCGAGCACCGCGCAGGCGTGGTCCGAGCCGCGTACGCCATGCGGCTCCAATACGACGACTCGCAGAAGGCGGTGATGTTCCAGCTCGACGAGTCCGAGCCGCACTCCATCCGCGCCGGGTGGGGCTTCATGCGGGTGCGGAGCTGGGGCAACGGCCAGACCTTGCTGAGCTTCGGCGCGATGGTCGACGTCGGGCAGGGGCTCATCGGCGGCCTGGTCCGCCCGACGTTGCACGAGTGGATCTTGAAGATCCCGTGGACGATGAAGAACTACGTCGAGGGTGCCGGGCGCGAGCGTTACGCGCCTCGCGGCTCCTGAGCCACCCAGAAGGGTGCGCGAGCGGGACGTCGGCCGTATACACACGCCGATGTTGGAGTTGCCGACCCTCGAGGTTCATGGTGCCCCCCGCGCGCTCGGACGAGGCCAGGGCGAGGCGTTCCGCGAGAAGATCCGTGAGTTCGTTGGGATGCGACTCGAGGCGGTGCGGGCCTATTTCGCCGAGCGCGGCCAAGGGGGCGCCGAGCGGCTGATGGACGTCGGCCGCGAGAGCTTCGCGATCTACCGCGCTTGGGATCCGGACGGGTTCGAGGAGCACGTGGGGATCGCAGAGGGGGCAAACCTCGACGCGACCGAGCTCTTCACCGTCGCGAACATGACCGACATGCGCGACGCCGTGCTGCTCTCCGCCCCGCGCGGCGAGCCGCTCCGCAAGGTCGTCGACGAGGGCTGCACGAGCGTGCTCCTGCCCGGCAGCCACACGAAGAGCGCGCAGCCGCTCGTTGGGCAGACCTGGGACCTGAACCCGCCCGACGTCGACTTCGTGATCGGCGTCCACCGACGGCCCGCAGAGGGGCCGGAGACCTGGGGCGTGACGTGCGTCGGCTGCCTGACACTCATGGGGATGAACGAGCACGGGCTCGTGGTCGGGACCACGAACATCAAGACCTTCGGCTCGAGGCCGGGCGTCGGCTACCTCTGCATCCTGCACCGCGCCGTGCGCGCGCGGGACGTCGAGGAGGCGACCGCGTTGGTGCAGGGCGCGCCCCACGCGGGGGCGCACACGTACTGGCTCGCCGACGAGGTCCGCCAGCTCGAGTGGGAGGCGTCCCCGAATGGCGCCTTCTTGCGCGAGGTGGCCCCCGAGCGGCCCCTGTGGCGCACCAACCATTGCCTCGCGCCAGCGCACCGAGCCCTCGAGGGCGAGGTCCCGGGGGAGAGCAGCCGAAAGCGCTTCGAGAGCGTCGCGCGCCTGGTCGACGAACGTGGCTTCGACGAGCTCCGGCTGCGCGCGCTCTTCGCCGACCGCAGCGAGGGTGTGCTGAGCGTGAACCGCTACGCCGAGGACGGACAGGGGACGGCGACCAACGCCGTCTTCATCGCGTCGCCCTCCGAGCGCCGCGCGTGGGCGTGTCGGGGCCCGGCCGACCGCGGCGCGTGGGTCGAGCTTCGCTTCGAGCGCGGCTGAGTCGCAGCCGAGTCCCGTCAGGGATCCGTGTCGGGGTCCGTGTCGGTGTCGGGGTCCGTGTCCGTGTCGGAGTCCGTGTCGGAGTCCGTGTCGGGGTCCGTGTCGGGTCCGGGGCCGCCATCGTGTGGTGGTATGCGTCGGCGCGACGCAACTCGGCCCGCGCGTGTCCGAGCACCGTCGCGCCACGCGGGCTTCGCCGCGCGTCGCCTTCGCTTCGTTGCTCGCCGAGGGGCGCGAATCGCACGCAATCGGGGCGTCGTCGTGGCGAGAAGGGGGCCGTGAAGACGCTCGCCCTGCTCTCCGCCCTCTCCGCTGGATGTGGTGGCTCGCTCGTCCCGGACCTCCACCTCACGCTGACCTCCCGCCGCTTCCACGTGCTCTCGGATCCGAGCGTGGGCGCGAGCACCGCGCGCGAGCGATGGGCGCATGGGCTCTACGCCTCCGTCTCGCTCTCGCGCGCCGCGCCGGCGCCGCTGCGCACGCCGCGCGGCGCACCTCGTCGGCTCCCGACCGTACCGGGGCGGCTCGCCTGCGTCGTGCCCGAGACGTGCGAGTGGGAGCGGAGTGCGCGCCACGAGGCGAACCGCCAGGTCACCCGCCAGCTCGCGCGTGGAGGTGCGCGATGAGGACGTCGGCTCGAGCGAAGCGAGTGGCGCCGGCAACGCAAGGGACCCCGGTGATGCGGGTGACGGTGATGCGGGGGGCGCCGGTGACGCGAGGCGGCCTGATGCGCGTGGTGCTCGGCGCGCTCGTGGTCGTCGTCGGCGTGACCGGCATGGGCCGCGCGCAGGAGCCGGTCGTCGACCCTGGCCGGCTCCGCGACGCCCTCGCGCGCTACGCGCACGAGCCGACGGTCGAGGAGCTCGTCGCGCACGTGGACGACGAGGCCGCCTTCGACCCGCGGGTCATCCGCCAGCTCGTCCGCCGCGCGCGCCGCAGCGGCTGGCTACCGCAGATCCGCGTCGGCATGCGGCGCGGGCGGGGGCAAGGCCTCTCGATCCAGCTCTACGACGATCGCACGCGGCTCGCGACCGACGACAACCTGGTCATCGACGCCACGCTCACCGTCCGGCTCGATCGCGTCGCCTATGGGCCCAACGAGGTGGCGCTGGCGCGAGAGGCCCGCGCGAGGGCCGACGCGCGCGACCTGCGCGCTCGGCTGGTCGTCGCGGCGTATTTCGAGCGGCGGCGCCTGCAGCTCGAGCGCGACCTGCTCGGCCGCCACGACGTGCCCACGCACCTGCGCATCGTCGAGCTCGAGGCGCTCCTCGACACCTTTACATCTGGGGCGTTCTCTCGGATCCTCCGGTCCCGCTTGCCCGCCCGTCCGCGGGCTTCCCCCCGCGAGGACCACGAGACGAGCCCATGAGCCAGGAGCAACGCCAGCACGCCCGCTACCCCGTCGAGCTGGCCGGAGAGGTCCAGATCGGCGCCGAGACGCTGCCCGCGTCCACCCAGAACCTCTCGGGCGGAGGCGTCGCGGTGCTGATCGACCGCGAGGTCGCGGGGGGCGCCAAGCTGCGCGTCACGCTCTTCCTCACGCAGGACGGGATCGAGGACCCCGACGTCGAGCCTTTCGAGGTCGTAGGGGCCGTGCGGTGGGTCGCCGAGCGAGAGGACGGACTCTTCGCGGTGGGCCTCCAGTTCGCGGAGCTCGAGCCGGCGCAAGCCCGGCTGCTCGGCCACTTCCTCTCGGTCCTCGACGGCTGACCTCGCGCGAGGGTCGCCGACCAGCGTCGGTCTCGGAGCGTCGCGAAGCGATTGACGGCTCCGCGGCTGCGGAGCAGGGTTGCGCCCCCATGGCAAAGGTACGCTTCGAGCCCGCAGGTTACGAGACCGAGATCGCCCCCGGCACGCGCTTCATCGACGTTACGGACGAGCATCCCGAGGCAGAGGTCCCCTACAGCTGCCGCTCCGCGAGCTGCGGCACCTGTCGGGTCGCCGTCGTCGAAGGGATGGAGCTCATCGCCGAGCCCGAGGACGACGAGCTCGAGGTCCTCGAGGTCTTCGGCGACGACCCGAAGAGCATCCGGCTCTGCTGTCAGATCCGGCTCCGCTCCGAGGGCCGCGTGGTCCTTCGGGTCGTCGAGCCCTGAGGCCGGCCCGGGATCTCCCGAATTTCCAGGCGTTCTCTCGATCGCCTGGCGCCGCCGGACCCGCCGACGGCTCGCCCTCCGGGGAGATTCCAGTCCCCCCGTTCGAAAGCGGTTGCATCGACTCCGATCCCGCCGTACACAACGCGCCCCTTGGCGCCTGGGACCCGTCGTCCCCGCGCCTTTCGAGGAAAGACTCCCATGGCCGTTCCGAAGCGAAGGACCTCCCGCATGAAGCGGGATCAGCGCCGCGCCAACCACGACAAGATCGAGGCGCCGACGCTGGTCGAGATCGAGTACAACGGGCAGCTCGTCGTCGTGCCGCGTCGCGTGGCGAAGGCGTTGCCCTATCTGACCGAGCGTGAGCTCGAGAAGCTCGGAGTGGAGCAATGAAGGTCGTCAACTCGCTGAAGAGCGCGAAGACCCGTCACCCGGACTGCCGCGTCGTCCGCCGTCGGGGGAAGGTCTACGTCATCTGTAAGTCCAACCCGCGCTTCAAGGCGCGGCAGGGCGGCGGCGCGAAGAAGGGCTGAGCCCTCCCTCGAGCCATCGCTGGACCACCCGAAAACCCCGCCACCCTCCTCGGTGCGCGGGGTTCTCTGCGTCCGTCGCCGTTCGTCCATCGCCATCGCTCGCCGTTCGTCGCGGACGATCCTCCATGGGCCACCGGAGGATTCTTGCGAGAGTGGACGCGACCCCCTTACCCTAGTGGCGTGGTGCACGCGGCTACTCGATCGGCCGCTAGCTCGGGGTGATGTACATGGACGACCGCACGAAACAGCTCCTCGCTCTCGGCCGTGAGCATTACGAGAAGCGGGAGTTCGACAAAGCCGAGCACTACCTCGTGCAGGTCGTCGAGCGGGGGATCGCCTTCGCCGACGTCTTCAACATGCTCGGCGTGGTCGCGCACGATCGCGGGGAGCTCGAGCGCGCGCGCGAGTACTTCGAGAACGCGGTCGGTCTGAACCCGAAGTACACGGAGGCGGCGCTCAACCTCGCCGTCACCTACAACGATCTCGGGCTCTACGACGAGGCCAAGAAGACCTACCAGCAGGCGATCGCTGGCGGGGACGAGGACCCCGGCAAGCTCGACCCCTTCGCGAAGGGGAAGATCGCCAACCTCCACGCCCAGACCGCCCAGGCCTACCAAGACGTCGGCATGATCTCGGACGCGCAGCACGAGCTGCGCAAAGCCGTGCTCCTCTGTCCCCACTTCGCCGACCTCCGCCTGCGGCTCGCCAACCTCTACCGGCAACAAGGGGATCTCGACGCGGCCCGCTTCGAGCTGCGCGAGGCGCTGAGCCAGAAGCCGAAGTACGTCCCCGCCCGCGTCGCGCTCGGGGTCGTGCTGCTCGCGCAGGGCAAGAACCGCGAAGCGCTCGCCGAGTGGGAGCAGGCCCTGGACGACGACCCGGGCAACAAGGCCGCCGAGATGTACCTGCGGATGGCCAAGGGCGCCGCGGTGGGCTGACGCTGGCGGAGCGGCTCCCGGGTTGAGCCGCGACACACCCCGGCCCGACGATCGTTGATGCCAGGCGCCGCGCCCTGATACACCGAGCAGCGTTCGCGCTCGTCACGAGCTGCGGCGGGAAGCAGAGGCGTTCATGGGCATGGTGCACGGAGGCAGGCTGGTCGCGAAGGCGATCAAGGCCGAGGGGATCGACCACGTCTTCACCCTGTGCGGCGGGCACATCGCGAACATCTACGACGGCTGCCTCGACGAGGGCATCCGCGTCGTGGACGTTCGGCACGAGCAGACCGCCGGGCACGCGGCGGACGGGTGGGCGCGGGTCACGGGGCAGCCTGGGGTCGCCTTGGTGACGGCGGGGCCGGGGGTGACCGACGTGGTCACCGCCGCCGCCAACGCGCAGCGCGCGGGCGTGCCGATGCTGATCATCGGGGGCGCGGGGCCGTCGGTGAACAAGCACCAGGGCTCGCTCCAGGACATGGACCACGTCGAGCTGATGCGGCCGATCACCAAATGGTCGGCGACGGTCCCAGAGACGCGGCGCCTCGGCGAGATGATGCAGATGGCCTTCCGCCACGCGACCACTGGCGTGCCCGGCCCCGTCTTCCTCGAGATGCCGCTCGACATCTTGATGATGGGCGCCAAGGAGACCGACGCGCCGCCCCCCTCGGCGTATCGGGCGACGTGCGTCGCGCAGCCCGAGACCCGCGCGATCGAGGAGGCCGCGAAGCTGCTCGAGGCCGCCGAGCGCCCGGTGCTGGTCGTCGGCACGCAGCTCCGCTGGTCGCCCGACCGCGAGGCGCTCCGACGCCTCGTCGATCGCTTCGAGGTCCCCGTCTTCGTCAACGGCATGGCGCGCGGCGCGTTGCCGCCGACGCACCCCTGCGCGTTCAAGCGCGTCCGCGGGTCGGCGCTCAAGCAGGCGGACCTGGTGCTCGTGTTCGGCACCCCCTTCGACTTCCGCCTCAAATACGGCCGCGCGATCCCCGACTCGGCGAAGGTCATCCAGGTCGACCTCGACTCGACCGTGCTGATGCACAACCGGCCCGTGCACCTCGCGGTGCCCGGCGACACGGGGCTCTTCCTCGCGGGTCTCGAGCGCGCGCTCCCCGAGCGCAAGGGCGGCGACTGGCTCGCCAAGATCGCGGAGGAGGACCGCCAAGCGATCGCGGCGATGGACGCGGAGGCCGCCGACACGAGCGACCCCCCGAACCCGCTCCGCGTCTGCCAGGAGCTCGCGAAGTTCGTCGAGGAGGACAGCGTCGTCGTCGGCGACGGCGGGGACTTCGTCGCGACGGCCGCCTACACGCTGCCCATCCAGTGGCCGGGCGTGTGGATGGACCCCGGCCCGCTCGGCACGCTCGGCGTCGGCCCCGGCTACGCGATGGCGGCCAAGCTCGCTCGGCCGAAGTCGCGCGTCATCCTGGTGTATGGCGACGGATCGTTCGGCCTGCACGGCCTCGAATTCGAGGCGATGGCGCGCCAGGGCATCAAGGTCGTCGGCGTCATCGGTAACGACGCCGGGTGGACGCAGATCCTCCGAGGCCAGAAGCAGATCTTCGGCGCCGATCGATGCGTCGCGACGAAGCTCGACTACACGCGTTACGAGAAGGTGGTCGAGGCTTGCGGCGGCAAGGGCTTCTGGGTCGAGCGGAACGAGGACCTCCCCAAGGCCCTCGCGGCCGCCTTCGACTGCCCCGAGCCGGCGCTCGTGAACGTGAAGATCGGGCAGAGCGACTTCCGCAAGGACGCGATCAGCGTATGAAAAGAAGCTCAGCCGATCTCGCAAGCCGCCCTACTGGACGGCGCGTAGCGAGCGCAGCGAGCGCAGCGAGCGAAGGCTCGTGGGAGGGGGGCCCCGCGGGGCTTCGTCGCACCGCGCTGTCGCGCGGTTGCGACTGTCTCGCGGAATCGTGCGGCTTCGCGGACTACGTCCGCTTCGCCTCGCACGATTCCGCTTCGAACCATGCCCCGTGGGGGAGGGGCTGGCGACCTGGCGACAGCCCCTCATGGACGAGCGTCTGACGCCTCGTGGACCTCATATCGGGGGAGCCCGTCCGTCCACGGTTGAAGTTGTTAGGCTATCTCCCGTCTGTTCCCCATCCGTTCTCCGTGGGGCTCGCCCCGCGAAGCCCCGAGCCGCCCACGCGGGCGGCTCAGGCAGCTCGGCCGAGTGGCCGGAGCTCCTCCTCCGAGACGAACCATGCGCGCCTTCTCCCTCGTCCTCACGCTCTCGCTCGGCGCCCCGGCGCTCGCGCAATCTCCGACCGATCTCCCCGCGCTGGCGCAGGCGGCGCGTCAGAGCCCGCGCGACGCCGACGCGCAGCGCGCGCATGGACGCGCGTTGCTGCGGGCGGGACGGTTTCGCGACGCCGAGCGCGCGCTGCAGGCGGCAGCGCGCCTGCGCGGCGGCGGGATCGAGGCGCTCTTCGAGGTGGCGAGCGTCACCTTCGCCGAGGGCGATTACCGCAAGGCCCGCGCCGCCTGTCGCGCGCTCGAGCGGGTCGAGCGCACGGCGCCGCTCACGCACATCTGCAACGCGCGGGCGTTCCTCGTCTGGAACCGCGCTGGGCGCGCTTTCGAGGAGCTGGAGGCCGCCGCGGCGCGCGGAGGCGACGGGCTCTTCGAGTATTGGCTCGCCCTCGGCGACGCCAACCGGCTCCGCTTCGAGGTGGGCCCGGCAGAGGAAGCGTACCGCCGCGCCGTGGGGCTCGACGCCACGCGCTTCGAGCCCCACCTGGGGCTCGCGCTGCTCCATGCCAACGCGCGGCGCGACGCGGACGCGCTCGCCCAGCTGCGCGAGGCGCAGCGCAAGGATGCGGGCGTTCCCGAGGTCTGGTACGAGCTCGGGCGGCGGACCCCCGGCGCGGAGGGGCAGGCGCTGCTCGAGCGCGCGGTGCAGGCGCGCCCGCAGTGGACGGCGGCGCTGATCGCGCTCGCCGAGCACCAGCTCGCGGATGGCGACCGCGCCGCCGCGCGTCGCAACCTCGAGGCGGCCCTGGCGCGCGAGAGCCGCAACGCGGAGGCGCACCTCGCGCTCGGGCGCCTACTCGCCGCCGAGGGGGAGCTCGACCGGGCCCAGGTCGCGTTGATGCGGGCGCTCGAGCTCGTCCCGAACATGGCCGCGGCCCAGATCGCGCTCGGTCAGCTCGAGGAGCAGCGCGGCCGCACGGAGGAGGCCTTCGAGCGTTATGGCGCGGCCGCCAACCTCGACCCGAGCGATCCTTCGGGGCTCTTGCACTCGGCCCGGCTCGCGATCGCGCAGGGGCGCGACGTGCTCGCGACCGGGTTCCTCGACCGGCTCTTGCGCGTCCACGCCAACTTGGCTGCGGCGCACGCCTACTACGGCGACGCGCTCCGCCTCCGTGGCGACCGCAGCGGGGCCGCGCAGCGCTACGAGCGGGCGCTGCGAGGCGAGGGGGAGCTCGACCGCGCGAGGGTCGAGGCCGCGCTGCGCGAGGTGCGCCAGGCGCCGCAGCGAGGGCCCGTCCGCCAGCGCGCGACCGCCAGGTAGGGGCGCGCGGACGCGCCCAGGGGCTCGGGCCTTGTCGTCGGGGGGAGGCTGCGCTACCCCGCGACCGATGCGCGTCCTCGGAGTGATGGGCCTGTGCCTTCTGGCGATGGGGGCGACCTGCGAGTCCAACGCGGGCTCGGGGCGCAGCCGCGCCAGCTACGGGCAGGACGCGCGCTCGGCCTACGAGGCGGCGCTGCTCGAGTTCCGCGACGACGACTGCCTCGAGGCGGAGCCGATGTTCCGCTCCATCCGGCGCGACTTTCCCTACAGCCGCTTCGCCGCGCTCGCCGAGCTCCGCATCGCCGACTGCAAGATGAAGACGCGCGAGTGGGCGGAGGCGATCACGGCCTATCGGCAGTTCGTCCGTTTCCGGCCCTCACACGCCGAGGTGCCCTACGCGCGCTTCCGCATCGCGCAGGCGCACTACGAGCAGATCCCGGGTGAGTGGCTGCTCTCCCCGCCGACCCACGAGCGCGACCAGGGTCCGACGCTCGAGGCGCTCCGCCAGCTCCGCCGCTTCGTCCTCGACTTCCCCGACGACGATCGCGCGGTCGAGGCGCAGCCGATGATCCGCCAATGTCTGCGGCTCCTCGCACAGCACGAGCTCTACGCGGCGCGCTTCTACCTGCGACGCGACGCCTACCCCGCGGTCATCTCGAGGCTCCGGACCTTGCTCACGACCTACGAGGGCAGCGGGCTCGAGCCCGAGGCGCTGCTGCTCCTCGGAGAGACGTACCTCGAGACGGGGGACAGACCCGAGGCGCGTCTCGCGTTCGAGGAGCTCGTCGAGCGCTTCCCCGAGTCGAGCGAGGCCGGCTCCGCGCGGCGCCGCCTCGGCGCGCTCGGCAGCTGAGGGGCGACGCCGCCTCACATAGCGAGCGCGAAGCGCTGTGCCCCCAACCCGAGGTTGCTTCGGCCTACCCGAGGTTCGTTCCGGGTATCCGCGGCAAAGGGCGCGGACCTCGCTCGCCGACCTCGTCGAATAGGCTTCGGCCTGTCGAGCGCCTGCGCGGCAAACGACCTCCACGCCGACATCCACGGCAACCCGGAACGAACTTCGGATTGGGGGTACTAGACCGGCTCGTGAAAGGGCCCGGTCACCTCGTAGGTGATGCCCGCGCCGTCTCCGCGTTGCGAGCTGAAGTAGAGCCGCGTGCCGCTCGGGTCGAACGCGGGGCCCGTCACCTCGGAATCGTCCTGGCCGACGACCTGCAGGACCGCTCGCGGCTCGCCGCTCGGGAGGATGACGACGACCTGCATCGAGCCGCCGTCTTCGGCGACCAGCACGTCGCCACAACAGGAGACCGTGAGGTTGTCGACGCCGCGCAAGATGGGCGCGTCGGCCGTCGCGCGGTCGTAGAGGATCTCGAGCTGGCTCGACGCGGTCTCGTAGGCCCAGACGCGGTCGTCTCCCTTGGTGGAGAAGTAGATGACGCCGTCGTGGTACCAGATGCCTTCGCCGCCGCGGAAGGCGGTCGTCGCCTCGACCTGCTCGCGGGTGGGCTCGCTCCCCTCGAAGAGCGGATCGGGGATCTCGAGCCAGCGGACCTGGCCCTCCGCGTCGACGCTCGCGGCCTCGAGGCGTCCGGCGCGCAGGTCGGGGTGACCCTCCGCGGTCAGGGCGTCCGGGACGAAGCGGTAGAAGCGGCCGTCGCGCTCGTCCTCCGTCAGGTAGACGTGGGCGTGGATGGGATCGATCGCCGCGGCCTCGTGCTTGAAGATGCCGAGCGCGGGGCGCTCGATGGCGGCGTGCTCGCCCCACGGGTCGCACTCGAAGACGCGCCCACGCGCGATCTCCTCACACGAGAGCCACGTATGCCACGGCGTCTTGCCGCCGGCGCAATTCACGTGGGTGCGGCTCAGGATCGGGTAGGACGCCACGAGGGTGCCGCTCGCGTCGAAGCGGAGCGCGCCGACGCCGCCGACGAGCGGCAGCTCCGAGTTCGAGACGTAGATCCAGCCGCCGTCCTCCGTCGCGTACGTCGCGCCGCCGTCGGGGAGGCGGTGCCACGCGTAGTCTCCGCCAGGGAGCGCGGGCTCGCCGCTCCGCGCGACGACGCGGGACCGGAAGCCCGGCGGCAGCCTGATGCCGTTCTCGTCGGGCGGCTCGAGCGGACCAAGCTCGGACATGAGCGATCGGAGCGCAGGGGAGGGCGGGATCACGCGCGGCCCCGCGTCGATCCCCGCGTCGATCCCTGCGTCGAACCCCCCGTCGACCTCCGCGTCGACCTCCGCGTCGACCTCCGCCTCGACATCCTTCGAGCACCCGAAGATCCCGCCCGGACAGAGGGTCGCCGCGAGCCCGGCGAGGCCTCCGCGCACGAAGCCTCGCCGCGGAAGGAGTAGATCGCTCGACGCCAGCACCCTCGACGCTCGTCCTCGCGCACGAAACAGCATGGCGCGAAGTGTATCCGAAGCGAGACGGAGGTGACGAGTCGGTGTCACGGCGCGACTTGGTGCGCCGTGCCCCGCCTTCTGTCAGAGCGGCGACACCAGCACCTCCCGCCGGCCGCCCGCCTTCTTCGTGGCGGGGCCGACGACGCCCTCCGTCTCCATCTGCTCCACGAGCTTGGCTGCCTTGTTGTAGCCCACGCCGAGCTGGCGCTGGAGGTGGCTGATCGAGCAATAGCCGGCCTGCGCGACCACCGCGACCGCCTTGTCGTAGAGCGGGTCGTCGCCGCCGCCGCCGAGGCCCGGCACCTCGCCTTCGTCGCGCGGCTGCAGGATCGACTCGTCGTAGATCGGCTTGCCCTGGTCCCGGAGGTGGTCGCAGATGGCCGCGACCTCGTCCTCGCTCACGTAGGCGCAGTGCACGCGCTTCAGATCGCTCGTCCCCGGAGGCAGCAAGAGCATGTCGCCGCGACCGAGCAGGTTCTGCGCTCCGATGCGCCCGAGGATGGTCTTGCTGTCCTCGCGCTGGCTGACCTTGAAGGCCATGCGCGACGGGAAGTTCGCCTTGATCATGCCGGTGATGACGTCGACGGAGGGGCGCTGCGTCGCGAGGATCACGTGGATGCCCGCCGCGCGCGCCTTCTGCGCGAGGCGCGCGATCGAGGCCTCCACCTCTTTGGCGGCGACCATCATCAGGTCGGCGAATTCGTCGACGACGACCACGATGTACGGGAGCTTCTGCACCTCGGCGCGGAGCGCCTCGTCGCTCGGCGACTCGCCCTCGGTGGCCTCGGCCCACACGTCGCCGCCGTGCTCGTCCGTTCCGCGGATCTTGCCCGCCTTGCTCGGCATGAGCTTCTCGATGGCGAGCTCGCCGGCGAGCACCCGCTCGACGCGGCGGTTGAAGGTCTCGATGTTGCGCGCGCCCGCGTCGGCGAAGAGCTGATAGCGCCGCTCCATCTCGTCGACCGCCCAGCGCAGCGCGAGCGCTGCCTTCTGCATGTCGGTGACGACCGGCAGGAGCATGTGCGGGATGCCGTCGAAGACCGCGAGCTCGACGACCTTCGGGTCGATCATCAGCATGCGCACGTCCTCAGGGCTCCGTTTGTAGAGCAGCGAGGCGAGCATGACGTTGATGCCGACGCTCTTGCCTGCGCCGGTCGCGCCCGCGACGAGGAGGTGCGGCATCTTCGCGAGGTCGGCGTAGACGGGCTGCCCGGCGATGTCCTTGCCGAGCGCCATCGGCAACGGCCCCTTCTGCGCCTCCCAGCGCGGGTCGTCGAGGATCTCGCGGAGGAAGACCGTCTCGCGGTCGTCGTTGGGCAGCTCGATGCCCACCCGCGCCTTGCCGGGGATCGGCGCGACGATGCGGACCTTCTGCGCCGCGAGCGCGAGCGCGAGGTCGTTCTCGAGCGCGGCGATCTTGGAGATCTTCGTGCCGGCCTTGGGCTCGAGCTCGTACATCGTGACGACCGGGCCGGGGTGGATCTCGTCCACGCGCCCCTTCACGCCGTAGCTCTCGAGCTTCTCGACGAGGCGTCGCGCGTTGTCGCGGAGCTGCGCGGGGTCGATCTTGATGCGCGTGCCGCTCGGCTCTTCGAGCAACCCGATGGGCGGGAAGGCGTAGCCCTTCGCGGCCGGGACGGCGTCTCGGCGGACGTTCGCTCGCGGCGCCTCGGCGCGCTCGACCGGCGCGATGATGCGAGGGCCGACCTCCTTCGCGGGCTTCTTCGAAGGCTTGCGCGCGGCCTTGGGCGCGGGCGCTTCGACGTCGTGGAGGTCGTCTTCGTCGACCAGCTCGTGCTCGTCGTCCTCGCGCGCTTCGTCGACGACCTGATCGTCGAGGTCTTCGTCGTCCGAGGCCTCCTCATCCTCGTCCTCCGCGAAATCTTCTTCCTCCTCGTCCTCGTCCTGATCGTCGAAGCCCTCGTCCTCCTCGAAGTCCTCGTCCTCGAGCTCCGACGCCTCCGCGGACGGCTCGTCGTCGTCCTCGTCGTCGTCGACGTCTACGCCCTCGTCGAGCGTCTTCCCCTCGACGATCCGCGGGGCGTCTCGCTCAGCCTGCGCGGCCCGTTGCGCGCGCTCGACCTCGCGGGCCTCGCGCCACGCCTCGACGAGGGCGGTGGCGCCCGCGCGCGCCCGCGTGAGCCCCGCGCGCGCGGCCGCGCTCATGGACACGATCGCCGCGGCGACCGAGACGCGGGTGCGCAAGACCAACGTCACGAGCAAGATCGTGACGCTGACGACGTACGCTCCGGCAGTACCGAGCAGGGATCGCAGGACCTCGCCCAGGACCTCGCCGAGCACGCCACCCGGCAGGTGCCCACCAAAGACCTCGCGACCCGCGCGCGCCTCGGCGAGGGCTGCGTCGGGGTTGCCCGCGAGCGCGAGGTGCAGGAGCGCGCACCCGACGAGGACGATCACCAGCGTCGAGACCGCGGTCGCGGGTCCGAGGACGGCGACGCGACCGCGAAAGAGCCGGACCGTCGCGAGGCCGAGCTCGACGGGGACCGCCCACGCGATGAGGCCCAGGGCCGACACGAGCAGCGCCGCGAGCCCCACGCCCACGGGGCCCACGAGGTTCTCGCCTCCGCGCGCGTCGTAGGAGTGCAGCGCGAGCGCGGTCAGCAAGGCCGCCGCGCCCGCAAGGAGACCGAGCACCTCCCGACGTCGCCCAGGGCGGAACGTCGGCGCGTGAAGGTCGCCATGTGCAGATGTAGTCCGTGGTGCGCCCAAGTAGGGTCCTCCGCCCTCGCACGCTACGGATTGCCCACGTCCGGTCAAATAAACGGCTTTTGTTCTGCTCGCTACGCGCTTCGCGCTTCGCTCACGAGGCGGGGAGAGGGCTCCCCGCACCCCTCCACCTCGGACGCTTCCCTGCGCTTCGCTCCGGTCAGCGTCCTGCGGCGTCCTCCTTCGGCGTCGCGCGCTTCGCGCTCGCCTCCGTTGGCTGCGCGCTCACGGAGGCGGGGGCTCCCCGCACCGGTCGCTGCGCTCCGAACAAATAAAGTCTCGCGATCACGAATGCTTCGCGGGTCTTGATCCCTTGGGTGGCTCGTCTAGTATCCCCTGCCGGAAGTCAGGGTCCGAGCGTCCGTCGCCCAGCACGTCAGCCGCCCGCAGGGCGGGCCAGGTGATGGGGATCCCCCTTCCTCCTCCGGCCTTTACGAGGGATGGTGAGCGAGAGGGCTTCGAGTCGAGGTGGTCACGAGCGCCCGTTCAGCGGGCGGCAGCCGCGCCGTCGAAAGTGGTCCAATCGGTCGAATCCGGATGTAGAGGCACGAGTTCGATACTGTATCCTCCCGACTCCGAAGGGGTTGCGGGCGCGGACCGAGCGGTCACCCGAACCAGGCTGGAATCACATGCAAGCGCGACATCATCTCCTCGGGGCCTCGCACCCCGCCTCGTCGACGGGCCTCCGCTCGCGCGCCTCGTCGTGGGTCGTGGCCGTCCTCGCGCTCTTCGCGCTCGTCGGCTGCAAGGTCACGTCCGACGACATCGAGTACTGGAAGGGCACCGTGAAGGGCCCCGGCAAGATCATCGCGGTGATGCTCGCCGACCGGTACGACATCGAGCTGCGTACGCAGGCGGCGAGCGCGCTCGTCGAGATGGACCGGACCGACAAGGACTACGTCGCCCAGCTCCAGCAGGCGCTGCAGACCCTGCAGACCCAGGACGCCGACGCCGTCCAGCAGATCGTCGACGGTATGGTGCCGGGGCTGCAGGCCATGATGCGCGGAGGCGACGCCGCGCAGGATCCCAACCTGGGCCCGCCGCCCTCGCAGGTCCGTGCGAAGGACGCCGCCTACATCCTCATCGCGCACGCCTCACCTGGTGCGCGTCAGCAGCTCGTCGAGGCCGTGGTCGGCTGGTACGCCGTCGACTTCGCGGCGCGCAACCTGAGCGGCAACTACAGCGCCGAGCAGGTGGTGCGCTCGCTCGGGGCGCCCGCGGCCGAGCAGCTCGTCGACGCGATGAGCGCCCAGCAGCCCCAGCAGGCGCTCGTGAAGATCGCCGAGCTGATCGGCCAGATCGGCTCGGCGGCCACCAAGCAGCGCGCGGGTGAGCGCCTCGTGGCCATCGAGCGCGAGATGGAGGGCAACGAGTTCCTCGACTGGCTGAAGAACAAGATCCGCGCGGAGCTCGCCGCGCAAGGGCGCGAGGTGGACGACGGGCGGATCACGCTCATCGCCGAGATCAACCGAGACAACTTCATCAACGAAGGCGCGCTGCCCGCCATGAAGCACCTCGGACAGATCGCGGCGGTGCGCGAGCGGCTCATGCACGTCGCCCAGCAGCGCGCTCCCGAGGGGGTGGCGGCCGACGTCGTCGAGGCGTTCAGCATCCGCCGGCAGAAGGCGCTCCAGGCCCTCGAGGGCAACGCGACGGCCGCGGAGCTCACGCCGCTGCTCGACCTCGCGCTCGACGAGACCAACCCGATCTCGGTGCGCGACTACGCGTTCGACCGCGTCGGTGACATCGGCAGCCGCGACGCCATCCCGCGCCTGTGGCCGCTCGTCCAGAGCGCCGAGAACGACGCGCTCAAGAAGCGGCTTCGGTGGCGGGCCGGTGAGCTCGTCCTCGCGCTCGGCGGACCGGAGATCGTGCCCGAGTTCCTCTCCAAGCTCCCGACCGACCGCGCCGTCGAGTACGAGCCCGAGGAGCTCGCGGGTTACGCGTCGCGCATGAGCCAGATGACGCCCCCGCCCGTCGCCCTCGTCGAGCAGCAGCTCCGCTCGCCACAGTGGTATCACCGCGTGATCGGGCTGCGCTTCATCGAGCGTCGCGGCACCGAGGCGGACGTGCCGAAGCTCGAGCGGCTGGTCGGTGACGGCGCGGCGGGCGTGAGCGCGAGCTGGGCGAACCGACAGATCCCGACGGTGGGGAAGGTGGCGGAGGACGCCATCCGCAAGCTGCGTGAGCGCCTCACGGGCGGCAACAACGACCAGCAGGGCGCGACCGAAGGCGCAGCTCGGGACGAGGCTGGAGGCGAGGGTGGAGCCGCAGCCGCGGAGTGAGGAGCAGCATGGATCAGAACAAGAAGACGCTCCGCAGCTTTCAATGTCGGGATTACCTCTGGGAGATCTTCGGGCAGATGAGCGCCGAGCTGGAGTGCTCGGTCGACTACCTCATCAACGAGGCGATGCGCCAGTACGCGCGGTCCCGGAACTACGGGGTGCGTAGTCCCTCGACGCCCGGCATGCCCTCCCCGCGCTCGGGGCCCCCGCCCGGTCCACCGCCAGCCGCCCCCGGGATCCCCCCCGTCGCGAAGGCGCCCTCCCGGCCCCCGATCCCGTCCGCGCCACCGCCGCCCCCACGCCCCGGCTACGGGGGCGCCCCCGCGGCCGGCCCGCCTGCGTACCCGCCGCAAGCCAGCCCTCCGGGCGCCTACCCTCCGCAGGCCGCGCCGCCTGGGTACGGAGGCTACCCCGCGGCTCCGGGAGCCTACCCGCCTGCCGGCGGCTATCCTCCTGCGCCCCCGGCCGCCGGCGGGTACCCGCCCGCCGCGCCCGCCCCCGGCGGCTACCCACCGCGGCCCGGGCCTGGCTACGGTGGAACGCCCTCCGCGCCCGCCCCGTCCGCGTACCCCGGACGTCCGAGCGCGCCCCCGCCCCTCCCGAGCGCTGGTCCGCCCGTGGCGGGTGGACCGCGGCCGACCCTCTTCGCGATCTTCAACGGGCAGAAGATCCCGGTCGCCAAGGACGAATTCGTCATCGGTCGGGGCAGCAAGACCGCCGATCTCCCCATCAAAGACGGCAACATCTCGCGCCGCCACGCGGCCGTCGTCTTTCAGGGCGGCGCCTTCTACATCAAGGACCTGGGCAGCACGAACGGCATCGAGCACCTCGGTCGTCGCATCGACAGCAAGCGCATCGAGGAAGGCGACGTCTACTCGATCTGTGATTACGAGATCCGCTTCACCTACCGGTAAGGCGCCAGGCGCGAAGGTGGTTGCGAGGCGGGCGAACGCGAGGCCTCGCCCAGGTGAGAGGCGGGCGGTACCCGGCCGCGTCACGCGCCAGGCGAGGTGGCACGGTCAGCGCGGATTCCGAGAGCCGGCACGGTCAGCGCGGATTCCGAGAGTTGCGGCGCGGCCACGATTGCGTTGACCAAACTCACGACCCGCGCGACGCTGCGGCCGCATGTCGACCCTCGGCACCATCCGTGAGCATGGCCTCATCGCCGTCATCGATGCCCCCATCGAAGAGCGCGTCTTCGACTGGGCCATGGCGGTCTCGAAGGGCGGTATCGAGCTGCTCGGCGTGCCCGTCGGTTTGGCCAACGTCACCGAGATCGTCTCGGATCTCGACGACGCGAACCTGACGGTCGGCATCACGGGGGTGGTCCTGCCCGAGCAGGTCTCGATTGCGGTGGCGGCGGGCGGCGAGTTCCTCTTCTCCCCCCTCGTAGACGAGGAGATCATCGCGGCGTCGAAGGCCCGCGGGCTCGTCACCATCGTCGGCGCGCTCACGCCGACCGAGGTCCACCGAGCGCTCGCCGCTGGGGCCGACCTCGTGGCCATCCACCCCGTCGGTGGGCTCTCGAACGGCGTCGAGCACTTCCGCGCCATCGCGAAGATCTTCCCGAACGCGCCGCTCCTCGTCTCGGGTGGCGTCGACGTCGAGACGGCGCCCGCCTTCCTCGAGGCGGGAGCGGCGGCGGCGGTGGTCGACCGCGGCGTCTTCCCCGAGGACAACGACCCGTCGGCGACCGACGTCATCTCGATGCGCGCGGTGGCGCTCGTGGAGGTCTGCGCGGAGGCGCTCGGGATGCCCAAGCGCTCGAGCTTCACGGAGCTGCGGGGCTTGAGCGAATACCCCGCCTCGATCGACGAGCGGCCGGCGAAGGACGGCGGCACCACGGAGATCGAGCTCGAGTCCGTCGAATGAACAAGCGCAATGCCTGAAACGTGAGTTTTCTCATGTAACGCGGTTCGCTCACAGGCGTGGGTTCGACGTTCCTCCGATCCACGCTACCCTGGGCGGCTATGCGTAGCGATCGGGTTACCCTTCTTAGGTCTACGGGCCTCCTCACCGCCGTGCTGACGTTGGCGTCGGCCGTCGTCCCCTCGGAGGCGTTCGCCGCCCCCCTCTTGCGTGGCTTCGGCGGCCCTGCCGGGTTTGGCAGCAACGTCCTGAACCGAAACGACGACCAGTCCTCGTCGGAGATCGACCTGCTCGGGGCGTTCCCCGAAGGCTTGCGGTTCTTCGGCGGGCCCTACGACCAGTTCTGGGTGAACAACAACGGCAACATCACCTTCTCGGGCCCGGTCTTCAACTTCACGCCGACGCGCTTCCCGATCGCCGACCGACCGATGATCGCCCCCTATTGGGCGGACGTCGACACGCGCTCGACCGTGGGCCTCGCGAACCCCAACGAGAACCTCGTCTACTGGCACCTCGAGCCGGGGCGGTTGATCGTGACGTGGTACGAGGTCGGCTATTTCTCGAACCGTAACGACCTGCGGATGAGCTTCCAGCTCGTCATCACGAACACCCTCGAGTGTGGCTCGGGCGACTTCGACGTCGAGTTTCGCTACGACCGCTGCGAATGGACCACGGGCAATGCGAGCGGTGGCACGGACGGCTTCGGTGGCACCCCGGCGCAGGCTGGCTTCGACGCTGGCAACCTCGAGGACTTCGTCGAGCTTCCGGGCTCATTCACCATGGACGTGCTGAACCTCTGCACGACCTCGAACGTCGGCGTCCCGGGCATCTGGCAGTTCGCCGTGCGTAGCGGCGGGGTCGTATGCCCCGACGCCGGGATGCCCTGCCAGATCGAGGGCGCCCTCGGCGCGTGCGCGGAGGGGCGCACCCAGTGCGTCGGCCGCGAGATCGTCTGCCAGCCGGTGACGACGCCCTCCGAAGAGCGCTGCGACAACATCGACAACGACTGCGACGGCGTGGTCGACGAGCAAGGCGACGAGGCCCTCTGCGTCCCGACGCACGTCTGCTCGCTCGGTGCGTGCGTCCCGCGCTGCTTCGAGGGAGGCTGCGACCCCGACTACACCTGCCAGGAGGCCACGGGCGTGTGCATCGAGGACGCCTGCCTCGAGGTCGAGTGCGAGTCCGGTCAGCGCTGTATCGGCGGCGTCTGCCTCGACGCTTGCGAGGGCGTCGTCTGCCCGCATGCTCAGGTCTGCATCTCGGGTGAGTGCGTCGACCCGTGCGCATCGGTGACTTGCGACGCCGACCAGTCCTGCCGTGACGGGATCTGTGTCCCGCATTGCCCGTGCGTCCCGTGCCCGTCGGGGCAGACCTGTGGCGCCGATGGCCAATGTCGCGAGCGCGGGTGCGACATCGTGACCTGTCCCGATGGGGCGTACTGCTCGGGCGGCCGCTGCTATGACTCGTGCGAGGGGGTCGTCTGCCCGCTCGGTCAGACCTGTCAGGACGGCAACTGCACGAGCCGCCCCGTCATGCGCGATGCTGGGATGCCGGACGGCGGCGAGCTGGACGGCGACGCGGGCATGGAAGAGCCGATGGACGCTGGCGTCGATGCGGGCGCCGACGCGGGCCGCATGGTCCGAGAGCCGGACGAGGGTGGCTGCGGCTGCCGCGTCCAACCGACCGGCGGCGTGCCGGCAGGTTGGGCTGGGGCCATGGCCGGCCTCGTGGGTCTCCTCGTGATCCGTCGTCGCCGCAGGCGCTGAGCAAGGAGCTCCAGTCATGAAGACGCTTTGGATGTTCGCCCTCGTCGGGATCGCGGGCGCGTGGGTCGGCTGTGGTGACGACGACGACGCCCGCACCGACAGCGGGATCGACGCGGCGGTGGGCCCGATCCCCTGCGAAGAGAACGAAGACTGCGATACCTATTGCAACTTCGGGACGTTCACCTGCTGTGTCCCCGCGGACCCTCCCTACGAGATCTGCGGCGACATGATCGACCAGAACTGCAGCGGCTACGACGCCTCCTGCGGCGATCAGGATCGGGACGGCGTGCAGGCCTGCCGGCCGGGGGAAGATCCCACCAGCGGCACCTGCGACTGTGACGACGAGCGCGCCGACGTCCGTCCGGCCGCCCCCGAGGTGTGCGACGGCATCGACAACAACTGCAACGGCCGCATCGACGAGTCGGCGGAGTGCTGCGAGGGCTGCGCGTCGCTCGGCGCGAGCTGGAACCGCGCGGACGTCTGCACCCTGGCGGGGGAGTGCGATTGCTCGACCGCCGAAGGCGTCGGACCTTGCCCCGAGGGGCAGCAATGCTGCGCCGTGGGCTGCGTCGACGTCCGCTCGGACGTCCTGAACTGCGGCTTCTGCGGTGCGCCCTGCACCGCGTCGTCGGATCGCTGCGTGGCCGGTGAGTGCCGATGCGGTGATGGGGACTCGTGCGAGCTGAACTTCGAATGCGAAGCGGGGGTCTGCGTCGAGTGACGCAGCCAGCGGATGGATGAATTCATGAATTGTTCCAATATGCGGACACTGATCCTTGCTGCCCTCGTCGCGGCGTCGCTCTTCGGGTGCAAGACCGAACGGCGCGGCTCGCTCGACGGCGGTGTCGGGGACTCGATGGTCGAAGACGTCGACGCCGAGTCGACCCTCGACGCCGCCACGACGTGCGAGGCAGGCGAGGTCCCCTGCACCGACGGATGTGTGCGGGTGGCGGAGGACTCCAACAACTGCGGCAGCTGCGGGAACGTTTGTCCCGAGGGCAGCTCGTGCGCGATCGGGCGCTGCGACTGCTTCGCGCCCCTCCTCGGGTGCGGGGGCGTGTGCCTCGATCCTCGCACCGACACTGCGAATTGCGGCACCTGCGGCAATCGCTGCGCCGGTACGGAGCTCTGCGTCGACGGGGAGTGCGTGCTCGACTGCGACGCGCCGAACGTCGTCTGCACGAACGAGGGCGAGGACGGTGAGGACGTGCTCGTCTGTGCCGACCTCCAGACCGACCCGATGAACTGCGGAACGTGCAACACGAAGTGCTCCGAGGGCACGGTCTGTCTCGCTGGGTTCTGCCAATGCGCGCCCGGCGCGTTGCTCTGCGGTCGGTCCTGCGTGGACGTGACGCTGGACGCCAACAACTGCGGGTCTTGCGGGATCTCCTGCGGCATGGGCGGCGTCTGCGTGGACAGCGCGTGCACGAGCTGCGGCGCCGATCGTGAGGCTTGCTCGGGACGCTGCGTCAATCTGGACACGGATCCCTTCAACTGCGGATCTTGCGGTCGGCGCTGTGGAACGCGCGAGACGTGCACGGACGGCCTCTGTGATTGCGTGACGGGCTTCTTGGACTGCGGGGGTTGCACGAACCCTATGACCGACGCCGAGAACTGCGGGAGCTGCGGGAACAGCTGCGGTCCTGGAGGAGTGTGCAGCGGGGGCATGTGCACGTGCGCCGAGGGGCTGACGATGTGCGGGACCTCCTGCCACGATCTGCAGACCTCGCTCGATCACTGCGGTGAGTGCGACAACGAGTGTCCGGCGCTCATCGGCGGCGTTTGCGCTGGCGGCGAGTGCGGGTGCCCCGCGGGCACGACCGACTGCGGCGGGACCTGCTTCAACACGTCGACGAGCGCCGCGCACTGCGGCGCGTGCGACGTGGCGTGTGACGCGGGTGACGTCTGCCTGATGTCCGAGTGCACCGACGCGCCGCCGATCCGTTACGAGCGCGAGGATCCGGCCCCGGAGCTGGTGCCCTACATCGACGCCTGCGCCGCGCCCGGCATGATGGGTGTGTTGGCGGGCGCCGACGATCAGACGACGACCGTGAACTTGCCCTTCCCGTTCCGATATTGGGCCACCGATCTCGCCGCGGGGAGCCCCGTCGCGGTCTCGTCGAACGGGTGGATCAGCTTGGCCGGGCCTGCGGCCTTTTCGTCGAGCGGGCCCGTTCCGAGCACGTCCACCCCGAATGGCGTCGTCGCGGTTTTCTCGCGTGACCTCGTCCTACGCGGCCCGATCTGCATAGCGACGGTTGGGGAAGCGCCAAACCGCCAGTGGGTGGTCGAGTTCCGGGAGGTGCGCAACTGGCTGGGCGGCGACGAACAGCGCTTCACCTTCGAGATCATCTTGAGCGAGGCGACGCGGACGATCGACTTCGTCTATCAGTCGATGATGGGCGCGTCGTCGACGGCATACGTCGGGATCGAGAACCAGACCGGAATGCAGGGCATCAACGCTTGCCCGGGTGGGACGGGGATGTGCATCCCGACCGCGGGGCAGCGCATCCGCTTCAACCCGATCCCCTGAGGTCGCTGACGCATGAAGAGCGTGTCGATCGTCGTGGCGGCCGTGCTCGCCGCCGCCTGCGGGGGGGATGACCCGGAGGGTGTCGTCATGGAAGGCCCGTGGGTCGGCGAGCTCCGCTCGGGGTTCCTGATCTCGGGGTCCTCCACGGTCACCCTCGACGTCGAGCAAGCCTCCACCGGAGACCCGGTTGCGGCGACCCTCGTCTTCGGGGAGGGGCCCCCACCGGCGCCTCCCGTCGACGCCGAGGTCGGCTGGCCGACGGGGCTCGATCCGCTCCTCGCAGGGGCGGTACCGGTCGCGGACGGCGTCGTCTACGAGGTCGTCGGTGGCGCGCGCACGGGCGATCAGCTCAGGCTCGACCTGAACGTCACGGCGCTGTGGGAGCCTTGGTGCGCGCTCCAGACACCCCATCAAATCCTCCCGGGGAGCGACGAGGCGCAGTGCCTCCCGAACCGGCCGTGGACCGCCACTCCGTTCGAGTGTCACCTCGAGGCCGACGGGGAGGACGAGCGCGCGGAGGTCGACTGCCTGAAGCTCACCCTGTGCCGACGCGCGCGGGTGTGCGCGTGCACCACGACGGCTGGCTGCACGCCGTCGACGCGGGGCATGACGCTCTACCTCGATCTGGCGTTCCGGCAGGACTCGGCCACGGGCGCCTTCGTGTGGGCGATCGAGGGGATGGGCGGGGGCAGCGCCCAGGTCCACTTCACGCGTCGCTGAAAGCCGTTCTGGCAGGCCGCCCGGTTGGACGGCGCGCAGCGAGCGGTGGCTCGCAAGAGGCGCTCGCATGTCGCGAGGGGCGCGCCGAGCGCCCCTCCTCGAACCGCGAGGACGTGCGAACGCCTCTCCTCGAGCGGCGAGCACGTTTCGTGAACGCCTTGCATGTTCCGGAATTGGCGGCAGTGTGTGGCGCTTGCGTGTGGGTGGAGCGGATTCGGAGGCTAGAATGGTACGATTGCGATGGATGGCGTTGCTCGCGGGGCTCGCCGTGACGATGGGATGCGGCGACGACGACGACCGCCCGATGGCGGACGGTGGCGTGAGCGACACCGGCACGAGCGACTCGGGCGCTGACGCGATGACGATGGGTGACGGTGGCGACCCCTGCCAGGGGCTCACGCTTTGCGCGGCCGCCGGCACCCGCTGTGACGGCGACAGCCTCGTGACCTGCGCCGCGAACGCCGCGGGTTGCCTGGTCGAGACGACGAGCGACTGCGCCGCCATGGGTGGGGCCTGCGAGGTCACGGACGACGTCGCGGCGTGTACGGTCGACCCGTGCGCCGACGTCGAGAACACCTGCGCGGCGGAGGCCCGTTCCTGCGACGAGGACGTCCTCGTGGTCTGTGCGATGGACGCGATGGGCTGCCTGGTCGAGACCCGCACCGACTGCCCCGCGATGACCGACGATGCCGTCTGCGACGACACGGTCGACCCGGTCGCGTGCGTCGTGCCCGACCCGTGCGAGGGGCGGACCGACCTCTGCGCAGCCGAGGGGCGCGCCTGTGACGGCGACGAGCTCGTCGTCTGTGCGATGGACGCGGTCGGCTGCTTGGTCGAGACCCGCACCGACTGCACCGCTGCGGCGGACGTCTGTGACGACAGCGGCGCGGCGGCGATGTGCGTCGAGGTGTCTGCTTGCCCCGAGGCGGACCCGATGGTGCTCGACTGCGCGAGCGGGACGGTGACGGGGACGACGGCGATGCCCTCGACGGTGCGGAGCGCGTATCCGGGTTGCACGACCATCACGAACTACGCGCTCGGCGAGCGCATCTATCGCTTCCGAAACGCGTCGCGCGTAGCCGTCGAGGTCATCGCGACACGCGGGGCGGGCACGGCCGAGAACCCGGACTACGACCTCTTCGTCGTCGACGGCGGTGACGAGTCCCTCTCGTGCGGTGACACCGCGCTGATGTGCCTCGACGCCAGCCAGGGCGTCGGCCCGGTCGAGACGGTAGCGTGGGTGGCGGACGCCGACCACCTCTACTACGTCATCTACGACCTCTTCGGATCGACCCCCTCCGAGAACGAGTTCACGCTCGAGGTCTCGTGCACGCCGATCGTCTGCGGCGACGGGATCGTCGTGGGCGACGAGGAGTGCGACGACGGGAACGATATCGACGGCGACGGCTGCTCGGCAACGTGCACCCGCGAGCCGGGCTACGACTGCTCCGGCTCACCTTCGGTTTGCGTGATCCCGCCCACGGACTGTGCCACTCGCCGGACGATCACGGTCCCCGCCGTCGGCGGTACGACCACCGTCACGGGGAACACCACCTCCGCCACCAACGACTTTACGTCGACGTGCGGAGGCTCCGCCGCGGGCCGCGATCACGTCTATGAGATGGTCGTCACCGACACGGCCGTTCTACGAATCCAGACCGTCGCGCCCACGAGCTTCGACACGGTACTTCACGTCCGAGGCGGACCTGCGTGTGAGGAGGGAGCCGGCACCACGCTCTTCTGCGACGACGACGGGGGCGCCGGCAGCTTGTCGCGCATCGAGGCCGAGTTCGAGCCCGGCACGTACTTCGTGGTCGTCGATGGCTTCAACATGGCGGCCGGCGCCTACACGCTGGAGGTCGAAGCCGTCGCGCCGCCACCGACGCCGGACGTCGTCGTGAGCGTCAGCCCCGCCGCTGCGATCCCTGACAACGACACCACGGGCGTCTCGAGCGCGGCGGTCGTCGCGGGTTGCGCGACGGTCGCCGGCATCAACTTGGACATCGACATCACGCACACCTGGCGGGGTGATCTGGTGGTGCGTCTCACGGATCCGAGCGGCACCACACACACGCTGTGGAGCCGCTCGGGTGAAGGCGCCGATGACCTCGTCGGCAACTTCAATCAGACCCTCGCGCCGAGCGGGACGGGCGCCGTCGCCATCGCCAGCTTCGTCGGCGCCTCGGGAGACGGCACCTGGACGTTGACCGTCGTCGACGCCGGAGCCGATGATGAGGGGACCCTCAACGAGTGGACGCTCAACCTCGTCTGCGCCGACTGAGCTAAACCATCGCAACGGAAGGACGCCCGGCCGCTCGCGGTCGGGCGTTCTTCGTTCGAGGGGTCGAGCCCGCTTCGCCTTGGGCTACGCTGCCGCGGCACATGCTCGACGTCATCGACCCCATCCCGCTCGTGGTCTTGCTCGTCGCGGGGGTGGTCGCGGGCTTCGTGAACACGCTCGCGGGCGGCGGGTCGCTCCTCACGCTGCCGGCCTTGATGCTGGCGGGGCTGCCTGCGGACGTCGCCAACGGCACCAACCGTGTCGCCGTCGTCAGCCAATCGATCGCGGGGGTGTTGGCCTTCCGGCGCGCCGGCCGCCTCACCCTCGATGACGCCTTCGGGCTCTTCGCGCCGACGGTCCTCGGCGCGCTCTGCGGCGCGCTCGTCGCCGCGTACCTGCTGCCGCGCGCCTGGGTCGAGCCCGTGCTCCTCGGCACGATGATCACGATGGCCTTCGTGATGTTGGTGCGCCCGAAGGCGTTCGAGGCGGCGGAGGGCGACGCCCTGCGGGTGCGACAGGCGCCGCTCGGCGCGCTCGGCCTCTTCGGCGCGGGCGTCTATGGGGGCTTCGTGCAGGCGGGCGTCGGGTTCGTGCTCTTGGCCGTGCTCGGGGGGGTGCTGCGCTACGACCTCGTCCGCGCGAACGCCGTCAAGATGCTCGGGGTGCTCGCGTTCACGTCGATCGCGCTGACCGTCTTCGTGATCGCGGGACAGGTCGCGTGGATCCACGGCGCGCTGCTCTCGGTCGGCACGGTGCTCGGCTCGCACCTCGGCGTGCGCACGGCCCTCGACGTGAAGCCGCGGACGCTCCGGCTCATCGTCTTCGTCGGGGTCGTCGCGGCGAGCGTCGCGGCGCTCTGGCGGTAGGATCCGGCCGACGCTCGACCCCAGCGGACGGGCGACGTGGGGCGGCGCCGACGCTCCTCAGCGCTGCGCGACGTGGCGCACGATCGCGCGGGCGACGTCGATGCCCGTCGCCTTCTCGATGCCCTCGAGGCCAGGGCTGGAGTTGACCTCGAGGAGCATCGGCCCGTCCTCCGAGCGGAGCAGATCGACGCCCGCGACGCCGAGCCCGAGCGTCTTGGCGGCGCGGACGGCGATCGCGGCCTCGTCGGGGTCGGGCGCGATGCCCTCCACCTCACCGCCGCGGTGGAGGTTCGATCGGAACTCGCCCGGCTGCGCCGTACGGCGCATCGCCGCCACGACGGTGTCTCCGACGACGAAGTAGCGTAGGTCGCTGCCGCGCGCCTCGGCGATGAAGCGCTGGACGAGGTAGCGGCCTCGCAGGCTCCGGATGGCGTCGACGACCGCCTCCGCGGCTTGCAGCGTCTCGCAGAGGATGACGCCGACGCCTTGAGTGCCTTCGATGAGCTTCACGACGACGGGCGCGCCGCCGACGTCCTCGACGAGGTCTCGCGTCTCGCGGGCAGGGTGCGCGACGGCGGTCGGCGGGATGGGCAGGCCGGCCGCCCCCAGATCCTGCATCGCGCGGAGCTTGTCGCGCGACCGCTCGATCGCGTCCGCGCCGTTCGGCGAGCGCGCGCCGAGGTGCTCGAGCTGGCGCACGATCATGCACCCCTGGGCGGTCTCCGAGCTCGGGACGCGCGGGATGATCGCGTCGAAGCTGGAGAGCGGCTTGCCGCGCGAGACGACCTCGAGCCGATCGGTGGTCATGCGCACGCGGCACTCGAGGTAGTCGACCACGTGCGCCTCGATCCGCTCGCGGCGGGCCGCCGCCAGCAGCCGATGGGTGGAGTAGAGGCGGCGGCTCTGCGAGAGGATGGCCAGGCGCATGGCGGACCCTAGCAGGGCGACGGGATCCCCGCTCACGAGCCCAGCCCCACGCTCCCATTCACACCCACGTCTGCGGTCGCGGTCGCGGTCTCGGGTCTCGGTCTCGGTCTCGGTCTCAGGTCTCGGTCTCGGTCTCGCCTCGGTCTCGGCCTCGGTCTCGGTCTCGCCTCGGTCTCGGTCTCGCCTCGGTCTCGCCTTGGTCTCGGTCTCGGTCTCGGTCGCGGTCGCGGTCTCGGGTCTCGGTCTCGGCCGCGGTCTCGGTCTCGGGTCTCGGTCTCGGTCTCGGTCTCGGTCTCGGTCTCGGTCTCGGTCTCGGTCTCGATCGTGGTCGGGCCTCAGCCCTCTCCATCGATCTCGGCCAACACTCCGTCGATCCACCGGTCCACGACCTGAGGGAAGGGCCACATCCACCCGTAGGCGCCGCTCGTGAACTGCCGACGCACGTGGGCGCGAAGCGCGGGGGCGTGCGCGGCCTCGCGGCCGTGGACCTCGGCCGTCGCTCGAAAGGTCTCGGCGTAGGCCTCCCACTCGAGGCGAGCGCGGCCCCACGCCAGGCCGAGCGGGAGCACGGGGAGCAGGTAGAGCAGCGACGCGCCGAGCAGCCCGAGGCGCGCGAACTGCCGCAGGTGGACGGCCTCGTGGCGGAGCGTGACGTAGCGGCTCTTCGCGCTGCGCGTGTCCCATCCGCGCGGCAGGTAGAGCGTCTGACCGATCGTCGTGACGTAGTCGTCGAGGTACCTCCGCTGCGCGCCGAAGGTCACGACGAGCAGGGCGCGATGGACGAGCGCGCTGAAGGCGTCGCGCTCCTTGTGGACGACGCGGAGCCGGGGGAAGGAGACCTGCAGCGCGTCGAGGTAGACGTCGGGATCGAAGACGTCACCGTCGCCGTCGCTCATCGAGCCCGCTCCCCACGTCGCTCCCCACCTTGCGGCGAGGAGCGCAGCAGCGAGCGCGCGCGCGTGACCTTCTCGTGTCGGAGGCGAGGGCTCGGGTTCCCGGGGGCTGGCATCTCTGCGAAGCTTTCCCGCGATGTCCGTGGCTCGCAACTCTTGGTGGCTCGGGTGTGTGGCGCTCGGCGTCGTGGTGGCGTGTGGCGGTGACGACGGCCCGGGGGAGGACGGGGGGCTCGACGAAGAGGTCGACGCCGGCCCGCCCGACGCGGGTCCGGGCTGCCGCGCCGAGGAGCACCCCACGCCAGCGCCGGGGCGTTGCGAGGCGCGCATCGCCGACCCCGAAGCGACGCTCCGGGTCGGCGCCGACGGAGATGCAGCCTACATCGTCCCTGGCGCGCGCCGGGTCTTGCGGCTCGGTACGCAGGTGCGGCTGCCCGGGTTCCCGATGCGGGTGCGCGCCGTCCCGGGATCCGACTTCGCGATCGTCACGGACGGCGGCGTCGCGTCCGAGCAGCTCAGCGTCGTGAACCTCTCGACGGGCGAGGTGGTCGACCAGCGCCTCTTCCGACGCCGGGTGGACGAGGCGCTCTTCCTCGGGCTCGCGATCTCGAGCGACGGCCGCCGCGTCTTCGCGAGCGGCGGTGGCTCGAACGTGATCCGCGTCTACGACTTCGATCTCACCACCGGTCAGCTCGAGGATCGCGCCTCGATCACCCTCGCCGATCAGGTCTCGGAGGGCTACGTGAGTGGGCTCGCGTTGCTCGACGACGACCGCACGCTCATCGCGGCGCTCCTCTTCGGCGATCAGATCGTCGTCTACGACACCGAGGCGGGCGTGGACGTCCGGCGCGTCGCGCTCCCCGACCTGAGCTACCCCTACGACGTCGTCGTGGCGCCGCACACGTCGGCGGCGGACGCCACGGTCTTCGTCTCGCTCTGGCGTGATCGCGCCGTGGTGCCCGTCGAGGTCGGCGCAGGCACGGTCGGCGAGGCGATCACGGTCGGCAAGAACCCCGAGGGCCTGGCCATCAGCCCGGATGGCGCGACGGTCGTCGTCGCCGACAGCGACAGCGACAGCCTCTCCATCCTCGACGTCGCCGCGCGCAGCCGAGTACGGCAACGCTTCGTGACCAGCGACGCGGCGCCACGCGGGAGCTCGCCCTCGGCGGGGGCCTTCGACGCGACGGGCGACCGCTTCTTCGCCGTGAACGCGGGCGACAACGCGGTCGACGTCTTCGAGACGGACGGCTGGACCCGGCTCGGTCGGATCCCGACGATGTGGTACCCGACCGACGTCCAGGTGCTCACGGACGGCCGCGTGTTGCTGCTCGCCGGCAAACACGAGGGCACCGGCGCGAACACGAACCCGAGCCGCGACGACATCCTGGACCTCGTGGGCGGCAGCCTCTCGATCGTCCCGGCCGAGGAGATCACGCCCGAGAACCTCGCCCGCTGGGACCTCGAGATCGCGTCCAACAACGATCGCGCGACGCGCTTCCACGAGGTCGACTGCGAGCCCGAGGCGCCGTACGACTTCCCCATCCCGCGCCCTGACGCGGGCGCGCCCTCGCCTCACATCCGGCACGTCATCCTCGTCGTCCGAGAGAACAAGACCTACGACGCCTACTTCGGAGATCTCACGGACGACGAAGGCAACCCGTACGGCGCCGGCGAGCCCTCGCTGGTGCTGGTTCCGGAGTCCGAGCAGGTGATCCCGAACACTCGCGCCCTCGCGCGCGCGTTCGCACACGGCGACAACTACTACTCGCTCGCCGAGCAGTCCGTGCAGGGTCACATCTGGACGACGCTCGGGCGCACGACCGACTTCATCGAGCGGAGCTGGCTGACGACGTGGGGTCGCGGCTATTGGCGTATCCCGCCGCAGGGGATCGATGGAGAGCTCGGCTACCCCGAAGAGGGCGGTGTCTTCGATTGGCTCGTCGACAACGAGATCAGCGTGACGAACTTCGGTCAGATCGTCGCGAGCCGCGCGGCGGCGCCCTTCGGTCGCTACCCCGGGCTGGTCTACAACCTCTCCGTGCGGGACGTGGACCGGGCACGCTTCCTCGAGGACCGCTGGCTTCGGACCTGCCAGCTCTCGTCCTTCTCGTACGTCCTCCTCCCCAACGACCACACGTCCGGCGGGCAGCCGGGGCAGCCGACGCCGCGCTCGATGATCGCGGACAACGACCACGCCGTCGGCATCCTCGTCGACGCGATCAGCCGCTCGACCTTCTGGCCCGAGACCGTCATCTTCATCATCCAGGACGACCCGCAGGACGGCGGTGATCACATCGACAACCACCGCTCGCCGATGCTCGTCATCTCCCCTTGGGTGAAGCGCGGATACGTCTCGAGCGTGCACTACAACGAGTCCAGCATCTTCCGGACGATCCAGCTCATCTTCGGGGTCGACGAGCCGTTGAACGCGTATTGGGCCAACGCCTCGCCGATGTACGACCTCTTCACCAGCACCCCCGACTTCACGCCCTACGAGGCGATCGAGCGGCGGTGGCCCGAGGAGATCAACCCCGCGGGCACCGGCACCGCGTTCGAGGCGCAGTCGCTCCGCTGGGACTTCTCCGTGCCCGACGAGCAGCCTGGCCTCAGCCGCGCGCTCTGGCGTCACTTCCACGGCACCGACGCGCCGTGGGCAATCAGCCGCGAAGAGATCCTCGAGGCGCTCGAGGGCGAGTGAGCGCGCGCGGCTCGCGCAGCTGGCACGAGGCGGACGGACGTTCAACCGGGCAGCGCTGGCGCGGCGCCGCTCGCCAACCGCCGCGGGGGGCGGAAGCCGGGCATCATGAGCTGCACGGTCGCGCTCACGTCCCGGACGCGCTCGGACTCCATGAACGCGAGCGCTTCGCGGCGCGTCTCGTCGCCCGCGAAGCCGAGCTCGACGAGGCGAAGGCGCGCCGCGGCGGCGACGAGGAGCTGCCCGCCGAGCTCGGCGCGCACCGCGCACTCCTCCAGGGCGACCCGGCAGCCGTGAAGATCGCCCGCGTGAAGCTTGACGGCCGCCGTCAGCGCGTCCGCCCAGACCTTGCAATAAGGGAGCTGACGACGACGGAGGCGCCGGATCATGTTCTTCGTCTCGCGCAGCGCGCGCGTGTCCCCGGCGTCTGCGCGCGCGAGCGCGAGCCGCCCGAGGAGCCAACGGAGCTCGGAGCCCCACGTCACGACCATCCCATAGGGCGTGTAGAGGAACGCTCGCAGCAGGACCCCGAGGCGCGCCAGCTCTTCCCCACCGGCGCCGCGGTAGAGGGCCTCTTCGGCTTGGGTTCGGCGCAGGTACCACTCGTTCGCCTGTGTCTGGACGAGCGGCATGCTGAGGTCGAGGCGCGCCATGTCCCGGCGCGAGGCGTCGAGGCCGTCCTGGAGCAGGATCGGCAGCTGGAACGCCACCGTGCTGAGGGTCCAGAGGTAGCGGTTGCCACGCCACTCGGCGTCGCGGCGCGCGCGGTCGAGCTCTCGCCGGAGGTCGCCGAGGCGGCCCATGTAGCGGAGCGCGCCCATGATGAAGACCGTCATCTGGCTCACGTTCATGACGTGGTCGCCCGAGTCGTCCGACCAGATCTCCAGCGCGTCGCGGAAGTACGGCAAGCAGCCGTCGAACTGCCCGAGGAAGTAGCGCTGGAGCCCCTCGCCGACCGAGATCCAGGCGTGGTGGCCGGGGTGCTCGCTGAGCGCGAAGACTTGGCGCCCGAGGCGAATGGCCCGCTGCGCGTGCGCCACGCGGCGCTCGTTGAACGTGAGCGAGACCCCCGCCTCGCGGCAGAGGCAGAGGCCGAGCGTCTCGAGCTCCCCCGAGCGCAGCGCGTCCGTCAACGTGCGGGAGTGCAGCTCGTTCGCGAGGAGCGGATCGAGGATGGGCAGGTGGACGAACGCCGCGAGGTACATCCGGTAGGCCGGGGACTCGGCGGCCTCGGTGCCCGAGTGCGGCGGGAGGCTCGCCGGGAGCCCCCGCCAGCGGATCTGGAGCCTCCGCCGGACGAGCGAAGCGAGCGCGCCGAGGCGACCCTTCGCGAGCCCGACGCCCACGTCGTCGCAGAGGCGCCGGAGGAGCTCCATCGCCTGCTCGGTGTTGCCGCTCATCGCGAGCTGCTCGAGCGCGCGCGTGCGCAGCGAGAGCGCGACGTCCGGGTCGTCGTGCGCGTCCGCGGCCGCGAGGAAACCCTGCGCCGCCTCGACCGCGCCGCGGCCGGCGTTCGCGAGTGACTCGGAGAGGCGCAGCTGAAGCGCGAGGTGCTCCTCGGGCGTGTGCTGCCCGAGGTGAAGCGCCATGCGATAGAGGTCCGCCGCGCGGTCGAACGCCAGCGCCGCCTCGGCGCGCCGCGCAGCCGCCTCGGCCGCTCGCGCGGCGCCGTCGCGCTGGCCCGCCTCGGAGAGGTGCCAGACGCGGTGGCGATCGGTGTCCGCGTCGTCGCCCGCGTCGAGCGCTTCGGCGAGCGCGGCGTGGTGCCTGGCGTGCGCGTCGGGCGCGAGGGCGCTGAGCACCGTCTCGCGGATGCGATCGTGGAAGGGCTCGAAGCGCGTCGCGTCGCCGGGCGCGGGGCGGAGCAGCTGCTCTCCTTCGAGGAGGGCGCGCGCCTCCTCCCCCGAACCAGGCGTGAGGCCCGACGCGCGCGAGGCGACCCCGAGCGCGAGCGGCGCGACCGAGACACACACGACCTCGAGCAGACGGCGCGCCTTTGGCTCGAGCGCGCCCACACGCTCGAGCAGCACGGCGTCGAGCGCGGGGGCTTTGCCGTCGCGCGGGCCGCTGCGCAGGAGCTGCTGCAGGAACATCGGGTGGCCGCCGCTCTCGCGGGCGATGCCCTCGAGCGCGGGGGGAGCCTGGCTCGCGCGGCTCGAACGCTGAGCGTTCAGGGCGGTCGCGAGCGCGATGGCTTCCTCCTCGCGGAGCGTCGCGAGCGCGATCGTGCGAGCGATGGAGGGGAGCTCGAGCTCCGAGGGGCGCTCGGTCGTGACGAGCAACATCGACGCGGTCTCGCTCGAGGTGAGCAGATCCTCGAGCAAGATCCGGCTGTCGCGATCGGCCCAGTGGAAGTCGTCGACCCAGAGCAAGAGGGGACCGTCGCTCCCGAGGTTCCGGAGCAGCTCGCGGAGCGCGTCGAAGGCGAGGCGCCGGGTGCGCTCGGGGGTCGTCGGGCCGGCCTCGATGCGCTCCTTGAACACGAGCTCGGCGATCGCGGGGACACGCCGGAGCACGGGGAAGACCTGCGCGAGCGCGTGCACGTCCTTGGGCACGAGCCAAGCGGCGTGCGCGGCGCCCTCCTCGGTCTCGATCCGGCGCAGCCACCGGCTGATCGCGTCGACGATCCCGTCCCACGCCTTGTAGGGCACGAGCTCGTGCGCGTAGCAGCGCCCCTCGAGCACCACGGCGTTCGGCTCGGCGTCCAGGACGTCCGAGAGGAAGCGGCGCACGAGCGTGGTCTTGCCCACGCCGGACTCGCCGATGACCCGCGCCATCACGGGGCGGCCCCGGCGCCCATCGTCGAAGGCCCTTCGCAGCTCCGCGAGCTCGGCCGCCCGGCCGACGAAGGGCCCCTCGTCGGGTAGGACGAGCGTGCCGGACGAGCGCGGCGCGGGCGATCCCGCGAGCTCGCGGATCACCTCGGCGCCGCCTCGCTCGCGGGGATCACGCGCGAGGAGCGAGAGGCAGGCGCGCTCGAGATCGTGGGGGATGCCCAGCGTGTGGGTCGAGGGGGGCGGCGGGTCCTCGGCGACCTTCTTCGCGAGGACTTCGAGCGGCCTTCCGTCGAAGGGGAGGCGCCCCGTCAGCGCCTCGTAGAGCATCACCCCGACGGCGTACCAGTCGGCCGCCGCGTCGAGGGGCTCGCCCCGCGCCTGCTCGGGCGCCATGTACCCGGCCGTGCCTTCGACGCGCCGTCCGGAGTCCGTCGAGCCGACCGAGGCCTCTCGCGTGAGGCCGAAGTCGAGGATGACGACGCGCCCGCTGTCCGCCTCGACGACCACGTTCGAGGGCTTCATGTCGCGATGCACGCGGCCCGCGCGGTGCAGCACCTCGAGCCCGGCGCCGACTTGTCGGAGCACCTCGCGTAGCCGAGCCTCGTGAAAGCGTGGCGGCGCGGCGTCCTTCGGCTTTCTCGCCGTCTTCGGCAGCGTGTCCTCTTTGCCAGCCGCGCGGTCGGCACCCGCGACGCTCCCGCCGAAGGGGGATGGGCTCTGCTCGGTCTTCGACTCGTCGGCGCGGCGCCGCGGTGAGACGGCGGTGTCGTACACGTTCCCGCTCGTCGAGACGCCGC
This sequence comes from Myxococcales bacterium, assembly GCA_019637115.1. Lineage (GTDB taxonomy): Bacteria > Myxococcota_A > Polyangia > Polyangiales > Houyiibacteriaceae > JACKEH01. Next base: position 3,919 of record JAHBWH010000014.1, on the reverse strand, counting down.
GCACCCAGTGCAGGAAGTCGAGCCCTTCGACGAGCTCCATCGAGAAGAACCACTCGTCTTCGCCGCCGAAGAGCTCTCCGAGTCGGACGAGGTTTCGGTGGCGGATGTCCGCGATCGCGCGGAACTCTGCCTTGAGCTGGTAGAACGCTTGCGGGCTCGCGACGCGCACGGACTTGAGCGCGACCTCGACGCCGAGCTCGCGGTCGAACGCGCGCGAGACCGTGCCCATGCCGCCTCGGCCGAGCAGCCCACGAACTTCGAAACGATCTCGGACCAACGCGCCCGTCGCGAGCGTCATCTGTGGCCCAGGGTACCGCAGGCGCGTCGGAGCTGGTTGCCGGGAGGATCCTTGCGTTGGCGGCGCAGGTGCCCGCGGATTCGCCTGGCTCTACGCCCGGCGCGCCACCCCGGCGCGGCTCTAGCCCCCCCGCGCGCCAACCGGGCGCGGCTCTACCCTCCGCGCGCCACCGGGCGCGGCTCTACGCCCCACGCACCACGCCGGGCGCGGCTCTGCGCCCCGCGGGCCGCGCACCTTGCCAGCGTCTCGCGCGACGCCGCTTCGCGGCTCCGTCCCCACGTCCGGACTTCACCCACCCGATCGACGAGGGCTTGGTGTACGCTCGGCCCGATGAGCGAGCCGCTCGTACGCATCATCGCCGCGGGGGATACCCACATCGGCCTGAGGGAGCACAACGAGGACGCGATCCTCCTACGGCGGGAGCTCGACCTCTACGCGCTGGCGGACGGCGCGGGCGGCGAGAACGCAGGGAACGTCGCCAGCAACCTCGCGCTCACCACCATCGCCCACCGCTTCGAGGGCACGGTGCAGGAGGACGCGCCGGACTTCGATGTGATCGGCCTGCCCACCGGCGCGCGACGGCTGAGCGCCGCCGTGCACCGCGCGAACGCCGAGATCGTCGAGCTCGCGCACACCTCCGCGCGCTACCAGGGCATGGGCACGACCGTCGTGGCGGCCTACGTCGAGCCGCACAAGGCGGTGATGCACCTGGCGCACGTCGGCGACAGCCGCTGTTATCGGCTCCGCGGGGGTCACGTCGAGCTCCTGACGCAGGACCACAGCCTCGCCAACGACGTGCTCGAGCTCGCGCCCGAGCTCGACGATGCGCGCGCGAAGGCCCTGCCGACGCGCGTCGTCACGCGGGCGCTCGGCATGGAGCGCGCGATCCGGGTGGCGATGCAGTCGATCGCGCTCGTGCCGGGGGACCGCTACCTCCTCTGCAGCGACGGCCTGACGGATCAGCTCGAGGAGGAGCAGATCGCGGACGCGCTTCGGCAGGAGCTGCGCCCCGACGCGCTCGTGAAGCTGCTGCTCGACGTCGCGCACGCGGCCCGCGCGCGGGACAACGTCGCGGTGGTGGTCCTCGACGTGCACGCGCTCGGCGCGAGCGACTACCCGCAGCCGGCGCTGCGCGGGCCGCGACGCAAGGAGGACGACGACGCCCCCGAGATCGTGATCTTGGGGAGCGGGGCGAGCGAGCCGCCCGTGTCCGACTCGAGCGAGGCGGAGCTCTCGGAGAGCGGCGAGCCCGCGCTCACGCTGGAGGACGACTTCGACGAGGAGGAGCGCATCTCGATCGCGCACGGCCGCTTCCCCAAGCCGAAGCGCAGCCGTCCGCCCACCCACGCGCCCCCGTCGGCGACCGCGCCCGAGGGCTCGTGGTCGGACCCGCCCGAGGAGGGCGAGGATTCGGAGGAGATCGCGCTCCCGCCGCTGCCGAAGCTCGCGCGGCCCACGGACGACGAGCCGTCGACGAGCGAGTGGCCGGCCGTCAAGGTGGTGCCGGCGGCGCCCGGCAAGGCGGCGGAGCTGCAGATGCTGCTGCACGACCTCCCCGAGCCGCGCGACGAGCGCGACCCCACGATCCGCTTCCGCCGCAGATGCGAGCACTGCAAGGCCGTCTTCGACGGCCCCGCGAACGTGTGCCCCTTCTGCTGGAAAGCCGTCAACAACTGAGACCCGGGGACCCGCACCCTCGGACTCGGACCCGGACGCAGCTTCGGACTCGGGACGCGGACGCGGTCTCGGTCTCGGTCTCGGTCTCGGACGCGCGGACGGCTTTGAGGGGACGCAACGCCGCGGCGCGGAGCGGGGTCGACGTGCGGGTGCCTGGGCGCTAGGAGTGCGTCGAGATGCTCCGGAGTCCCTCGATGGCCTCCTCACTGCGAGAAACGACCTCCCCTCGGCGGCGCCGAGCGGGAGCTTCACCGAGACGAGCAGCTCCGCCGAAGGGCGGAGCTCTTCGACGAAGAGTCAGGTAGCGCGGCGTGAGCGACGCGGACGATCTGGATATCGAGCGGCTGAAGGTGCACAAGATCGCGCCTCGCCGGGGCCGTGTGCACCTTCCGGTCGCGGGGGCGCCGCCGCCCGCCGACGACATCGACGAGGCCTTCGGTGGCTCTGGGGAGGTTGGCGAGCTCGCGGCGCCCGAAGAGCTGCGCGAGCGCGTCGTCGCGACCCTGAAGTCGATCTACGACCCGGAGATCCCGCTGAACGTCTACGACCTCGGCTTGATCTACGGGCTGGAGGTCGACGAGGCCGGCCACGTCGAGATCGCGATGACCCTCACGGCGCCCGCCTGTCCGGTCGCCGGCCAGATCGTGCGCGACGTCGCCGAGCGCGTCGGAGCAACGTCAGGCGTGGCGCGGGCGCACGTGAAGCTCGTCTGGGATCCGCCTTGGACGAAGGCGCGTATGACCGAAGAGGCCTTGCTGGAGCTGGGCCTACTCTGAAGCGAAGCGGAGTAGAGCTCGTGGGCGAGCCCTCGCGGAGGTTCGTGCCGCCAGCCACTACCTACCTACGAGATCGACGGAAGCCGGACCGAGAGCGGCCCGTTCGAGGCCAGGGAATCGAACGAGCCCGATTCGTGGTAACCGAGGGTCGTGCGAGCTCGCGCCGTCTCATCGTTGATCGTCTCGCTCGGCTGGGCCGCCGCGCTCGCGGCGCAGCCCACGCAGTCGACGCAGGTGACGCAGTCGACGCAAGCCGAGCAGGCCGGGCAGGCCGAGCAAGCGAGCGAATCGCTCGCGGCGCTCGTGACGCGCCACGCCGACGACGAGGCTCTCGCGCTGCTCGACCGGCTCGCGCCGACCGCCGGCCACCGATACCTGCGTGGACGGCTCCTCGAGCGGCAGGGGCGCCTCGCCGAGGCCGCGCGCGCATACGCCGAGGCGCTGGCCGATCGCGACCCGCTGCCCGACGCGGTCGCCAGCGACGCGCGCTTCCGTGGTGCGCACGCGCTCGCGCGGCTCGGGCGCTGCGCGGACGCGCGCCCGCTCTTCGAGGCCGCCTCGCCCACGGGCGCGAGGCGCGGGATCGCCCGCGCGCTCGGCGTCGAGTGCGAAGCGCGCGAGGCCCTGGGCGGTGGACGACGCGAGACGCTCGAGCCTCTCCTCGCAGATCTCGAGCGGGTGGCCCGCGACACCGCGGCCGTGCGTGGCGTCGACACCTTCTCGCTCCGCGCGCTCCGCGCCGAAGTGCTCGAGCGGCTGGGGCGCGTGAGCGAGGCGCGTGACGCGAGGCTCGCGCTCTTCGTCGAACTCCCCGATCACCCCGACGGCGGCCAACTCGCGGCGCTCCTCGGGGGCGACACGGCCACCTCGCTCGCGCTGCTCACCCCGGCGCAGCGGCTCGCGCGCGCCGACGCGCTCTTCTCCGCGCACCGCTTCGAGGAGGCGGTCGAGACGCTTCGTGGCGTCGAGCCGCCGAGCGCGATTCGCGGGGCGTGGCTGCATCGCCTCGGGATGTCGCTCTATCGCGCGCGCCACCACTACGCGGAGGCGGCCCGCGTGCTCGCGGCCTCGGCGCGGGAGCGGCATCCGCACGCGCAGGTCGACGCATTCCACGCGGCGCGGGCGCTCGCGCGCGCGGACCGGGACGCAGAGGCCATCGTCGCGTTGC
>JAHBWH010000139.1 GCA_019637115.1 Myxococcales bacterium | reverse complement strand
AGGCGGCCGGTGGCGATGGAGCCCTCGACGACGATGACGGACTCGCCCGGCCCCCCGAGCTCGGCGCCGGGCGCGGGCGAGGTCACGACGAGCTCGGGGGCTCCCTCGCTGACGATGATCCGCCGGTAGTCGCAGAGGGGCTCGCCCATCGGGCCGGGATCCTCCGTGCACGCGAAGAGCTCCACATAACCCGTCGCCGCGAGCTCGAAGATCGCGCCGTCGAGCTGCGTGGCGCTCGCCGCCGGATCGGCGTAGTAGCGGAGGGGGATGTCGATCGGGGTGCCGTCGACGTCGGTGACGGCGGCCAGGATGCGCACCGCCTGGCCGAGGCGGTACTCCGCGCGGGCGGGTTGGATCGACACCGCGATGTCGAAGGGGACCGGACGGCCGGTGCCCGTGTCGGGCACGACGCCGCCGTCGGCGGCTGGGGTTCCGCCACCGCACGCGAGGGCGAGCGTGGCGGCGACGAGGAGGAGCGAAGAGCGTGTGCGCATGACGAGCTCCATCAGAGGGTCCCGAAGTTGCCGCGGAGGACGAAGTGTTGGCCCTCGACCGCCAGGGCCGGGCTCGTGATGCCGAGCTCGGTCCCGACCGGGATCCCGTAGTCGCTGAGCGAGGCCGGCAGCGCGAAGGAGGGGATTGGGAGCGCCGGCAGCGAGTCGTTCAGCACGCGATCGACGATCGCCTGCACGAGGCGGCGGAAGAAGCCCTCGAGCACCCCGCGGGTGGAGGCGTCGAGGCTCACGTCCGCGGTCGAGAAGAAGAGCTCGTCGACGACGATCGCGTCGAAGCTCAAGTTGTCGCCGACGAGGCGCACCGTCGTCGACGCGCGGGCGCCGAGCGAGACCGTGATCGGCTCGTCGAAGAGCCCGGGATAGACGAGCGAGAGGCTCAGGCTGCCGATCCCGATCTCGGCCCGTCCACCGTTGCTCATCGACATCACGGGGGGGAGGGCGCCGTCGATGTCGGCGACGAGGCCGTCGGGCAGGTCGCCGCCGAGGCCGCTGCCGGTGACGCGCGCTTGTAGCAGGCCGGCGCGCCAGAGCTGGTGCGTGACCTGGTTGAAGAGCACCGAGTGGATCGAGACGCTCATCGACTGCGCGACCGTCGGATCGCTGAGGATCGCGCCCCCCGCGGTCCCCGGAGGGACGGCCACTCCGCGCGTCGGGCGCGCGATGGCCGTGGGCGCCGTGAAGCGGGTCCCGATGCCGATGAGCAGGCGTGAGGGGTTCGTGCCAACGGATGAGAAGTCGACCCCGAAGCCGAGCGGGATGCTCCCGCTCCCGTCGAGGCGCGGGACGTCGAGGGTGGACCCGAGGGACGAGATGTCGAGGCCGGCCAAGAGCCCGTCGAGCACGTCGTTGAACGAGCTCGTGATGTAGTTGCGGAGGGTGGTCTCGACGAACGAGCGCAGCGTGCCGGAGGCGAGCGAGGCGACGATGTCGATGATGAGCCCGCTCAGCCCGCTGAAGTCGGTGGTGATGCGGCCGATGCTCACGTTCACGCTGCCAGGGCGCACGGTGATGCGGGGCCGCCCGCCGCTCAGCGCGACGTTGAAGATGACGTTGACGTTGACGTTCTCGAAGGTCACCCAGCCCGTCGAGCTGAGCGTGCCGCTGATCCGCAGGCGCACCCGGAGCTGGGGGATGGTCACGGCCGCGCGAAGACCGCCGTCCACCAGCGTGAGGCTCGTCGTCCGCGTGCCGTTCAGCTCGATCCCCGTGCCACCGCTCGAGACGTAGTTGATCTCGCTGCGGAACACGCAGACGCCGAGGACGCGTTGGTCACAGCTGCTCGGCTTGAGCGGGTTGTTCGCCGTCAGGGTGGCGTCGAGCTGCTGCCGAAGGCCCGCGCTGTTCAGCACGATGTGCAAGAGGTCGGCGAGTGAGTTGATCGAGCCGGCGCGGTTCGTGTCGTCGATCGCGGGCTGGCGGAGCTTGAGCGACACCACGTCGTTGAAGGTGTTGTTCTCGGACGTGTAGCGCGCGGACGCGAGGAAGGCGCACGTCGCGGTCGACTCGGTGCCGAAGCCATCGCGCGCGACCACGTCGACGAAGTTGATGCCGAATTGCGTCACCACCTGGGCGCTGAACGTGTTCCCGTCGACCGACGCGGGGCTGCCGTTCACGAAGACGGCGGAGATGCCCGTCTCGTCGTCCACCGTGCCGGTCACGGTGATCGTCGAGCCGGGGGCTTGCACGATCATGTCCCCGTCCCGCGGGCCCGTGCACTGGATCTGCGGCCCGTTGCCGTTGACGACGATCGTCACCTGCCCGGTGAGCTCCACGTCGTCTTGGGTGGGCGGCTCGACCCGCGCCGTCACCACGTAGGTGCCGTCGACGAAGTACCGGAAGCGATTCGGGCCGAGCGTCGCGGAGGCGGCGGGCGCGCTCTGCATCGAGACGACGGCGTCGGGCACGACGTTGTCGAAGCGGTCGGTGACGACGGCGGCCACCTCGACGACCTGGCCGGTCGCGTAGAAGGGCTGGTCGGGGACCTTCGAGAGCGCCAAGGTGGCTGGGAGCGAGGGGAGCACCTCGACCCGGGCGGTCGTGGCCTCCGCTCCGGGGAGCTCGCAGCTCACGTCGTAGATTCCCGCGCGGGTCAGCGTCGCGCTCAGGCCGTCGGTCGTGTTGCCCGACGCCGAGGGGCGGAGGCCGACGCCCGGGCTCGCGTTCGTGATCACGTTGCCGTAGGCGTCCGTGACGTCGCAGGTGACACGGATGGACTCGCCGGCTTCGATCTGCGAGCGGTCCACGGTCGTGGTCACCGCGGCCGCGGGGCCCGGCACGATGCGCACGATGGCGGGGCTCTCGTCCGTGATCATCAGGTCGGGGAAGGAGCAGCTGATCTCGACCTCACCCACGCGGGCGGCGACGATCTGACCCGCGACGCGCTCGACGGACGCCTCTGGGGCGACGCGGTAGCGCGGGGTGCGACCTGCGGACGAGTAGATGTCCCCGTTCGCGTCGAGGATGACGCAGGTCACGCCGATCAGCTCACCCGCGCGCACCTCGGCGGGGGCCATCGTCTGGACCAGCACCGGGTTCGGGATGTCGACCGGCTCGAGCATCGCGTCCCCGACCTCCATCGAGGCGTCCGAGTCGACGGGTGCAGGGGAGCCGCCGCACGCGAGCGCGCAGAGCGTGGAGAGCGCCATCGAGACGCGAAGAAAGGAAAGACTCGACCCCATGGCCAACACCTCCACGCCCGCACCCCTGCGAGCAGGCCGAAGCCGACGCGAACCGGCTTCGCGTCAGGGTATCGGACCTGGCGCGGGGAATGCAACGGAGGGGGAAGCGGAGGGGGGAACGGGCCGGTCGTGCGCGGGAAGCAACGGGCAGCGAGCGAGGCGCGTAGCGCGAGGTGGGGAGCCCTCGCGGGGGAGGGCGATCGGCGGGGGACGACGTAGTCGTCGGCGCGGACCCGTGGTACACGCACGCCATGCGCGGCGCACCCAAGACCTGCTTCCCGACGGGGCGACACTACCCCGGCATCGCGGATCTCATCGCGCAGGCCATCCGGAACGTGCCCGGGCTCATCGCGGAGTTCGAGGCGGGGCGCTCGTGGACCGAGCTCCCGCTCGTCGTCATCGACTTCGAGACGACCGGCACGAACCCCGAAGAGGACCGCGTCCTCGAGATCGGCCTCGTCGGCTTCGACGCGGGGGGCCGGCTCGCGTTCCGAGAGGGGCTGCTCGTCAACCCCGGCATCCCCGTCCCGGAGGAGGCGCGCGCCATCCACGGCATCAGCGACGAGGAGCTGCAGGGAGCGCCCTCTTTCGAGGAGGTCTTGCCGCACGTCGTCGAGTTGCTCGCGGGGCGATTGCCGGTCGCGTACAACGCGGACTTCGACCGCACGTTCCTCCTCTCGGAGGCGCGCCGAGTCAGCCACGCGCTCCCCGAGATGCTCCCGCCCGCGCTGCGGCCCGACGCGGTCTGGCTCGATCCCCTCGTGTGGGCGCGCGAGATCCTCAAGGATCAGAAGAGCCGCCGCCTCGGCGACGTCGCGGCCTTCTTCGGCATCCCGCTCGAGCAGGCGCACCGCGCGGCGGGCGACGCCGAGGCCACCGGCCGCGTGCTGCTCGCGCTCGCGCCGCAGATGCCCGCCATGTACGGCGAGCTCGTCCGCCTCCAAGGGCGCTACGCCGCGTTCCAAGAGGCCGAGCTCACGGCCTGGCGCCGCTTCCAGAGCTGACTAGGAAGCTCAGCCGTTTTCGCAAGCCGCCCTGCTGGACGGCGCGCAGCAAGCGAATGCGTGAGATCGAGCGGAGGCGCCGCGTTTGACATCGCGTGCTCGCCACGTAGCGTGCTCCGCGATGAAGGACGAGGCCCTGCAGGCGATCTACGACGCGATCCTCCGACGAGACCCCGGCGAGGACGAGTTCCATCAGGCTGTCTCGGAGGTGCTCGACTCCATCGCCGTCGTGCTGCGGGAGCGCCCCGAGCTCGCGGACGAGCGCCTCATCGAGCGGCTCTGCGAGCCCGAGCGGCAGCTCGTCTTCCGCGTGGCGTGGGAGGACGACGAGGGCGCGGTCCAGGTGAACCGAGGCTTCCGCGTCGAGTTCAACGGGGCGCTCGGGCCGTACAAGGGCGGCCTCCGCTTCCACCGCACGGTGAAGCTCGGGACGATGAAGTTCCTCGGCTTCGAGCAGACCTTCAAGAACGCGATCACGGGCCTTGGCATCGGCGGCGCCAAGGGGGGCTCGGACTTCGACCCGCGCGGCCGCTCGGACCGCGAGATCATGCGCTTCTGCCAGGCCTTCATGACCGAGCTCTACCGTCACCTCGGAGAGCACACCGACGTGCCCGCGGGCGACATCGGGGTCGGCGCGCGCGAGCTCGGCTACCTCTTCGGGCAGTACAAGCGCATCACGAACCGCTACGAGGCGGGCGTGCTCACCGGTAAGGGGATCGGCTGGGGCGGCTCGCACGTGCGCAAGGAGGCGACCGGCTACGGGCTCGTCTATTTCGTGCGCGAGATGCTCGCGCGGCGGGGAGAGGGGCTCGAAGGCAAGAAATGCGTCCTCTCGGGCTCCGGCAACGTGGCCCTCTACGCCATCGAGAAGCTCCACTCGCTCGGCGCCAAGGTGGTCGCCTGCTCCGACAGCGACGGCACGGTCCACGACCGCGACGGAATCGACCTCGCCCTGCTCAAGCAGATCAAGGAGGTGGAGCGCGGCCGCGTCCGCGACTACGCCGAGCGCCGCGGGGCGGAGTACCTCGAGGGGCAGCGGCCGTGGGCCATCCGCGGCCACATCGCGCTGCCGTGCGCGACCCAGAACGAGCTCGACGTCGACGACGTGGCGAAGCTGGTCGAGAACGGCTGCAAGGTCGTCGCGGAGGGCGCGAACATGCCCGTGACGCCGCGCGCGATCGATCTGCTCCACGAAGAGCAGGTCGACTTCGGGCCGGGGAAGGCCGCGAACGCGGGCGGCGTCGCCACCTCCGCGCTCGAGATGCAGCAGAACGCGCGCCGCGAGGTCTGGACCTTCGGCGACACCGAGGCGCACCTCGCGCAGATCATGAAGGACATCCACGCGACGTGCGCGAAGACCGCCGAAGCCTTTGGCGCGCCCGACGACTACGTGCTCGGCGCGAACGCGGCGGGGTTCATCCGCGTCGCCGAGACGATGCGCGCCCTCGGCGTCGTCTGAAGGGGCGGGCGCGTGTTGGCCCGGAGCAAGGCAGCTGGACGGGATGGATCTGCCGCATCTGCTCACGAACTTCCGGGGAGCTCTACTCAGCTTCCTATGAGGGGCTGTCGCCAGCCCCTCCCCCACGGGGCGTGAAGCCCCGCGGGGCCGCGGGGCCCCCTCCCACGAGCCTACGCTCGCTTCGCTCGCTGCGCGCCGTCCAGTAGGGCGGCTTGCGAAAAACGGCTGAGCTTCTCTTCAGCAGCTCCGCTGGCAGCTCCCGCTGCAGCACACCCGGTCGGGGTTGCGGCAGACGTTCCGGCACGTCCCGCAGTGGTTGACGCTGAGCTGCGTGTCGCTCTCGCAGCCGTTCGACCCGTCGCCGTCGCAATCTTCGAAAGGGGGCTCGCACGAGGTGACGGTGCAGACCCCCGCGTTGCAGATGCCCTCGCCGTTGCGGAAGACACACTGACGTCCGCACGCACCGCAATTCGCCAGGTCGTCCTGAAGATCGAAGTCCTCGTCGATCGCCCCGTCGCAGTCGTCGTCGAGCCCGTTGCACTCCTCCTCGCGCGGCTCGCACGGCGCGTCCGGAGGGCCGACGTCCGCGGGCCCCGCGTCGGGAGGCCCCGCGTCGGGGGGGCCCGCGTCCGGCAGGGGATCGCCGAGGCGCGGCGCGCTGCCCGGCCAGGCGGGCAAGGGGCCACGCTCGATCCCGGCGCACCCATCTTCGCTGCACGTCCCCGGCCGACAGTCGAGCCCGACGCACGCCCGGACGAGGTGCATCGTCAGAACGAGGGACTGCCCTGGGACGAAGTCGAAGCGGGCGCGGCGCTCGACGATCTCGTCCTCGTCCCGAAAGCCTCGCACCGTCACGTCGAAGGGGCCGAGCACGCCACCCTCGTGCACGAGGCTCAGCGTTCGCGGCAGAGGCGTCTCCGCGGCCCCGAGCGTCGCCGTGGCCTGCTCGCGCCGCCCATCCGGGCCGCTCACGTCGATCTGGAGGCGGTCGAGCGCTTCGGGCACGTCGAGGTCGGAGTCCACGACGACCACGACCTCCGTGATCGAGCTCTTGCACGCGCAGAGCGAGGTGAGGGCGAGCAAGAGGAGCGTGCGCAGCATGAAGGGACGCCTCACCAACGGATGACCCCGGGCTCGAAGTTGCCCGGCACCGGATCGGCGGGCCCCCGGCTCGCGACGACGCCCACGGTGACGGCGGCGCCGATGACGACCGCCGCGCCGATGGCGAGGCCGATCCAGAGCCCCTTGCGCGAGCGGGGCGCTTCGGTCGCGACCGGAGGGGCGAGGCTCGGTGGCGCGGCCGCTGGGGTGGCCATCTGCGCAGCCTCGGCCGGCGTTGGCACGCTGCTCACGTCGACGTAGACCTCGGCGCCCGCGGCGAGCTCGAAGCGTCGGGTGGTGATGACCTCCGCGCCGCGCAAGCCCAAGAGCTCGTGGGGGCCCGGCGCGACCGCGAGGGGACGGTCGTGCTCGCTCGGTTCGAGCGTACGCCCGTCGAGCTGGGCGCTGTCGAGCTGGCCGCCGATGCGGATGTTCAGGATCGCGACGTGGCGGCGCAGCTCGCGCTCGAGACGGTCGGCCCGCTCGCGCAGATCGGCGGGGGTATCTGCGCCCAAGCCGCGCACCATCGCGAACGACTCCACGTGCTCGCCGACCTCGAAGAGCGCCGACGCGAGGTTGTAGCGAACGGCGGGGGCGTCGCGGACCGCCAGCGCCTGGCGAAAGGCACGGACCGCCCGCCGGTAGTCACGCGCTTCGGCCGCCTCGACGCCGTCGCGGAAGCGCTGACGCGCTTGGGCGAGCTCCGCCTCCGACGGGCCGGCGCTCTCCGCCGTGGGCGTCTGCTCCGGCGAGGGCTCGGGAGCTTGCGCCACCACCGCCGAGGAGCCCGACGCCATCAAGACCGAAAGGAGGAAGCCGACACGCTTCCACGACCTCACCATGGCGCTCATCTTCGGGGTCTCGCGCGCTCGGCGCAAGCGTCTGATTCTCGAGAGGCTCCTCAGAACCCTGGGTCGGCGACGAAGCCAGGGCGCTCTCGCATCGACGAGGGACGCATGCTCGACGAGGGGGCGACCCCTGCGGGGCGAGCCGCGTCGCCGGAGACGCTCGGCGCGCCGACGTCGGGCTCGGCGGCGGTGGGTTCGGTGGCGGTGGGTTCGGTGGCGGGCTCGGCGGCGGCCCCCTCGGCGCCCTGAGCGGAGGGATCCGGCTCGTCGGGGGTCGCGGCGGTCTCCGCCGGCTCCGGCTCGAGTGGCTCCGGTGCTTCGGGTTCGCTCGAGGCGAGCTCGTGAGGCTCGCCAGCCGCTGGCTCGTCGAGCGCCGTCGGCGCGGGCGCGCGGGTCGCGAGGGCGGCCACGATCGCGACCGTGACCGTGACGACCGCGAGCGCCACGAGCGCGACGCCGCGCCGACTCGGGCGGGAGCTCGGGGGCGGCAGCGTCTCCACGGTGTCGGGCGGTGGGGGGCGATCGGACGTGCTGCGCGGAGGGTGGATCGACGTGGGACGGAGGCGATCCGCGACCTTCGCGTCCACCTCGAGCGAGACGCCATGCGCGACCTCGTGCGCGAAGAGCCCGTGCATGAGGCGGCGGAGCGCCGACGCGGTCACGACCTCGCCGCGTGCGGCGAGCCAACCTTCGAGCGCCTCCTGAAACTCGACGGCGCTCTGGTAGCGGTCGGCGGGCGCCTTCGCGAGCGCCTTGAGCACGATGGCGTCGAGCTCCTCGGGGAGGTCGGGGCGCACCGCTCGAATCGACGGTGGCGGCTCCTCGAGGATCGCGCGGAAGATCTCGTATTGGCCGCCGCGCTTGTAGAGGCGTCGCCCCGTGAGGGCCTCCCACAGGCAGATGCCGAGGGCGAAGATGTCGGTGCGCCCGTCCACCGGCGCCGTGAGGCATTGCTCGGGCGCGAGGTAGCCGAGCTTGCCCTTCACGGCCTCCGAGCGGCTCTCGTCCTCCGACTGCGCGACCTTCGCGACCCCGAAGTCGAGCAGCTTCACCACTCCGTCGAAGCGCACCATGATGTTGTGTGGCGAGATGTCCCGGTGCACCACGCCGAGGTCCCGTCGGTTGGCGTCCTTCGCGTGGTGCGCGTAGTCGAGCGCGGCCGCGACCTTCGCCGCGATCCCGACCGCGATCGGCGCGGGCAAGGGCTCGTCGGTCTTCGCGAGGCGCTCCAGCAGGCCCTTGAGGGTCGCGCCCTCGATGTACTCCATCGCGATGAAGAAGTGGCCGCCCCACTTGCCGAACTCGAAGACGTTGCAGATGTGGGGGTGCGCGAGCTGCATGGCGACGCGACCCTCGCGGAGGAAGAGCACCTCGAAGTCCTCTTCCTTGGCGAGCTGTTTGCGCAGCACCTTCACGATCACGGGGCGGCGTCCCCCGCCCTCGAAGGGCTCCTGCGCCAGGAAGATCTCGGCCATCCCGCCCGTCGCGAGGCGGCCCAGGATGTCGTAGCGACCGAAGCGCGCGATGGGCTCGGGAGGCACGAAGCGATCGCCCGTCGTCGGGTCGCCGAAGCCGATGGGGAGCTCGATCTCGAGGCTCTTGCGGTCTCCGAAGGGCTCGTCTTCTCCCGCCGCGTCGTGTCCCGCGGCGTCCGTGGGGGACGTCTCGGCGGGCGCGGGGGGCTTCGGTTTAGGGGCGGCGACGCCCGCGTCGGGGCGAGCAAGGGGCGCCGCGTCGCGCGCACGAGGCGACGCGTTCGGACGACGCTCGATGCCGCTGCGGGGTTCGACGTCGCCCTCGGGGTCCGGCAACGCGCGGCCGACGTGCCCCGGGCGCGGCGGACGCGCCGCGTCGTCCGTGTCGCTCGCCTCGAGCTCTTTCGGGACGCGTGGGGGCGGCGGGACGTAGGGAGGGCCCGCGGCGGCGCGGACCTCGCTCGCGTCGCTCCGGCCGGGCATGGCGGGCGACGAGTGCTTCGATCCTTGCTCCGCCATGGCCCCGGAAAGATACACCAGCGCGGCGGCAGGCGGGTACTGCGCTTCGCATTCGATGCCCGGTTCGGAGGGGGCTCGCGCCACGGGCCGTCCAGAGAGCCGCCCCCGGAGCGGGGGCGGAACCTTCTGGATCCCCTGCGCGGCACCGGCTACCGTCGCCCCGTGCTCGAGCGCGCCGCGCTGCACCAGACCCGCTTCCGAACACCCGGCGTGGCCCCGGACGCGCGGGGCGTCGTCCTCGGCCAGCGAGGGGTCGTGCTCTTCCCGAGCCTCGATCGGCTCGTGGCGTTCCTGCGCGCCTACGGTGACGAGGGCTCCCTCGACGAGCTCCTCCCCACCCTGCAGCTCAGGCGGCTGGTCACGCCCCTCAAGACGCGGGAGATCATGCTCTCCGTCGGTGCCGAGTCCTCCTACCGGATGGACCGCATCGCGGGGGTCGCCAAGCTCGCGGGTGGCCTCGTCTTCACCGGCACCTCGCGCCACTTCGTGAAGTACCGGGACTCCTCGTCGCCGCTCGGTTTCGACGTCCTCGAGCTGCTCGACCAACCCGCGGACCTCGTGCTCTATCACGACACCTTCCGCCAGGCGTACACCTTCGAGCGCGAGCTGCAGTTCCGCGACCTGGTCTTCCGCCTGCACCCCTTCCGCCAGCCCCACGCGAGCGCGACGCCCCTGCCGCCGCGCCTCTGGGCGAGCGCCGAGGTGGGCGTCGGCGGCGCGATCCTCAGCTACCTCTTCCGCTGGCAGATCCCGGCGCGGGCGGCCATCGCCGAGTGGCCCGCCACGAGCGCCTTCGACGACCGCCCGCGGCGCCTCTACCTCTTCGACATCGGCGAGACGCCGGAGCGGGTCGCGCGCCTCTTCGCGGCGCTCCCGGGCGTTCACGTCTTCGAGCCGCTCGGCAAGAGCTTCGCCGTCGAGCTCGGCTTCCGGCACCCGATCGCGCTCGAGAGCTGCGCCTCGATGTTCGACGACCAGACCTTGCACCTCTTCCGGGGCGACGGCGAGGTGCTCGTCGTGCACCCCTTGCCGCCCTTCGCCCCGGTGCGCTCCCTCGTCCGCACCGGCGTCGACCTCGAAGGAGACGACGCCGCGCGCGCGCACCGCGGGGCGGGCCTCGACGCCTCCATCGGGCTCGGCCTGCCGCTCCGGCTCGCCCACTCGACCGAGCCTTGGCGCGCGGTCACCGCGACCGTCGTGCCGCTCGCGCAGCGCGAGCACTTGGCGCGCATGCTCTACGCGCTGCCGCCCAACACGCTCTCGGCGCTGCGGCTCGCGATCGGCGAAGACCGCTTCTACCTCCTCGACCCCAAGGGCATCGAGGGCGTGCCGCTCGGCGTCTTCCACTCCGAGGTCGCGCCGCGCATCTACGTGCCCTCGGGCTCGGTGATCGTCCCGGCCGTGTCGCCGACGGTGCTCGAAGAGCTCGTCCGTGACCGAGGCGACGGCTACGTCTTCTTCGAAGGCGGCCCCGACGGAATCGCCACGCCGCGGGTCGTCCCCGCGGGCGCCTTCGGGCCCGTGTCGCGTAAGGCGCTCCGCGACGTGGCAGCGCACCTCGTCCGCGCCGATCGCCCGGTGTCGGCCGAGATCCCGCTGCCGCTGCTCCAATACGACGAGCCGCGTCGTTTCCCGCTCTGGGGCCTGCCCGACGCGGGCTCGCCCAAGACCGGCGAAGGGGAGTAGTGGCGGACGAGTCCCGCAAGCGGCAGGAGCTCTACGAAGCCTTCGTAGGCGGCTTCGTCGCGCCGCTCTTCGGGGCCGCGTCGGCCGACGCCGCGCACCGCGACGGTGGCGCCGTCGCGCAGCTCACGCGCCCTCTCCCTCCGAAGCTCATCGAGCACTTCGCCTTCGCAGGGCTCGGCGACCCGGACGTCGAGCAGGCGATGCTCGAGGGCCTGCACACGGCCGCGAGCGAGCTCGTCCCGACCGACATGTTGCGCTGGCCGGAGCGCGGCGCGCTCTCGATCGCCGCGGCCGCCCACGATCTCCTCGTCCTGACCGACCCGCAGCTCGACCGCGCCTTCGCGCGCGGGGCGCGCGCGACGATCGGTCGGTGGGTCGACGAATGGATCGACTCGATCGCGATGCCCGCGACGCGCGAGCAGGCGCTGCTGCGTCACGTCGTCCTCGACCGCATCCTCGACCTCGAGCGCGAGGACACCGTCGTCAAGAATTGGGCCTATACCTACCGCTTCTACGGTCGGCCTCCGCCCGCCAACGTCGTCGCGATGCCGCGCCTGCGCTTCGTGCGCCAGACCCACGAGACGCGCGGCCTCGTCGCGCTGATGACCTCGGGTGACGAGCGCGCGCTCGACCGTCGTCTGCGGGCGCTGCTCGCGCGCTCCCCCATCACCGAGCTGCTCCGCCCCGAGCTCTGCCGACCGCGCCCCGGCATGGGCGGGGGGTTCCAGTTCGGCCACGCGGGCCTCGCCGTCCTCAGCGATCCCACCCTCCGCCACGGCATCGTCGAGCTGCTCGTCAAGCGCGGCACCCACCAGGTCGCGCAGCCCTTCGGCCACGCCTTGCGCGTGCTCGGGGGCCTCGGCCCGCCGGGGGAGCACCTCTTCGTCGCCCTCTGCTTCCTCGCCGAGCTCCAGCTCCTCGAGATCCTCGACGAGCGGCAGGGGCATCGCCCTAGGGAGGAGCCGGCGGTCGGCGACGAGGAGCTCTTCGCGGCGGTGCTCCCCGCGCTCGTCGACCACGCCGAGGCCGAGGGGGCGCTCGGCTTCCTCCTCGAGCTCGCCGACCCCGACCTCACGCGGGTCGTGCAGCGCGCCGAGCAGCGTCGGCGCGAATCGGGCGAGGACGCCGTGGCCTTCGCCCGCAGCATCTTGGACCGCGCGGCGCCGATTCGGGCGCTTTCGCTCCGCGCCGCAGACCAGTACGCTCCCGTCCCCATCGAGGCTCCCCGGTGATCGATCCCCACCTCGCGACCAAGCTCCAGCAGATCGCTCGACACCTCGAGCAGACCTTCCTCGGCAAGAGCGAGACGATTCGCCTGATGTTGATCGCGGCGCTCGCCGGCGAGCACATGGTGCTCATCGGGCCGCCCGGCACGGCGAAGTCGGCGATCGTCCGGCTCTTCGCGAAGCTCGTGCAGGCGAGCTACTTCGAGTACCTGCTGACGCGCTTCACCGAGCCGAACGAGATCTTCGGCCCGATCGACATCGCCGCCTTCCGCGAAGGCGACTACCGGCGCCGCACGCAGAACATGCTCCCGGAGTCCGAGATCGTCTTTCTCGACGAGGTCTTCAAGGCGAACTCGGCCATCCTCAACTCGCTGCTCAGCGTGCTCAACGAGCGCGTCTACACGGTGGGCGGGCAGGTCCTGAAGGTGCCGCTCATCAGCGCGTTCGGGGCGAGCAACGAGGTTCCCAACGACGAAGACCTCATGGCCGTCTTCGACCGCTTCTTGCTCCGCGTGCGCAGCGAGAACCTCGACAGCTACCACTTCCACGACCTGCTCTTGAAGGGGCTCGCGCACGAGACGAGCAAGATCACGGGCAACTACGACCGCCTGCAGCCGGTCCTCTCGAGCGCGGACCTGCACCGCGTGCACTCGGGCTTCGCGCCGCGCCTGCAGTTCACCGAGGAGTTCCTCGCCGCCTACAAGGGACTCGTCTTCCAGATCCGCAGCGAAGGCGTGAGCCTCTCGGATCGTCGCGCGATCAAGCTGCTCAAGCTCTTCGCGGCGAGCGCGCTCCTCGACGGACGCCCGACCGCCGACCCGAGCGACTTCTTCGTGCTGCGTCACACCTGGAACAACCTCGACCAGGCCGAGATCCTCGAGGGCATCGTCGGGCCCGTGCTCGAGGCGTGGTTCCGCGAGCACCCGGAGGCGCGCCGCTTCGGCGCCGCCGACGTCGGCCTCGACGCCCTCATCGAAGAGATCAACCGCATCCGCGACCTGCTGACGAGCGATCGCCCGATGAGCGACATCCAGCTCTTCAGCCACCTCAAGGCGCTCAACGAGATCAAGGCCGCGCTCCAGGCGATCGGCACCCAGCCGGCGCGCGAGGCGACGGCCCGGGTCGAGCAGCTCCTCGGCCACGTCTTCCAGAGCGGCAAGTTCGCGCAGTAGCGGTTACGCCGATGCGCGAGGCGCCGCCTCGTCGGGCGCGAGCGCTCGCCGCTCGAGGAAGTCGAGGACGGCGGCGTCGAAGACGTCGGGGCGCTCGAACTGCACGAGGTGGCCGGCCTCGGGGACCAGCACGAGCTCGGCGTCGGGCAAGGCGCGCTTCGCGCCGCGCGCGAGGTCCGTGGGGGTCAGGCTCGGGTGCAGCCAGCGGTTGGGGACGAGGCGGTCCTCGCGGCCGAGCACCAGCAGCGTGGGCGCCGCGATCTCGCCGAGCCGGTCGTGCACGGGCGCGTCGAGCATCGCGCGCACCCCCGCTGCGAAGGCGTGCGCGTAGCCGTCGAGCTCGGGGCCGCGCATGCGCCGCCGCAGCTCGAGCAGCCGCTCGGCTTCGTCGGGCCAGCGATGGAACGCGAGCCCGAGGTGCCCCCGGAGGTCGAGCTGCGATTGGCGGCGGATCGAGGACGCGCTCACGCTGCGCTGCAACATCGTCGCCTCGGTGGGGGTGAAGCGCTCGAGGCCGGCCGGCGCGGCCAGGACCAGGGCGTGCACGCGGTCGGCGTAGTCGAGCGCCGTGAGCATCGCGAGCTGTGCGCCCATCGAGTGTCCGACGAAGACCGCGCGATCGATCTCGAGGTGGTCGAGCAGGCGCAGGAGGCGCGCGCGCCAGAAGCCGAGGCTGTAGCGGTAACGCGGCTTGTCGGACTCGCCGCAGCCGGGCAGATCGACGAGGACGAGCCGGCGCGACGCGGAGAGGGCGGGCAGGTTGCGCAGCCAGCAGAGGCTCGAGCTGCCGAGCCCGTGCACGAGCACGAGCGGCGGCGCGTCCACGGGCGACCCCGTGGTCGGGAGGACGTCGCGATAGGCGACGCGGAAGGGGCCGAGCTGAGCGTGCGCAGCGGATGGCCAGGAGGCCGACATCGCCGTGTCCGTATCACGAGATGTTGCGATGCACAATCTCGGGCGCGAAGCGCCGATCGCGCGGACCGGAGGGGCGTGGCCAAGCGACGGGCCGAGTTCCAGCGGCGCAGGAGGTCGCATGGCTCGGTTGGACGCTCGCCGGCGACTGCGCAGCCCGCTCGATATGTGGTACCGAGCGCGCATGACGGTTACTTGGAGCTGTGGTGTTCGGTCGCTGCCCGCGACCCTCGCGGGCGACCCACCCATTCCCACCCTAGCCGTGCTCTGGACCTGCGAGGGTTTCGTCGTCGGTGCGAGCGTCTTCGAAGGCGCGCACGTCACCGACGCGCAGCTCGAGGAGAGCTTTGCGGAGGCGGTCGCGCGTCCCGCGCCCGGGGCTCCGTCCGCACGGCCTTCGCGGATCGCGGTGGACTCGAGCCCGCTCGCGCGCCGCCTCAGGAAGCTCCTGCCCGACCTTCAGATCGACGTTCAGGCGACCCCGGACACCGATGACGCCCTCCAGTCCTTGGCGGAGGCGATGTCGGGGCCGGACCTCCATCCGATGGACGAGTTCATGGAGATGGATGAGTCCCTGCGCGACGCGGTGATGCCCGCCGCGCTCGGGCTCTTCGAGCAGGCCCCTTGGAACGTCCTTCCAGCCGACATCCCCGTCGCCGTCTCGATTCCAGGCTGCGGGGTCGAGGAGGGCCGGCTCTCCGTGATGGGCCACAACGGCGAAGTCTACGGCCTGATGTTCTTCGTTTCGCAGGAGGACTTCGACCTCTTCGCAGCTTGTGGGTCAGGCATGGTCAGCCCGTCCCGCGTCGTGCTGCCCAAGTGCTTCAGCCTCAACTTCGAGCCCATCGCCCCCGAGCTCGTCGGGCGCGCCCCGGAACTCGGCGCGTTCCCGCTTCCCCTCCTCAGCGTGTTCGAGCGTGACACCCGACGGCGGCCGTCGCGGTCGGAGGTGCGGCTGTTTCTCGCGGCGACCCTCGGCCTTTCGAAGTTGCTAGACGAGATCGCGAAGAAAGGTGCGCTGCGCTCCGAGCTGAGCGGCTGCTACGAGGTGGAGGTGCTGGGCGAAGCGTTAGAGGTCCGCCTCACCGCAGCTCCGGACGGCGCGGCGCCGCATGATTGACCCGACGGAGACCTGGCGCGAAGAGCGCATCGATTGGGACGAGGCGCTTCACCGCGTCCCCTCGGAGGACTACCTCGAGACCGACGACCTCGACAGTTGGGAAGCGCGGCTCGAGGCCGTTGAGCGCATCTGTGAGTTGCTCGAGAGCGGGCTCTGGCTGAGCTGGGAGGCGGTCATCCGTGAGGAACAGCAGCTCGCGCTCGCAGACGCCCACGAGGCGGTGCTCGACGAGCTGCTGAACTTCGGCGACGAGGACGATCGCATCCTGTACATCGACGATTGGGCACGACCGCGGACTCTGTGGCATGAGGACGTGCGTCGGGTCGCTCCGACGCTCATCGTGCGTGAGCACCGGACCGACCATCCCGTGCATCACGAGGTGTTGGAAGCCGTCGACCGGCTACTACGGTGCCTGCGGGATCACTCCTCGGTGCTGGAGCTTCCCGAGGGAGCGTCCAGCCTGGCCGACGCTCTCGGCGCGTCGACTTGGCATCGCTTGAACGTCCAAGGGGCCATGGCGGCGCTGTCAGGGGTGGGGGAGGCGTGGGACGAGGAGGTCGTCTCACTCGAGAACGCGCCAGAGCTCGTAGACCGCTTCCTGAGCGAGCTTCATGCGCGAGCCGAGAGCGTCGCCGCGTTGGATCTCACGCTCGAGGCCCTGCTCGAGATCGTCATACTCCCCGACACCGACCACGCGACCCTGGTCCGGGAGACCTGCGCCCGCCTCGGGTTAGAGGGCCCGTCAGCTCCGCTGGCCCTGGGGCTGAAGTAGGCGCGTCATCCGCCCTCGCATCGCGGGCACGACTGTCAGGGAAGCCCTACATCGCAGCGAAACGCGGCCAGCAGAACGCGCGCCGAGCGTGAACGAGTCCTGGACGCGCGGTCCACATGTCGGCGCCTTGGTAGTAGACGGGTACCTGCGCGTGGTCGCGCCGGTACTCGACGTAGAAAGCAGGCGTTCGAAGCTCGCTCGGGCTGAAGCGGGCGCCGCTCAGCGCGCATCGAGCGCGCTGAGGCAGGCGTCGACCACCCAGTGCACGTGGGCGCGACGCTCGGCGAGGCCGGCGCGGCCGAGCGGATCCTTGCCCCACCACGCGCGGCCGAAGACCGGCGCGTAGGTGAAGTAGTTCACCATCAGCGCGGAGAGCGTGAGGTGGAAGTGCGGGAGCGACAGCGGGCCGCGCGCGGGCAGGGCGCCCTCGAGGCCGCGCGTGACCAGCGCGACGACGTCGCGGAGGTGCGTCGCCACGAGCTCGAGGTGCGCGCCGCGACCCGCGACCTGCTCCTGGACGATGCGCGCGTAGGCGTGGCTCGACTCTGCGAAGTCGAGGTAGGCGTCGACCATGGCGTGCATCCGCGCCGGCAGCTCGCCCTCGGTGGTGGCGGCGCGCTCGAGGACCTCGAGCTGGGCCTCGTAGTACCGCGTGAGCGCCTCGGCGACGAGCGCGTCGAGGCTCGGCCAGTAGTAGAAGACGAGCCCCTTGCGGACGCCGGCGCGCTCCGCGACCGCGCGCGCGCTGAGCGCCTTCGTGCCGCCCTCGGCGAGCAGCGCCTGGGCTGCGTCGAGCAGCGCGAGGGCGGTCGCGTTCGGTAGGCGGAGGTCGGCGGCGGTCATCGGAGGGCGTGAGCTTTGTTCGTGTCGGGTCTTGACCGAGCGGTCAACACCCTGTAGGACTTTGACCGCTCGGTCAAGAGCGCCGCGCTCGAAGTCGGCCGAACGCCTCGCCGCGGGGCGGCGCGCCGACCGTCGGCGTGATCGGGTCAGGGTCATGGGGTCGTCGGGGTCGTAGCGTCTGAGTCATCGGGTCCGAGTGATTGGGTCCGGTGCGTGCGGAGCGGGTTCCGCGCGCACCGGGGAGCGCCACGAGGCGCGGCGGAAGGTTGGAGGCGAGATGTACGATTGGCTGATTCGGGGTGGGACGATCGTGGACGGCACGGGGCGCGAGCGCTTCACGGGCGACGTCGCGGTGGAGGGCGATCGCATCGTCGCGGTCGGCAAGGTCGACGGCCCTTCGAAGCAGGTCCTCGACGCCGACGGCGCGATCGTCACGCCCGGCTGGACGGATATCCACACGCACTACGACGGCCAGGTGAGCTGGGACGAGGAGCTCGCGCCCTCGTCGATCCACGGCGTGACGACCGTCGTGATGGGGAGCTGCGGCGTCGGCTTCGCGCCCGTCCACGACCACGATCATCAGCGCCTCATCGAGCTGATGGAGGGCGTCGAGGACATCCCGGGCTCGGCCCTCGCCGAGGGCATCCGCTGGGGCTGGCGGGGCTTCGACGAGTACATGGCGACGCTCGACGCGATGCCTCACGCGATCGACTTCCTCTGCATGGTCCCGCACGACGCGCTGCGGATGTACGTGATGGGTGACCGCGCCATCGCCGACGAGGCCGCGACCGACGACGACATCGCCGCGATGCGCGCGCACCTCCGCGCGGCGCTCGAGGCGGGCGCCGTGGGTTTCTCGACCGGGCGCTCGGACAACCACCGCACCGCGCGCGGGGCGGCGACGCCCGCGAGCGAGTCCACGACGCGAGAGCTCGCGGGCATCGCCGAGGCGTTCCTCGGGCTCGACTACGGGGTGCTGCAGGCCGTCAGCGACTTCGACATGAACCAGTTCCCGAAGGGGGCGCGCGGGCGCTTCGACGAAGAGCTCGAGCTGCTCTTCGCGATGACCCGCGCGGCGCGTCGCCCGCTCTCGATCTCGACGATGCAGCGCGACCACAGCCCCGATCAGTGGCGCTGGATCCTGGAAGGCGCGACCCGGGCGAACGCCGAGGGCCTCGACGTGCGCTGCCAGGTCGCCGCCCGCGCCATCGGCGTGATGCTCGGCCTTCAGGCGACGTTCCACCCCTTCATGGGCTTCCCCTCGTACAAAGCCATCTCTCACCTCCCGCTCGCCGAGCGCGTCGCGCGCATGAAGGACCCCGAGCTGAAGGCGCGCATGCTGCAGGAGAAGAGCGAGCCGGTGAGCGGCGACGGCACGCCGATCCCGCCCCTCGCCGACCACTTCTTGCAGAACCTCGACCTCGTCGCGATGCGGCTTTTTCGCCTCGGCGAGGATCCGAACTACGAGCCGAGCGTGACGACCTGCTTCGCCGCCGAGGCGATGCGCAAGAAGGAGCCCGTGCTCAGCGTGATCTACGACGCGCTCCTCGAGCAGGGCGGCGAGGCGCTGCTCTACTTCCCCCTCTACAACTACACGGGGATGAACCTCGACAACGTGGGCGAGATGCTCGCCCACCCGCTCGCGCTGCCCGGCCTCTCGGACGGCGGCGCGCACGTCGGCACCGTCTGCGACGCGAGCTTCCCGACCTTCCTGCTCACCCATTGGGCGCGCGACCGCGCCAAGGGCCTCCCGCTCGAGAAGATCGTGAAGATGCAGGCGCACGACACCGCGCGCTTCATCGGTCTGAAGGACCGCGGCGCGATCGCGGTCGGCCAGCGGGCGGACCTGAACGTGATCGACTTCGGCCACCTGCGGCTCCTGCATCCGGGGATGCAGCGGGATCTCCCCGGCGGCGGGCAGCGCCTCATGCAGCGCGCCGAAGGCTACGTGGCGACCTTCGCGGGCGGCGCGCTCATCGCCGACCGCGGCGCGCTGACGGGTGCGCGGCCGGGCCGCCTCGTGCGCGCGGGCCGGTGAGCTCCGCGCGCGCGCCGCTGCACATCAGGCGTCGGGCTGGTTGCGCATGTGGAGCGCGAGCTGCTCGAAGCGCGCCTCGAGGAAGGCGCGCAGGGCCTCGTCGGCCACGGTCTCGACGAGCGCGCGGCGCATGCAGAGCATCCACTGCTCGGCCGCGGCGGTGTCGACGCTGAACGGGAGGTGCCGCATGCGCAGCCGCGGATGCCCGAAGCGCTCGACGTAGAGCTGCGGCCCGCCGAGCCAGCCCGAGAGGAACCAGAAGAGCTTCTCGCGCGACGACTTCAGGCTCTTGGCGTGCATCCCGCGGACGACCGACGCCTCGGGCAGGGAGTCCATCAGGTCGTAGAACCGGTCGACGAGCGCGCGCACGCCGCGCTCGCCGCCGATCTGCTCGTAGGGGCTCATGAGGTCTCGCGGGTCGGTCATCGCCCCACCATGGCAGCCGACACGAAGGGTGGTCGAGCCGAGGCTCGAGCGGCCTGTTATGCTGCGGGGCGATGACGAAGCTCGGACCCTGGACCTGGCCGACCCTCCTCGGCCCCTTCTTGCCCGGCTGGGCGCTCGTCACGTGGGCCGCGGTGGTCGGCGAGCAGCAGCTGCGTGCGCTCTTCGACGTGGACGGCTGGGCCATCGCGATGCTCCTCGTCAGCGTCTTCTCGGCCGTCGTCGCGTTCCACTTGGTGGTCGTCGACGTGTTGCTCCTGAAGCTGAAGTGGCGCGCGCTCCCGACGGGCGTCCGCGGCTGGCTGAGCGCGATGCTCGCGCCCATCGCCACGATCGTCGCGCTCGTGGGCCTCGGTGGTGGTGACGGCGCGCGGGGCGCGCTCGTGATCGCGCTCGGCTTCACGCTCGGCGCGCTGACCCCGCGCCTGCTCCTCGGCAAGCGCCCCTGACGGCGAGACGGCCGGTCGACCTCAGGCAAGCTCCTCGGCAAGGGCCCGAGGCGCTCGGTCCTCGCTCGGCGCGCTGATGGGACCCGACGGACAAACGCGTGGGGGCCGCGCCACCCAGGTGTCGTCGGGCGCCCCGTCGCGACGGTCGGACGGCCTCGTCAGTCGCGCGACCAACAGCGCAGCGCAGGGTCGGGCCCCTGCTCCTCCGAGAGGGCCCGCGGGCGGCTCAGGGGAAAGGGGTTGGCGCCGCGAGGTTGCGCAGCGCGCAGGTGCCGTCGTCGCAGAACGCCTCGACCTCCTCGGGATAGATCGGCGCGCAGCCCCCACACGTTGCGTCGCGGTTGCACGCGAAGCGCTCGTAGTCGCCGCGGCTCGCGACCGCGAGGAGGTTGTCGAAGCGCGTGTCGGCGCCGCACTCGCAGCAGTCTCGCGCCCGGACGCGGCAGTCCGCGTCCACGCTGCAGGCCGTCACCGCCTGGTCGCGCAGATCGACCGCGAGGCACCGCCCGCCGTCCTCGCGCCCGATCGCACAGAAGGCGACCAGATAGGGATTGGGTCCAGGCGGCGCGCACGGAGGACACGCGGGGGGGTCGTCGCCGCAGACCGCGCGCCGATGCTCGTCCACGTCGTCGACGTGCACCCCGACGACGTCTGCGAGCTCGGGGATGGAGCAGGTCCCGCAGCAGGTCGCGTCGACGAGCGCGCACTCGTCGTTGTCCTCGCAGCTCGTCTCGGGCTCACAGAGCGCCGCCGGGTCCACCTCGCACATCACCTCGAAGCCCAAGGGGCATTGCCACGTGCAGCTCGGCGAGAGCGTCGGGAGCGCCGCCTCCTCGCAACAACGACCTCGGCGACATTGGGGTTGCGGCACCGTGTTGCACGGAGACGGGCCGTCCGGGCCGACGTCACGGACGTCGGCGTCGCGTGACGCGCCGCCGTCGTCGAGGTCTCGTGATTGGGAGCACGCCGTCAGGGTGAGGAGGACGGAGAGCGCGGTGTGCCAGCCTGTGACGCGATGCATGATGCGAAGCCTAGAGCAATATTCGCGCCTGCGTGGAGCCGTCACGTCGTCCAGCGTCGCCGATGCGCGTCGGCGGAGGAAATCGGCAGCGCGTCGTCAGTCTCTCGGGGCGCGCGGCCGCTTCGTCGAGCGCGCGGTCGCAGCGGCTCGGCGCTTCGGCGTGGCGCCCACCGCAGCGCTGGCGCTCTTCTTCGTGGGCGCCTCGGCGGCGATGCGCTCCTTCGACGCCGCCCAGCTGCAGATCGGACAGGTCGAGAGATCGTGACCGCGCGCCGGGCAGTGCTCGCGCCCGAAGTAGATGATCTGCAGGTGCCGACGGATCCAGGTGTCCTCGGGGAAGAGCGCCTTCAGGTCGCGCTCGGTCTCGTCGACGTTCTTCGCGCGCGACAGCCCCCACCGGGCGGCGAGGCGGTGGATGTGTGTGTCCACCGGGAACGCAGGGATCTCGAAGGCCTGCGCCTGGACGACCTGCGCGGTCTTGTGGCCGACGCCCGGCAGCGCCTCGAGCTCGTCCAGGGTTGGGGGCACCTCGCCCCCGTGACGCTCGACGAGCAGCTCGGCCGTGCGCTTCAGGTTCTTCGCCTTCGTCGGCGCCAGGCCGATCTCGCGGATGAGCTCCCGGATCTCGTCGACCTCGAGCGCGGCCATGGCCGCAGGCGTCGGCGCCCGCGCGAAGAGCGCGGGCGTGACCTCGTTGACCTTCTTGTCGGTCGTCTGCGCGCTGAGCATCACGGCGACGAGCAGCGTGAAGGGGTCCACGTGGTCGAGCGGGATGGGCGGCTCGGGGTAGAGCTCGTCGAGCATGACGCCGATGCGCGCGGCCTTCTCTGCCTTCGTCATCGCGCGACGATGGCGCACCGGCCAGGGGCCATCAAGCGCGCGCGTCCCACCGCCGGGCGCGCCCTGAATCGGCGCGCTACCGTTCACGTCGAAGCGCCATGGGTCCTCGCCCTCTCCCGTTCCTGCTCCTCCTCGTGGGGGCCGCCTCCGCCTTCGCGCCGGTCGCTGCCGCCGCGCCTCCCGACGCGGGCCCTTGGGACGAGCTCGTTCGGACGTACCGAACGAGCGATGGGGGCTTCCGCTACGCGGCGCTCCGATCGAGCGCCGAGCACCGCGCGCGGCTCGACGCCTACGTCCGCGCGGTCGGCGAGGCCCGCGACGAGGGGTGGTCTCGCGACGAAGCGTTGGCGTTCTACGTCAACGCCTACAACGCCCTGACGGTGAAGGCGGTGCTCGACGCGTGGCCGCTCGAGAGCGTGATGCGAGTCGAAGGTTTCTTCGATCGCCGCACCCACCGCGTCGCGGGGCGCGCGCGCACCCTCAACCAGCTCGAGAACGACGTGATCCGCGGCGCGCGCTTCGCCGAGCCGCGCATCCACTTCGTCGTCAACTGCGCCTCCGCCGGTTGCCCGCCGCTTCCGCCGCGGGCCCTGACCGCCGCGAACCTCGAGGAGACGCTCGAGCGCAGCACGCGCGCGTTCGTGCGGCGGACGACGCGCCTCCGCGGAGGGACGCTGCACGTCAGCCAGATCTTCGAGTGGTACGCCGCCGACTTCGAGCGCTTCGGCGGGGTGCGTGCCTTCGTCGTCCGGCAGCTGGAGGAGCCCATGGCGAGCGCCGCGCGCGCCGCGGCGCTCGCCTACGTCCCCTACGATTGGGCCCTCAACGCGCGCCCCTGATCGACGCCTGTGCACTGCTCGACGCCTGTGCACTGCTCGCGCGCGAGCGGCGGCGTGCTTCGCGCTCAGTACGGCGAACCGGAAGTTCGCGACCGTCCAGCAAGGCGCGACGAGGAGCGGGCTGTTGGCCCGTGACTGAGGAGCAGCGCCGCTTCCTT